>NZ_KV838571.1:5906-6280 GCF_001838705.1 Staphylococcus sp. HMSC34C02
GATAGGCACCGTTGGTGTAATTGTAACTCGACCAGTGCTATCTGTCGTACCCGAACCAATGACATGATTATCTTTATCAAGTAACTCAACACGTGTATTCGGGTCTGTCGTTACTGTAATTGGCGTTTTAGTCGTTGCTTTACCAGTTAAATCATTCGTAACAACTGGTTCCCTAGGTGGCGTCGTATCTGTTGCTTTGACTGGATCAGACATAGAACTATTCGGATGTTCTGCATTATCTGTTGCCTTGGCAGTGACATTACCTTCCGGAATAGGACGAATTGGTGTGATTGTAACATGACCATTCGCTGCCGTAGTTCCAGTTCCAATGACATTACCATCTTTGTCTAAAAGTTGTACGTTTGTATTTGGAT
>NZ_KV838571.1:6380-6684 GCF_001838705.1 Staphylococcus sp. HMSC34C02
CACCTAAAGGTGTAGTAACTCTAGGTTTAGTTGGAGGCGTCGTATCCGTCGCTTTGACTGGATCAGACGTAGAACTATTTGGATGTTCTGCATTATCTATAGCCTTGGCAGTGACATTACCTTCCGGGATAGGGCGAGTTGGCGTGATTGTAACACGTCCATTAGTACCAGTCGTACCCGAACCAATGACATTACCGTCTTTGTCTAAAAGTTGTACGTTTGTATTTGGATCCGTAATAACTTCAATCGGTGTTAAAGTAGTCGCCTTTCCACCTAAAGGTGTAGTAACTCTAGGTTTAGTTGG
>NZ_KV838571.1:6784-61487 GCF_001838705.1 Staphylococcus sp. HMSC34C02
TGACTGGATCAGACATAGAACTATTCGGATGTTCCGCATTATCAATTGCTTTAGCTGTAACATTACCTTCAGGAATAGGTCTTGTCGGTGTAATATTGACACGACCTGAACTATCCGTAGTTCCAGTTCCTATGATTTGCCCATTTTTATCTAATAATTGAACATTCGTATTCGGATCTGTTGTAACTGTAACAGGGTCAGTCGTACCTGCTTTTCCTCCTAAAGGTGAAGTAACTCTAGGTTTAGTTGGTGGCGTCGTATCCGTCGCTTTTCTAGGTGCAGACGTTGAAACATTGTTAGCTGGGTCATAAGCTTTCGCAATGACATTACCCTCTACAATAGGAGTTGTAGGAGTGATAATTACATGCCCATTTCCGTCAGTTGTACCAGTACCTATAACACGCCCATTTTTGTCGATTAAATCAACTCTCGTATTCGGATCCGTTGTAACGGTAATTGGCGTTAAAGTTGTTGCTTTTCCTGTTAAATCTGTATCTACAGTTGGAACAGTTGGTGGAATGGTATCTGTTACTGGTACATGATCAGAATCGATTGAGTTTGGTGTTTCTGCACCATCTGTAGCACGTGCATAGATTTTTCCTAAAGGTAGTGGCTCTCTTGGCGTAATTATACCGTGACCGTCCATTCCAGTAAGAACTACACCATAACTTTTACCATTTTCATCAAAGATTTCTACTCTAGTCAATACATCCGTAGAAACATCAATAGGCGTTCTTGTACCTACTTTATTAACTAAATTTGTATTAATTACTGGTTTTCTAGGTTGTGTTGTATCGGTAACATGTCTAGGATCAGATGTTGCATTATTAGTTTCATCAGTTTGATCATATGCTTTCGCAGTGATATTACCCTCGAAAAGATAATGATCAGGGGTAATATTAACATGTCCGTTAGAGCCTGTAATACCACGTCCAATGACATTATTATTTTTATCTAATAGTTCAACTCGCGTATTTGGAGTAGATGTAATGTCGATAACTGGTGTAGAGAAAGCTTTACCCGCAACATTTGTATTAATTACTGGTTTCATTACAGGAATAAGCGTTGTCGCTTGAACAGGTATTGAAACCGAACTATTTGGATGTAAAGCATTATCAGTTGCTTTCGCAGTAACATTACCTTCTGGGATAACACGATCTGGAGTAATTACTACGTGACCACTACTATCTGTTGTACCAGCACCAAAAATACGGCCATTTTTATCTATTAATGCAACATGCGTATTTGGATCAGTAGAAACATCAATCGGTGTTAATGTACCAGCTTTGTAAACTAGTCGTGTGTTAATTACAGGTGTTGTAGGTGGTGTTGTGTCAGTTGCAAATTTAGGATCAGATGTTGAAACTTTTGATTCATCACTGTGATTATATGCTTTTGCAGTGACATTACCTTCAGGTATAGGACTAGTTGGCGTAATGTAAGCATGTCCATTAGAACCTGTCGTACCTGTACCAATTTTATTACCGTTTTTATCGAAAATTTCTACTTTAGTATTCGGATCAGTAGATACATCAATAACTGTTGTCGTTGTTGCTTTACCTACTAAATCAGAGTTAATTGTTGGTTTCACTGGTGGTTGGTTCTCGATAGATGGCAGTGCACTATCTTCAGGTAATATACGACCTGATAAAACTGTATAAGCAGATTTACTTACACCACCCATAGCAGCTGTATTAGCATATGACCAAGCATTTTCTAGCTCGGCATTTGTAACATTATCTCTTAATTTAACTTCAAGATGCATATGATACGCACGATTTGCGCCTTCTGGATGGTTAGGATCTACTTGAATACCAATACCATAGTTCCATCCACTGTAAATGCCTCGTTGATCTTCAACTGCTCTTCTCAAGTCAGGATTATTTCTATTTGAATGGAAATATTCGTTTGCATCACTATTAAAGCTTCTGCCTGGACGAACACCGAAACTAAGATAAAATGTTGTATGACCAAAATCGCGTTGATTACTTCTTAACATATCAATCATTTGTGTACTATTATCTGGATCGATAATAAAATCGCTAGGTGATTCACTTAATAGACTATTTCTACCACTTCTTTTTTCATAAGCTGCGTAAGATAGATTTCTAACTGAATCGCTCGCAAATGAACCATCTGAGTTCAATTTCATTACTTTATATGGTAATAGTAAGGCCATCCCTAAACGTTGTTGTGACCCAGGTGATATAAAGTTAACGCCGTCATTATTGAAGAATACATCATAAACTAAGTATTTTGAATTACCTTCATTTTTATAATAAGCACGCATTACGGTCTTTCTAGAAGTAATACTTTCCACACCGTTTCTTTGTTGACCAGTACCAAGCGCTCTACCATCAGGTAAAGAAGCATAGTTTCGTTGATATACAATAACGTTTCTTCCAGCATTCCAACGGCTATTCAATGTAGTAAATCTAAAGTTCGTTCCTTTATCGATTTGTTGGCCATTTCTTGGATCACGTTTACCTGAATGTGATCGAGTAATCACATTGGCTAATGAATTGCGAGTTCGCTCTAATCTCTTAGCTAAATCTAAAAGTGATTGTTGTGATACATCGCTAGATTGAATAATATGATGACTTTCAACTATTAACTTTTTAGCTTCTTCAATATGAGGATTTGAAGGTTCTAAAGTTTCAACTTCTGGCAATTTACTTTGAATTTCATTTGTCAGGTTAGTCAATTTAGATACGTTTTTACTATCACTCTTCTGTACGTTATCCACCTTAGATGCTTTAAGCATGTCCGGATTGTCTGCTAATTGTTTAGATGATTTTGAGTTAGAGTATTCAACTGATTGTTTACTTTGATTCGATGATTCTTTCTCAACGTTTAATGAAGATTTTTTCTCCAGCACTTTATTTTTTTCATCTTTAACGACTGTCGGAGATTCCTCTATCTTTTCTTTAATTGGTGAAGATGTCGAATTAGTAATTTCTTTTTTGCTTGTTTGAGTTTCTAAAGTATTTTTTTCTGTCGTTATCTTGTCATCTTGTTTTGACTGCTTATTGATTTCTGCAGCTTGATCAGAAGTTTGATCATTTTGAATTGTTATTGCATCATTTTGAGAACTATTTATGTCTCGGGTTGCTTGTGTATCAGTATTTGTCTTAGCTTTTTCTACGGTAGCATTAGCATTCTCACTTGCATGCGCTTGATCCGTATGCGTCCCTAGAAATACGAGCGTGGCAATTAAAGTTGAGAATGTTCCCACTGCATACTTTCGGATACTGAATTTCTGCAATTTATCTCGATGATTCATTGATGCGCGTCTCTCCTATTCTATGTTGTATATTCTTGATGTTGATGTTATGAGCATGATTGAAAAGTAATTCCGATAACACATAGCTCAATATCAAAAAGGTTGATAATTAAGTTACCGTTATTATTGTCAAAATTTTAAGTGTCACTTTAACACAAAAAAATTACTCGACAAAAGTTTTACAACTCCTCTCGGGTATTAAATTTCAATTATCATTATGAAATGAACAATTCAATTGTTGTTCTCTTTAATTGTAGCACTAATTCAATTCACTGTGAATTAGAATTTTTATCAATAAAATAAATTAATTTATGAATTGAGCGGCATTTAAAATTAATAAAAAATAAAGAGTGGGACAGAATTCTTTTTAAATTCGTCATCCACTCCTATCTTGCTTTGTTTATAAAATGTATTAGTAAAATGCACTTTGCTGGGACCCCGACTCCCAACTTGCTTTGCTAGTAGAATTTCTTAGTGGAATTCTCTTTGTTGGGGCCCCCGCCCGCAAGGATGCCTAGAACTGAGAAAAGCTCGATTTAAACGCCTTCTCAGTTCAGTCAACTACTGCAAATTTCCAAAATACATCATTATTTTATATATGTTCCAGACTCATTGCGTCCGTTATAACTTCGATGAAATATATTTACCTGATACATATAGTTCATGTTCATTACAAATTGAAAGTATGTGATTAATTGAATGTGCGTAAGCCATATCTTTATATATTTCTATACTATTAAGTGGTACTTCAGTATATATTTCGGCTAGGCGTTTGGATAAAGTTAAGTTATCTTTATCACTTTCAATTTTCTTGCGTTGTGCAGGTGTTAATTTATCAATATTAGAAAGCACATTTTCGACACTTCCATAGGTTTGAATTAATTTGAGAGCTGTTTTCTCGCCTATCCCTTTTACACCGGGATATCCGTCTGCACTATCACCCATAAATGCTTTAATATCAATCAGTTGTTGCGGATTTAACTGATATTCATCATTGAAACGTGTTAAAGTATAGCGATTATATATGTTAAATCCTTTTTTAATTAGCCACACTTCTACTTTTTCATTGATGCATTGTAAGATGTCTTTGTCTCCAGTGATGATGTGAACTTCATTATTTTTTGAAAAAGATTTTGCAAGCGTACCTATAACATCATCAGCTTCATAATTTGTCATACCTACATTAATGAAACCAAATTGATCTGAAATGTCTTTGACATAATCAAATTGAGGTATGAGTTCTTCTGGAGGCGCTGGACGGTTTTGCTTATAAGCGCTATACATCTCATTTCTAAATGTTGATTGTCCCATATCCCAGCAAACTGCAACATGGCTAGGTTTAATCTCATTAATTGCTGTAAAAATATGTCTGACAAATCCTTGGATACCATTGGTTGGTACCCCTTTTGAATTATACATAAATTGTTTGTGTAAACTAGTTGCATAGAAATGTCTAAAAAGTAAAGCCATTCCATCCACTAATAGGACACGATTTTCCATAGATTGTGCCTTCTTTCTATTTTAATAGTGCATTTAATTTTTGATGCGCTGTTTGTAATTGTTCAATTAAAGTATTGTCCAAATTAAATGATACTAATTCATCAATTTGGCTTTGAATCGCACCTTCAAGTTGCGCAAATTTATCTTCTGCCTCTTCATTCATTGAGGCAACAAATTGAATTAATGCTTGTCTGAATTCACTCATTTGATTTTGTAATAATTCAAGTGTGCTTATACTAATTTGTTCTTGCAATGCTCTTTGAGTATTAGGATTAAGAATTCTTCGTTTAGTTAATTGTTTAGGTAATGCAGCAAGCATATCGTTTAAATCTATACGTAAAAATGCTTTTTCAGTAAATTCAGGCGTGACATTAAACTCAGGATTAATAAACACATGCAATTGGTTTAATTTTTGTAGTATTGGTGCGACTTGATCGCTAAGTTGATGATTATAATATTTTTTTATACGCTCAACTAATAGACTTTGTTCCAAATACAGGCGTTGGTGAATTTGGTCTAAAAATGTTTTAGAAGAAATTTTCTTTTCATCATTAAAATCACTATTTTGAGTCATTTGACTATTATAAACACGTTTAACATCATCTAATAATTGTAACTTTAATCTTCCATTTAAATGATAAATCTGATCTTCAACCTCATTATTAGTATGTTGTTCCGTAGTCATTAACAATTGATTTGATAATCTTTGCTTATTTTGATATTGCTTTAATTGCTGTTGACGTTGCTCAATATGAGATTGGTTTGTTTGATAGTCATGAATCATTTCTTCAAAAGAAAGATTGATTTGTTCAAGCTGCTTAACCATTTGTTGTTCTAATATACGATTTGAATCTATTTCTACAAATTGATCAATACTTTGTCGCAATTGATCAATGCCTTCATCGCTTTGTTTCAGTGCTAGTCTACTTGAAACGCCAAAGATATCCGATTTTAGGTTGACTTGAGTGAGCGCATCTTTAACATAATGTTTCACAGCGTTTAAATCATCAGAGCTTTCTGCTAAGTCTACCGCGTTGATGACCATTTTAAATGCTTGATTTTCATTAAGTTGATTCATTTCTTTCATATGTTCAATAAAATGCTTATCGTTATCAGTAAAGGAATGATTAAAATAACTCACATATAAAATTAAGTCAGATGAAGTCAAAATTTGTTCAGTTTCATTTGTATGTCGTTGATTATTAGAATGTAGACCTAGAGAATCAACAATGATTTTACCTTTAAGCCATTCTATCGGTAAATTGATATGGACAGTCTTAACAAATGTAGCGAATTCATCTTGGGCACTCCATTTCTTAATTTCTTCTCGAGAAATCACATGTTTGGTACCTTCTGCTAACATATCTTTATACATCGAATAATGTTTTTGAACTGCGCTTACAAAGGCAAGTTGGTTCTTTTCTAATTTACGCTTTAAACGTTGAATATCAGAATAGATAAATGAGTCAAGTGTTTCAAAAGAAACATCGTGATATTCAATTAGTTGATTAAGTTCGTTTAATAATTGTTCTTCAGTTTTAAGTGTAATCTGACTATTCTCTCCATATGATAATTCAGTCGTCGCTGCTGTAGTTGGATTTGGTGAACTTACTAAATATTGTCCACCTAATAAAGCGTTAATTAAACTACTTTTACCTGCGCTGAATGTGCCGAACACACCAATTTTAACTAACTTATTGTCTAATCGCTCTAATGTATCTTTAATATCTTTTTTCGTTCTTTCAAATAAAGGTACAGGATTAATAATATCCAATGCTGCTTGAATATTAACTTCATTAATGTGATTAACATTCGAATGATGATTTGATGCGTCCTCATCGTTTGTGATAACCTGTTCGGTATCCTCGAGAACATAATTTGCCTCAGTTCTACCTATTAATTTATCTAAAGAATCTTCCATATGGATATAATAATGTAAATAATTCTTAGTAGTTAGAGATGATTTTAAATTTTGTAACTCTAGATAATGCTCGTAGATTTGTAAGTCATCAGTCGTCTCCTCAGTTAGATCTTGCGCTTGTGTATACTTAATTGCTTTATCAAACAATGGATTAGATTGTTTTTCTACATCATTTCTGATTGCTTTTAGCACGTCATCACTGAAAGTAAGTACATACGTATTACTTATACTCGTTTGAGGTTGATATAAATTTGAGATTAAACTTGAATCAATAGCATAATGCTGATTTAGAATGTCATGATTCACCTCGGAATTATTAATAAAGCGAGTTAAGAACGACATATCTTCTCTTAGAGGTTGTCGAATTTGTTGATTCATCTTATCTTGTAATTTAGTTACAACATTTTGTAGGCGCGCTTCTTGTTCTTCTTGCTTTTTCTTCTTTTTGTTTAAGAAGCCTCCAACTTTAAAATCATCGCTCATACTTTCAAGGTATTGTCTAATTTCTTCACGCATGTCATGCGTCATTATATATGCATTATCTAATACATCTTTACGCTTTTGTTTTAAAAAGCTTAATAATTGATCAGGATTATTCAATAGTCTAGCTTCTTCGCTAACAGCTTGATTTTGTTGAAACTTGGCATAAGCTTGTTCAAATTCATCTTCATTAATGTTAAGTTGTTCCAATATATCTTGTAGCTCATTTTGAATATATCCTAATTGTGCTTCTGTAATGAATTTCACTGTACGATTGACATATTCTTCAATAGCTTCTCTGTTATTATCTTTCTCTACTAAATACTGAGAGAGACGTGATAGTTCATTTTCAGGGTGATCGAATTTAGACACATAAAAGATATCTGTTAGATTAATCTCCCAATCCTCAATTGACTTATTGACTCTCTCTTTAAAAGTTCCAAATGTAATTTCATCTTCATTATGTTTATCAATTTGATTAATGATAAAGATGACAGGAATCCCTACATCATTCATTCGTTTAATAAATTGAAAATTTAACGCTGATTGTACATGATTATAATCTACTGTATAGAATAGAATATTACTTGTGTACATGAATTGTTCAGTAGTGGATTGATGTGTAGCAACGTTTGAATCTACGCCAGGTGTATCTTGCAAAGTAAAGCCATTTTTAAATTTTGCAGATGGAAAATTAATCTCAACAGATTCTACATCTACATTTAAACGGTTCATTTTTTTAACTTCATCATAAGTTTTTAATTTAGAATATTGTTGATTTTCTAAATTAGCTATAATACCTTGTTTATCTGAAACAGATACAATTGCAGTATTACTTGTTGTTGGTACTGGTGAACTTGGAAGAATATCTTGTTCTAATAATAAGTTGATTAAAGTTGATTTACCCGCTGAAAAGTGCCCTACAAAAGAAGCAGTATATTGATTTAAATATACTTTTTTAATGACTTGATTAATGGTATGTACTAAAGTTGAGTTTTTAGATTTTTCAACTTCTTTTTTTAATTTATATAAAATATCCAGTTGTTCATTATTAGCCATGCTAAGTCCCCTTTATTTCAAACATTCTAATAAAAAAAGTAAGAGCCTGAGACATACTAAATGTAACAGGCTATTTTAACAGTGGTAGTATTCTATAGAATAGAATGAACGGCATTACAATATCAATTCTGCCAAGCTACCTATTTATTAAATTTTATCACAACACTTGTTTGAAACAAATATAAAGAATTGTTAATTAAACCAAGCAGGTTTATCCCCATCAGTGTTTGGTTTATTAACACCAATATTTTCTTTTGAGTACAGTTCTGGGTTTTTAGCAATGCGGACAGCTAAACTTGCAACACTTCGACGTGAAACTTCTGTTCCTTTAAATTGAGCATCTTTTGAAGTAACTTCGTAATCTGTTTCATTCTTAAATGTAAGCCAAGCAGGACGTATAATTGTATAATCTAGTGTTGACGCTTCAATAATGTCTGCTGCTTTACGATATTTAGTTAATTTTTCTCCAAATTGAGATTTATTAAATGCATTAAATTTAGGTGGTAATTCATCATAAATCCCAGGGGCAGCTACAAAGATTAGACGTTTTACATCTTTTTTAGACATTGCATCTACAATCGCTTGTGCTTCAACATCTAATGAACCAGATAGGCTCGCAAAGACAACATCAACTTTATCTAATGCTTGTTCTAAATCTTCCGCATTTTTTGCATCGCCTTCATATACTGTCACTCGATTTGATGCATAATCTGGAATTCGATGTGCATTTCTTAAAAATAAATCAACATTAAAATTTGAATCCTCTAAAAATATTTTAGTAGCCTCGATAGAGACCTTACCGTTTGCGCCAATAATTAAAACTGTTTGCATATGATTTCTCTCCTAACTATGATGTTTAAAATATATGTAGTTGTATCTAAATTTAACACTCTTACTATCACTTTACATCAGTAATAATAAGAGCGCTAATGAATTGATTAAATTAATTAAATATTATTAGATACAGCAAGAAAAATTTACAAATTTAATAAAAATTATATAGTAGTTGGTTTTTTACCCCAATATTGATAATACGTACATTCAATATAACCATTGAATAATTTTCTTCTCTTAGTCGCTTTTCGATTAACTAAGAATTCGAATTCTTTGTTGCTAGTAAGAATGTAGGTTGATAGATGTGCATGTTGATTCATCAACTTACCAATATAGCGATACATTTCTTCAACTTCTTCTCTATCCCCAATACGTTCGCCATACGGAGGGTTCCCAACTAAAGCAACAGGGCTATCCGTATCAATTGTTAATGTATTAACATCTTTCACACTAAATTGAATAATATCTGCTAAGCCGACTTCTTCAGCATTACGTTTAGCAATTTCAACCATTTCAGGATCTATATCGGATGCAAATACTTGAATATCTTTATCATAATCTGCTTGCTGATCAGCTTCGTCTCTCATTTCATCATATATATTAGGTGGCATAATATTCCATTCTTCAGAAACGAAATCACGATTGAATCCAGGTGCGATATTTTGCGCAATTAAACAGGCTTCTATCGCAATGGTACCTGAACCACAGAATGGATCAATGAAAGGTGTATCTCCTTTCCAATTTGCTAATCGAACTAAACTTGCAGCAAGTGTTTCTTTAATAGGTGCTTCCCCTTGAGCAATTCGGTAGCCACGTCGATTCAAACCAGAGCCTGATGTATCAATGGTTAGTAAGACGTTATCTTTTAAAATAGCTACTTCAACAGGATATTTCGCGCCACTTTCGTTTAACCAACCTTTTTCATCGTATGCTTTCTTTAAGCGTTCCACAATTGCTTTTTTTGTGATTGCTTGGCAGTCTGGCACGCTATAAAGTGTAGATTTAACACTTCTACCTTGAACAGGAAATTGGCCTTCTTTATCAATAATGTCTTCCCAAGGTAATGATTTCGTCTTCTCAAAAAGTTCATCAAATGTTTTGGCATTGAAGCGGCCCACTACGATTTTAATACGATCAGCTGTACGCAACCATAAATTACATTTTACAATCGCTTTAGCATCACCTTCGAAAAAGATGCGCCCATTTTCAACTTGTGTTTCATATCCGAGTTCTTGAATTTCTTTGGCAACAACAGCCTCTAATCCCATAGGACAAACTGCTAATAATTGGAACATGACGTGATCTCCTTTTTTATAATTACATTTTTATGTTAACAAATATTTAAAATTTTATGTATGATTAGAAAAAAATAAAAGCTCTCCAATCAATGGGAGAGCTAAACTAGTTCATGATATTTCTGTAAGCCATGTTCTGTACCGTTGTACTCATATCGTACACTAGTTGTACTGGTACGTCGGTGGTAACCATCTGTCTACATATCTTTATATTTCGAATAAAGACGTCTCGTTTATACGTTGAATTCCGCTAAACAAGTGCTCCTACCAAATTTGGATTGCTCACTCGAGGGGTTTACCGCGTTCCACCCTTCTTATTTCTAAGAAGGCTACGTCACTGTGGCACTTTCAAACTACTTTAACCGTATCATTAGACTTAGGTTATTTCGTTGCCGTCAAATTAATGCCTTGATTTATTGTTTCATCAAGCACGAACACTACAATCATCTCAGATTGTGTGAGCATGGACTTTCCTCTATATTGCTATAGCGATTACCCAAAATATCACTTTTGCGATTATATCATAATTATCTATACTATTACAGATATTTTTGTAGATTGACTATTGTTTAGTGAAAATGACGCTACACAATAGTTATCTATTATTACATTCATTAAATCTAAAGACGCTTACATTACTTTCCAAATACAGCTTTTTCTAAGTTAGAAATTCGTTTTAAAATATCAACATTATTGTTTGATGAATTAGCGTTGTTTGAAGAAAATGATTTATTGTCAGAAGGTCTTGATGTTGCCACTCTTAGTCTTAATTCTTCAACTTCTTTTTTTAGTTTGTTATTTTCTTCAGACAATTTTACAACTTCATTATTCATATCAGCCATTTTTTGATAGTCTGTAATGATATCATCTAGGAAAGCATCTACTTCCTCACGACGATAACCACGGGCCATAGTTTTTTCGAAATCTTTTTCATAGATATCTTTTGCTGAAAGCTTTAAAGAAACATCTGCCATTTTTTCCACCTCATTCGAAACTTTGATCTTGCTCCCACTGCATGTCATTTATAAAATCAGTGAGTTCATCAAATGCCACAATATCACAAGTATAGTTTGTTTTATCTATAAAATCAACTAACATCCTTTTAAAGAATTTCGGGCTTCCTTCTTGCTCATCATCATATATAAGTAAAGACATATCAGAGTGATCTAGCATAAATTGATCTGTTTGTTTGAACTGATACGGCCCCTCATATTCTGAATGATGAACACTTTCCATAAAATCAGCTTCTTGCGCAATCTTATTATACTTCATTTGATTTTGTTCATTCCACTTCGACGTATGTCCGTAAAACGGTGTTATAATGCCTAATTTCAATTCTGGATAATCAGAACGTAAATCGATAACAACCTCAGCAGTCCATAATTCAATGCCGAGTTGACCTTGTATGAGGACCCATTCAAGGCCTTCATCAATATATTGTACTAATTTGTGCTTGAGAAATGCTTTTAAATAATAGACTTCAGGTGCATCATCTTTAAATATATTTAACTCAAATGATTTATATCCTGTAACATACACAGTTTTCATTTGTGCGACATCACCCTTCAATAGTTTGATAAATATATTTTAAATCGTAATTGACTGCTTTTACCTTTTCAGTGAACAACTTTTTACTCGTTCTATGAAAATGGCAGTCGACAGATAATTCTTTATAAGACTTGATAAGTAAATCAAATTTGTTGGCGTTCATATAACTTAGTTGAATAATCTGTGGTTTTAATTTGATTAGGCTTTCTAATTTAGCATCTATCATTTGCGAGTATGGATAAACCACATTGTAAAAATCATAATCATTTTGTGAAACTTTCACGTTATTAAAGCGTTCTTCAATTGTTTGTAGTTCATTGAGTAAGTCATTTATTGTTTTTGTATCCATGAAGACGCCCTCCTTATATCCAATTTAATTTATCATAATTTAAACCGACCGTCATTTAATTGATAGCTTCATTAATAGGATAAATACATTGAAATATTGTTTTACCAGATAAATAACGTTAAAATGAAGAAGATTAATAATGAAGTCACTCATGAGTATAAGTGCTTATTTGTTTATGCTTCATTATTATCTATCCTAGTTTGAAATTACAATCCGTAATCACTTAAGGATTAGTTGGTATTAGTGTTACATATCCACTATTAAATGTATTCAAACTTGTGTGGTGAATCTAATGAATTACCCTAATGGCAAACCTTTTAAGGGAAATACGACTAAGGTCGGAAGAAATGGCAAATCGAATTCTAGTAATATAGAATATGGTGGCCGTGGTATGACTCTTGAAAAAGATATTGAACGTTCTAACGATTATTATTTAAACCATGGCAAAGCGGTTATACATAAAAAGCCGACACCGGTTCAAATCGTTAATGTTCATTATCCGAAACGAAGTAAAGCAGTTATTAATGAAGCTTACTTTCGTACACCTTCAACTACGGATTATAATGGCGTGTATAATGGTCATTATATTGATTTTGAAGCAAAGGAGACTAAGAATAAAACTTCTTTTCCTTTGAATAACATTCATGATCATCAAGTAGAACATATGAAAAAAGCATTTCTTCAAAAAGGAATTGTATTTTTAATTATAAGATTTAAAATACTTGATGAAGTATATCTATTGCCATTTTCCAAATTCCAAAAATTTTGGGAAAGATATAAAAATGAAATAAAAAAATCAATAACAGTTGAAGAAATAAGAAAAAATAGTTACTATATTCCTTATCAGTATCAACCAAGATTAAATTACCTCAATGCAGTTGATAAGTTGATATTAGATGAAAGTGAGGACCGCGTATGACGGAAAATAAAGGATCTTCTCAACCTAAAAATGGTAAAAATGGGAAGTCCAAAGCAAAAAAGAATAAGAATGTGAAAAGAACGATTATTAAGATTATTGGCTTTTTATTAATCGCCTTTATCGTTTTAGTTCTACTAGGCATTTTATTATTTGCGTACTATGCATGGAAAGCACCTGCATTTACCGAATCTAAATTACAAGATCCTAAACCGGCAGAAATTTACGACAAAAATGGTGACTTGGTTAAAAAATTAGATAATGGCGCAAGACGAGAACATGTTGAATTAAAAGATGTTCCTAAAAATATGAGAAATGCCGTGCTAGCAACTGAAGATAATCGATTCTATGAACATGGTGCAATTGACTATAAACGTTTATTTGGTGCTATTGGTAAAAACTTAACTGGTGGATTTGGTTCACAAGGTGCATCTACCTTAACGCAACAAGTAGTTAAGCGAGCATTTCTAAGTGAAGAGAAATCTATCGGACGTAAAGCCCAAGAAGCTTACCTATCTTATCGTCTAGAGCAAGAGTACAGTAAAGATGAAATTTTTGAAATGTACTTAAATAAAATTTATTACTCAGACGGTGTATACGGTGTTAAAGCTGCAGCTAAATATTACTTCGATAAAGATTTGAAAGATTTAAATCTTGCTGAAGAAGCATATTTAGCAGGTTTACCACAGGTGCCTAACCTTTATAACATTTACGATAATCCTAAACAGGCAGAAAATCGTAAGAACACTGTACTATACTTAATGCATTATCATAATAGAATTTCTGATAAAGAATATAATGATGCTAAGAAAATTAACTTAAAAGCTAATTTAGTAGATCGTACAGCTAAGGAACGTCAAATTGGCACAGATGATTCTGATTCTGAATACGATTCATATGTAAACTTTGTTAAATCTGAATTGATGAACAACAAAGAATTCAAGGATAAAAACTTGGCTGATGTTCTTCAAAGTGGAATCAAAATTTACACTAATATGGATAAAGATGTTCAACAAACATTACAAAATCGTATAGATAATGGTAATTACTACAAAAATGATGACCAACGAGTTGGTTCAACAATTCTTGATAGTAAAACGGGTGGTCTAGTTGCAATCTCTGGAGGACGTAACTTCAAAGACGTTGTAGATAATAATGCTGCAACAGATGCACACTTAACTGGTTCATCATTGAAACCATTCTTATCTTATGGTCCAGCAATCGAAAATATGCAATGGGCTACAAATCATGCAATTCAAGATGAATCTAGTTATTCAATTGATGGCGGTACATTCCAAAACTATGATGGAAATGGTCATGGAACTGTAACTGCGTATGATGCACTAAGACAAAGTTTCAATATCCCAGCACTTAAAACTTGGCAACAAGTGAATGCACAAGCTGGTGACAATGCAGTTAAGAAATTTGCATCAAAAGTTGGATTAGATTATCAAAGTGATATTGGTCCTTCTGAAGTACTTGGTGGTGGCGCTTCTGAGTTCTCACCTACTCAATTAGCATCTGCATTCGCAGCAATTGCTAATGGTGGTACTTATAATAATGCGCATTCGATTCAGAAAGTTGTAACAGCTGACGATGATACAATTGAGTTTGATCATACGAGTCATAAAGCGATGGAAGACTACACAGCTTACATGTTAGCTGAAATGCTCACAGGTACATTTAAAGCCTATGGTTCAGCATATGGACACGGCGTTTCAGGCGTTACAATGGGTGCTAAAACTGGTACAAGTACTTATGGTACTGAAATTAACCAACAATATAACCTACCTGATAACGCTGCGAAAGACGTTTGGATTAATGGCTTTACACCTAAATACACGATGTCTATCTGGATGGGCTTCAGTGAAATTAAAGAAGGTGGCGTTAACTCATTCTTAGGTCACACAGAACAAGAATATCCACAATTCTTATATGAAGATGTGATGTCAGATATTTCTTCTAGTAATGATGGTGACTTTGAAAAACCAGATTCAGTTAACGGTTCTAGTCCTGATAATTTATCAGTTAGTGGTCATCCTGATAACAACACGACTAATCGTGAAGTAAACGGAAGCAGTGGCTCAAGTACATCAACTAACGCTAACAGTTCAAATAGTAGTAATAGTAACAATAGTAGTAACACTAATTCAGGAAATACGAATAACAATTCATCAACACAAAGTTCAAATAGTTTCGGAAGTACCCTTTCAAATATTTTTAATTTAAATAGTATTTTCGACTTTAAAAAAGCTTCATAGTGTTTTTGAAGTGTTAAATATTTAAATGAAAGACTGGGACATCATTCCTAGTAAAATAGCCAGTAAATGAGTTTTGATAAATTCATTTACTGGCTTGTTTATTTATAATAATTAGTATTGTTGGAGTGCTTGCCTAACTTATTTTGCTTGTAAAATTTCTTAATGAAATGCTTTTTGTTGAGGCCCGGCCGCAAGAATGACTAGAACTGAGACGCGTTTATTTTAAGGGCCTTTATAAAAGCGTATTGCAAGAAATTGAGATCATTAAATTATGACCCTATTTTATGACCTATATCTAAAAATAACGTCTCAATCTCAACGGCTATTATCTTAACTTTAGTCCAAACGCTTCCTTCTAATTTGATACGAAGCATTCATTTTAATTAACTCACTTTTTAGCGTCTTCATTTGACTATAACCCATAAAATGATACTTTCTAGCTAACATATACTGATAGCGTTCCTCGAAGTTCATAGGTACCACTGGATATTGATCTAATAATTTGAAATCAATCGTCTCAATTTCATTTATCTCTTTAAAGAATTGAATGATTAAGTCAAAATATTTATCAATAACCTTTTTAGCTTCATTTGAGTTTAATCTGCGCTGATTAGCAAATTCATCAAGTTGTTCTTCAATTTCTATAAAATCCTGTTTATTAATCATTTAATCAAGCTTTCTAAATTATTATTTTGTTTGTGCTTTCATACGTTTTTGCCCTTCTCTACAATCATCTAGTAAAGGACAAATGTCACACTTAGGCTTTCTAGCTAAGCAATGATAACGACCAAAGAAAATAAGTTGGTGATGACTTTTACTCCATCTTTCCCTAGGAATAATACTGCATAATCGCTCTTCCACTTGGGTAACATTATCTTTCCATCTATTGATACCAAGTCGCTTAGAAACACGCTCAACATGTGTATCAACTGCTAATGAAGGTTCGTCAAATGCTACGCTCATTACAACATTTGCTGTTTTACGTCCAACACCCGCTAAACTTTCTAGCGCTTTATGCGTATTAGGAATGTCACCATTAAATTGGTCGATAAGTGACTGACATAGCTTTTGAATATTTTTAGCTTTATTACGATACAAACCAATGGAACGTATGTCATTTTGCAATTCTTCGATATCAACGTTTAAATAATCTTGAGGCGTTTTATATTTCTGAAAAAGTGTACGCGTGACCTTATTCACTAAGTTGTCTGTACACTGTGCAGATAATAATACCGCAATCGTTAATTCAAAAGCATTATCATGTTTAAGTTCACATTCTGCATCTGGAAACATTTCAGCTATGACATCTATCATTTCAAGTGCTTTCTTTTTACTTATCATCTAATTTCTCCCCATTTAACCAATCAAACTTTGGTATATGTTTAACCGTATGTGTCATAGTTGGTTTGTTAAATTGTTCTCTAACTTTCTTAGATTCTTCAGTCGTTGTTACGTTATTCTTTTTCCAGTTCAATAAAATACGGTCAACATATTTAAAGCTAAGCTTATCATGGCTATATGCTTCATCTAATGCAGCTCGTATTAAAGCAAAATTATGTTGGTCTACATCAATCCATTGATTAAGCGTTTCGATTTCATAAGGAGAAATCGGTCTAGCAAACAAAGTTTCAATGTATTGAAACAAATCTTTGAAATCTTGCTGCGTTTGATTCGTTTTTTGATTTGTTTGTTCCTGAGATAAAATAGTACTTAATTTCTCAAAAAAGCCATCCAAATCCATATATTCAGTAAATTTACCTTCTTCATCCTTTTTCACTTGAAGTTGTAACAAATCTTTTTGAATTAAATGTTGAATAATACTAGTAATTTCCCTTGGCTCCATGTTAGACCCTAATTTTAATTCATCGACGGATGGTTGCTTATTTGATGATTCAGAGGCATAAATCAATTTAATTAAAATGATTAAATCTTTTTCAGTTAGTCCTAATTCACTATAATGATCAAATAATTCTCTTCTAATGACGACAGGACGTTTTTTCAGTTGAAATTTATTCAAATTGATATTCCTCCCTCTTTAAAGTTGAAAAAGCGGGAGTGGGACAGAATTCTTTTTAAATTCGTCGTCCCACCCCCGCAAGGGTGACTAGAACTGAAAAAAGCTTGATTTAAGTGCATTTTCAGTTCAGTCAGCTACTGCGAATTTGCAAAATAGCACCATCATATTATTATGTCCCAGGCTCGAGTAAATAACTGTGTATGAAAAGTAATCATAAAACCTATGGATATAAACGATTTAATAATCGTGGGAATGGTGCAGTTTCTCTTACGTGTTCTACACCTGAAATCCAAGCAACTGTTCTTTCTAAGCCCAATCCAAATCCACTATGTGGCACACTACCATAACGACGTAAATCTAAATAATAATTGTAACTTTCTGTGTCCAATTGATGTTCATCAATACGTTGTTCTAATAATTCTAAGTCATTAATACGTTCAGAACCGCCGATGATTTCACCATAACCCTCTGGTGCAATTAAATCAGCACAGAGTACAGTGTCTTCATTATCTGGATTTGGTTGCATATAGAATGGCTTAATTTTAGTTGGATAATTTGTAATAAATACAGGTAAATCATAATGATTTGCAATTGCAGTTTCATGTGGTGCACCAAAATCTTCGCCCCACTCAATATCATCGAAACCTTCTTCTTTTAAGAATTTAATTGCGTCATCATATGAAATTCTTGGGAAAGGTGTTGATACTTTTTCAAGTTTACTTGTATCTCTATCCAATGCTTTAAGGTCTAATTGACAATTTTTAAGTACAGATTGAACGACATGTGTAACGTATTGTTCTTGTACTTCTAAACTTTCAGCATGATTAGTAAATGCCATTTCTGGTTCAATCATCCAAAATTCAATTAAATGGCGTCTTGTTTTAGATTTCTCTGCTCTAAAAGTTGGACCAAATGAGAATACGCGACCATGAGCCATTGCAGCTGCTTCCATATATAATTGGCCACTTTGAGAGAGGAAAGCATCTTCATCAAAGTATTTCGTATGGAATAGTTCACTTGTTCCCTCTGGCGCACTTGCAGTTAAAATTGGTGGATCAATCTTAGTAAATCCATTCTCATTGAAGAATTCATATGTTGCTCTAATAATTTCATTTCTAATTTTCATAACAGCATGTTGTTTTTTAGAACGTAACCATAAATGACGGTGATCCATTAAAAATTCAGTACCGTGATTTTTAGGTGTAATTGGATAATCATGTGCTTCGTGTATAACTTCGATTGATTTCACTTGCATTTCATATCCTAAATCTGAGCGGTTATCTTCAGTAATAACTCCAGTCACATAAAGTGATGATTCTTGTGTGATTTCTTTTGCAAGTTGGAAAGTTTCTTCATCCACTTCTGATTTAACTACCACGCCTTGCATAAAGCCACTACCATCACGTAATTGTAAAAAGGCAATCTTGCCACTTGAACGTTTATTCGTTAACCAAGCACCAATAGTCACTTCTTGGTTAAGGTGTTGTTTAGTTTGTTTAATCGTTGTTTTCATAACCAATCTCCTAATTGTCATTCTATATAGTCAATACTTATTTATTTTAACAAAATAAATTGTGAAGTTCTAGCATGTGACGATGTTGTTTCATCGTTGAATCGTATAAATTATTGTTTCTTATCAATATTTTGCTGGATTTTTTTAATGAGTTTACCAAACTGTTTGATATCCCCTTTTTTCTGTTTATAATTTTCTAGCGTTTGAGCAAAAAAGTTCTTATAGTTACTGCTAATTAAACGGTCATCAAATGAAACAATAAGTCCTTGATCATCCTCATTTCGAATTAATCGACCGAGTCCCTGTCTAAAACGTGTAACTGCATCAGGTAATACATAGTCTTTAAAGGTAGACTCAAACTCTGAATCCATGAGCCAATGTTTTGTATTATATTTATTCATAAATGGTAGTTTGGCAATCATGACACATTTAATTCCATTTGATTGATAATCAAAGCCTTCAAAAAAGGTAGACGTACCAAGCAATATCGTTTTATCGAAACTATTAAATTGTTGAACGATTTTATAATTTTGATTTTGCTGTTGTGTGAGCACAACATAGTCCTCAAATGCTGGTAGTTCATTTAATAACTCTTGAACCATATGCATCATGCGATAACTTGTAAATAATACTAAACATTTCGACTGCGTGATTGTGACATATTCCTGTATATAATCGACAATAGATGCTACATAATCATCGATATTTTTGAAGTTATAAGCACTTACATCGCTAGGAATATACACATTTGTATTCATACGATTTGATAATGTCGAAGGAACTTGATAAGTGTTAAATTGCACATCCTCTTTGAACCAATTTTTGAAGGCATCGAACTTATGATTAAAAGTTAACGTCCCTGAAATAAAGGTTAAAGAGTTAAATTTATCTAAGACGCGTGTTGTAAGTATATCTCGGACAGCGTAATCTTTAACAATTAATTTAATTGTTGATTTCTGAGTCAAATTTCTAATAGATAAATAAGCTGTATGATGATCTTTAAGGCTTTGTTCTATGTTTCGATAAGTATCGTTAATATATAGCAATTGTTTACGTAAAGTCTTAATCGTTTTATGCGTCATGCCATTAAATATTTCTAATGTTTTATTTATTTTATCAACAATTAAATGTAAATCTTTAAGTATCTGTGTTGAATCAAATTCAAATACATAATGGTGTCGATGAATGTCATCATCGTGAACGTCCGAATTTTGAATAATTTCAAATATATGATTGAATAAACGCTCATTTAAATCATGTATTTCTGAGATGTTCATCTTCAGTCCAAATACATCAATTGGTGCAATATCTAAACGTTCTAATATACGTTGTTGTTCAAGATGATCGATTGCTTTCAACAATTTTTCATTTTCATTCTTCCCTATTAAGCCAAGTTGATATTTTAAATCTGAGTAATCAAGTTCATTTGTAACTTGATTTAATGCATAATCAGGCAAACGATGGGCCTCATCAATGATACAATCATCGAACAGTTGGTATATTGAGTTCTCTTGATCTGAATGTATAAGATGCGCATGATTAGTGATACCGATTTGGATGTGTTGTGCATTTCGTTTGATGTAATTGTAATAATGAATATCATGTCTAACGGGCACATAGGTTTCAACTTTTTGGTCAAAATACATTTTTTGACCACCTTTTAGATTTAAATCTTGAATATCCCCTGTTTCAGTTTCGATAATCCATGTCAATAATTGCATTTTTAAAATATTAACTTCATAGTTAGTAGTTTCATCTTTTAATATTTGACTAATTAGACCAAGTGAAATATATTCTGTTTTACTTTTAATAAGTGTTGCATTAATTTTAAAGTTTAGCGCTTGATTTAAACTAGGTATGTCTTTTAATAAAAGCTGATTCTGCAATAATTTAGTATTTGTTGAAATCATGACATGACGTCCTGTTTCAATATTATACATTAGCGCTGCTAATAGATATGCTAATGACTTCCCACTACCTAAAGGTGCTTCTATCATTGCTTTATCGTTGTGCATCAATTGTTCTAATATAATTTCAGATAAATATAATTGTTGAGGACGATATGTAAGATTGAGAGCTTTAACTGCATCACGATACAGATCTTTAAGTGATCCATTAAATTGAGTTTTAGGTGCTTTTAGATCCACTTGTTTTTTATAAATAATTTGTTCAAATTGTCCAAGCGTATTATCTAAAGGTAATGATGGATGCTGACGAACCATTTCAAACAAGATATTATATAAATCGTATTTTAAATTTTTACTTAAATAATAGAGTTGTTTTAACGTATCTATTGGAAGTTGTTCAAATTTTTGAAAGGCTTTAATCATTAATAATGCAGTTGTTGTAGCATCCTCATCAGCTCTATGTGCATTATCTAAAGGGATATCATGAGACTCCGCTAATTCACTAAGTTGATAACTTTTATCTGTTGGATAAGCAATTTTAAATAACTCTAATGTATCGATGACTTTTTTAGGTTCGAAATGTATATTACAGTTTTTAAAAGCCTTCTTAATAAAATTCAAGTCAAAATCTACGTTATGCGCCACAAATACACAATCTTTTAGTTGTTGATAAATATCTTTTGCGATTTCATGAAAATAAGGGGCTTGTTCTAACATTGTATCTTCAATTGAGGTCAATGCTTGAATGAATGGTGGAATTTCCAAATCAGTACGAATCATAGAATGATAAGTCCCAGATATTTTATTATTACTTACAAAGGTTATACCAATTTGTATAATTTCATCATAATCAAGTTGATTGCCAGTTGTTTCTAAGTCGACAACTGCATAACTTGTGTGTCCCATAACTAACTCTCCTTATCTTCTTGTCATACGCTTTATATATCTATATCCGCACTAATAAGGCGTCTAACTTCATTATCCTCATCTTTTACAATTAAGAAACCATCACGGTCAATATCAATCGCTTCACCAATAAATTGTGTATTATTCTCAGTAAAACGTAATTGGCGTTGCCAAATATTAGAAGCTTGAATATACTCATTTCTAATTTCTGCAAATGGCTGAGTTAAAAATTGAGTATAACGTTTTTCAATTGATGAAATGAGCGCTTCTAAAAATGTATATCGATTGATTTTAGTATCACTATGTAAACCGACACTTGTCGCGCTATGTTTAATCTCATCTGAGAAATCACTATCTTCATGGTTTAAATTGATGCCAATACCACAAATGATGGCGTCAATTGAATCATAATTTGCAATCATTTCAGTCAAAAAACCGCATACTTTTTTGTCAGCGATATAAATATCATTCGGCCATTTAATTTCTACTTTGTCATTTGAAAATGACTGTATAGCGTCTCTAATTCCTAAAGCAACAAATAAATTAAATTTTGGAATCATTGAAAAAGGTACATTAGGACGTAATACTAATGACATCCATAAACCTTTACCTTTTGAAGATGCCCAATTACGATTAAATCGTCCACGTCCTTGTGTTTGTTCATCACTTAAAATAATCATTGATGCACTATTGCCAACTAATTCTTGCTTAGCAATCGTTTGAGTTGACGCAACACTCTCGAATACCTTTATTTCTGAGGCTAATTGCGAATCTTTTAAAATATAAGTTACGATACCTTGATACCAACATTCTGGTAGTTCATTTAATTGATGGCCTTTATGATTGATGGAGTCTATTTTACACCCATCTTTTTTTAGTTGATCGATGACTTTTTTTACAGCTGCTCTTGAAATATTTAATTGATCAGCAATATATTGTCCTGAAATATATTCAGATTGATGCTTATATAGTATACGAATAACGTCTTGACTATATTTTGACATTCTCTTTCACCCACTTCAATAATTCATCTTTAGAATTTGAAACTTTATGTGTAACAACTTCACTTTCGATTTGTCGTAACACCTCTTTTAACCAAGGACCACTTTTTTTAGGCACAACTTTGAGTATATCGCCACCATTGATATTAAGCGCTTTACGACTTTCAATTGGTAATTGATGATTAATTTCTTTAATCGATTGATAATTAAAGATTAGAGGTGACGCTACTTTAATATTATTTTCTTTAAGTAAAGGAATGATGTCAATGATGTCCAAAATATTACTTGCGCCATAATCATAAACAAATAACTGTAATTGATTTTTAGTTGAGATTTTTGGCATCTCTAATAATAGTTTATGATATTGATTTATTTTAGCTTTCTCTTTATTGCTTATTTTCAAGCTTGAAAGCGGCGTGTCTGATTGCTCAATGGTCTTTAAGATTGCTAGCCATAATTCAAAGCTTATCGGTGCATTAATCCTTGTTGCTTTCATATCCAGATCTTTAAAAAATGGAACATAATTAAAGAAGTTCAATGTCAATAAAGTTGTGTAGCTTTCACTAACATTTTGACCTTGTATTAATTTTTTAAGTTCTACAACGATACGTTCTATAGATAAAAATTCGATATCTGCAATATGATGTTGCATTGCCTCAAACGTATGATGTGAGATCGTGAAATTTAATTGCGATTGAAAGCGTACGCCTCTCAAAATGCGTAAAGCATCTTCATCGAAACGCTCGTGTGGTATACCAACAGTAGTTATAATCTGTTGCTGTAATGCCGTTTGACCATCAAAATAGTCATAAATTTTAAAATCTTTATCCATAGCAATAGCATTAATTGTAAAGTCACGACGTTGTAAATCTTCTTTTAAATCACGTACAAAATACACTTCATTAGGTCTGCGATGATCAACATAATCTGATTCAGCTCTGAAAGTTGTCACTTCGTAATTCGTTCCTTCGTACACGACATTAATCGTTCCGTGCTCTTTTCCAATTGGGATTGTTTTATCAAATATCGATTCTATTTCATCTGGTGTTGCGCTGGTTGTAATATCGATATCATGGATGGGTCTATCCATTAAATAATCACGCACAGACCCTCCGACGAAGTATGCTTCAAAGCCATGGTGTTCTATTTTTTCTAAAATAGGTTTTGCTTGAGTAAATAGTTTTGTTCCCATACTAATCCTCTTTTTGATTTAACATTTTTCTATAGTAGTGTTCGTATTGATCTGTAATTAATTCTGAACCAAATCGTTTTTCTATGTCATTTAACATAGCAATTTGCATGTGTTGGTATAAATCAGGGTTAGTAAGAAGTTGTATGGCATAATCACTTGCGCTAGTACTATCACCAATATCTACGATATAACCTGTCTCATTATGCTTGATAACCTCTTTTATACCACCTGCATTAGAACCGATAGGCACAACACCTGTTTTCATTGCTTCTAGTAATGTCAATCCAAAGCTCTCTTTTTCACTTAATAGAAGCACTAAATCAGACATTTGATAGAATTCACTTACTTGATCTTGTTTGCCTAAAAATAACACATCATTTTCGATATCTAACTGACGTGCTAACTTTCGCATATCTAATAATTCTGGACCGTCACCTAATAAAATGAGTTTACTTGGTATATGATGATGAACTTTCGCAAACGTTTCTAAAATAGTATCAATACGTTTTACTTTTCTGAAATTAGATACGTGAATCAGTACCTTTTCATTTGGTTTGATGCCATAGACTTCTTTAAGTTTTTCATCATGACGTGTTGGAAATTCATTTTCACGAACAAAATTATAAATAGGGATAATTTCTTTCTCAGTTTCAATGATGGACTTTGTTTGACGTGCTAATGAATGACTCACGCTTGTAACAATATCACTTTGCTCAATTCCGAATTTGATAGCACCTTTAAGTGAGTGATCGTAACCTAATACGGTAATATCAGTGCCGTGTAACGTCGTCATTATTTTAATATCTTTACCAGACATTTGACGTGCTAAAATGCCACAAACAGCATGAGGCACGGCATAGTGCATGTGCAATACATCTAAATCATATTCTTTTATCACTTCAGAAATTTTAGTACTCAAAGTGATATCATATGGAGGATATTGAAAGACGGCATACTGATTTACTTCAACTTGATGAAACGTAATATTAGGTAAAGGTTTGCGGATTCTAAAAGGAATATTCGACGTTATAAAATGTACTTCATGACCTCTCTCAGCCATTTTAATGCCTAACTCAGTAGCGATGATACCAGAACCGCCCATTGATGGATAACATGTAATACCTATTTTCATGTTACACTATCCTCCTTTTTAAAAATGATTATTTTCGTTCAAAACGATTTTTATCTCTAGTGTTGAATTTTTCCATTGTTTCATTAAAGCTTTCAGTCATGTCGATATCGAGTGAGTTTGCTAAGCAAAGTAAAACAAATAAATTGTCTCCTAATTCGGCTTTAATTGTATTTTCATCTTCAGTTTCTTTCTTTTTCTTTTCACCGTGATAATGGTTGATTTCTCTAGCAAGTTCTCCGACTTCTTCTGTCAAACGTGCTAAATTTGCAAGTGGAGAAAAATACCCAGCTTTGAATTGTCCAATGTATGCATCCACTTCATTTTGCATCTCTTTCATAGATTTCATTGTGTTCACTTTCTCCTTTATTATTGATACTTAATAAGTATATATCATATTAAACAATCATGCATTTTATGAATATGAAAAGAACGGATTATATTTTAATTAAATTTTCAAGAAATATAAAATAAAAAATTGGGAGTAGAACAGAATTCTATACGAATTCAATGTCCTACTCCCACGTCGCTATCTAAGATTGAAAAGCATATTATAATTACTTACTCAACTTTAGTGAGCGATTAATGCTAGTAGCATAAAAATGATGTTGTTTAATGCTAAATATTTATAAGCTAAATTAATTATCACTCGCTTTAGCGATAAGAATAATTCTTACTAATTCTGCTACAGCTGTTGCAGTTGCGGCAACATACGTCATTGCAGCTGCTGAAAGAACTTTTTTAGCATGTTTATATTCTTTTTCATTGACAATATTCAAAGCAGTTATTTGTTTCATTGCTCTTGAACTTGCGTCGAACTCAACAGGTAACGTTACAATCGAGAACAGGACAGCGAGTGACATTAATCCAGCGCCAATCCATAATGCTGTTGATCCAAATGCACTTCCCATAGCTGTAAGGATAATTCCTAACATGATAATCATGTAACTTAAAGAACTACCTAAATTGGCAAATGGTACTAACGCACTTCTGAATCTTAAAAATACATAACCTTGTTGATGTTGAATCGCGTGTCCAACTTCGTGTGCAGCAATAGCTGTACCAGCTACTGAAGGTCTATCGAAGTTTGCAGGAGATAAACAAACAACTTTCTTTTTAGGATCATAATGGTCAGTTAGGAAACCTTCACCTTTAACAACGTCAACATCATAGATGCCATTCGCATGAAGGATTTCTTCAGCTACCTCACGGCCAGTTTTACCACTTGTTGATCTCACTTGTGCATATTTTTCATAATTCGATTTTACTTTGTGTTGTGCCCACATTGGAATGAGCATAATAATGACGATATATATTATATAAGACATTATAGACAATAATTCCACTCTCCTTTATCCATATTCTACTGAGAATCCTTGATTTAATCAAATAATTTAATTGGTATTATCTTTTGTAAATAATAATATAAGCATAATGCCAATGAACTTAACCAAAACGCGATATAGCCAACCATAACTTTATGTTGCTCAATAAAGTCATAGTACGGATACTTATTTAAAACATAATCAATGAAATCATTATGAAACACCCACACCATCGCAATTAGCAAACCACTTATTCTAATCTTTAAGCGAGGATAAAAGTAAATTGCTTGTATCGCCATAATACCATGACTCAAAATTAAAAATATATTCATGATTGTTATATTATGATTTAAATGAATCATTAGAAGATTCATTATTACAGCCCATAGCCCATATTTTAATAAAGTAACGAAAGCAAGGGCTTCAATAAACGGGATGTGTTTATTGATAATTAAACAAAAAATAACAATACATAAAAAAAGCGAAGCAATTGGACTATCAGGTATAAAAGGTAAGAAATACCAAGGTGTTTGAACTAATTGATCACCATACCAAATGAACCCATACAATGTGCCAAGTAAGTTACAAACAAGTAAAAAGATTAAGCAGGATTGACGATATAATGTTAACTCCCACATTTGTTTAAATGTTAGCATACGTTTTATTTCCTTTAATGACTTTTATCGATTTTCAAGCACCTCTAAAATTTGAGTTAATTGATAGAATTGTTCTCGATCATTAAATTGAAGGCTTAAATCAATATTATGGCGCAAGTGCTCAATGAGTGAGTAGACACTTGTCGAATCAAGAGATAAATTGTAAATCGTATTTAGATAAGCCATATATTGAGTTGAATACATTAATTGATGAATCATCAAGTCATTTAATTTAAAATCGGTAGCGTGTTCGTCTGAAAAATGAATCAGAATATCAAATTCACAATGATGAGATATAATATAATTGAAAATCTCATTTGTGTTTATGAGTATGTGATGATTATTAACCAACTTAATTGCTGGAGCATCTGCATTACTTAAACTCATTTCTAGCGTTTTATGATTGGATATTTTTTGATTAACAAAATGAACGTGTTCAAGTAGATCGTAATGAGATTTAATATAGTTTAAAATCCATACACTAATACGCGATTTAAAATGATAATGAAACAAAGCATATTCAATATAACTTTGTTTCATCTGATTAAGGGTTTGATTCAAGTAAATCACCTTCATTAATAATCAAGACGATTGGCTTCTTCTTGCCAAGTCTCATTACTAGGATCCATTTCTAGTAATTGTTGTAAGAGTGTCATTGCCTTTTCTTTATTACCGATTTCAATTAAATAATAGTAATAGTCACTTAAGAATGCGCTTTGCGTTTTCGTTGTAGGATAAGCAAGTTCAAAGAAATGTTGTGCTTCCTTATCACGTTCTTCTTGACCAAATGCATGCGCTAAATGCCACATGAAAACAGGATCTAAATCATCTTCATCAACATATGATAACAATGCAATAATTGCTTCATAGTCTTCTTCGTTTCGGAATAAATCACTCAAAATTAATAATGGCTCATGATAAGCGTTGTCCACTTCAAGCGCTTGTTTGAGTAATTCAACACCTTCATTAGCATCGCCATGCTCAATTTCTAAACTTCCTGTTGAAACCATCAATTCTTTATAAAATTGATTTAAGCGTAAGCCTTCTTTACCAGTTTCAATTGCATCAGGATAATTTTTTTCATTTTCATAAAGTGATTGTAAATAGAAGTATCCTTGTATAAAGTCAGGATCTTTAGATAGAAGATTTTTCGTGATTTTAATGGCTTCTTGAGTGATATCATTTTTTTCATATGCGATGGCTTTTTTGAAGAAATCTTCAGAAGTCATTTCATCTTCATTAATTTCATCATATAAATTAATCGCATCACTATAGTTACCACTTTGTAATGCGCAATCTGCCATTCGAGCAAACAAATTGATGCCATTTACTTCGTACTCACCTGTATCTAATACGACTTCATATTCACGAGTCGCACGTAAGTATTGACCATCAAAATACAACAATTCAGCTAATGCAAAATGGATGATTGGGTCGTTAGGTTCTAATTCTCTTGCTTCTATTAATTTATCAATAGCAACTTCAGTCATATTAATTTGTTGATATAAATCAGCTTCTAGCATCAGTTTTTCGGTTGATATTGCAACTTGACTTAAATATTCTAACGCTTCATCAGTTTGGTTCTCTGACATTAAGCCTTCAATAAAGTATATTAGTAATTCACTCTCATCTGGATACTTATGATATAAAGTTCTAAACACCTCTAGTCCTTGAGGTGTTAATCCAAAATTATATAAGGTTTCACCAAGAATAAATAATGCATCATCATTATTAGAGCTCAATGCATCATTTACGCGTGTATCTAAATGATCTAATTTTTGAAGATTGATATCGTCTATTAATTTATAGATATCTTCCATTTTATTTTATCCCTCATTTTCTAAAAGCTTTAATTTAGGAAGGAAACCAGGGAATGATACATTAACAGCATCAAATTGTCGGATATTAAGCGGTTCATCACTTAATAATGAAGCTATAGCTAACATCATCCCAATTCTATGGTCAGTTAAACTATCTACGGTTGCTGATTTTTTGAATTCTGAAGGATGAATAATTAACCCATCTTCAGTTGGTTGTAATTCGAAGCCTAATAACCCAAGCATGTCTGCAGTTGTATCAATTCGATTTGTTTCTTTCACTTTTAATTCTTCTGCATCTTTAATGATACTTGTACCAGCTGCTTGTGTACACAATAGTGCAATGATAGGTAATTCGTCAATCGCTTTCGGTACTAAATCGCCTTCAATATGGACTGGTTTTAAGTTTGGTGTATATTTTACACGAATCGATGCAGTTGGTTCTGACGTTTGCGTGACATTAAAGCACTCAATACGGCCTCCCATTTGTTCAACGATATCTATAATACCTGAACGAGTTGGATTGATGCCAACATTATGAATTATTATATCGCTTCCAGGCGTAATAAGTGCTGCTACAATAAAGAATGCTGCTGAAGAAATATCTCCCGGAACACTAAAGTCTGTAGCTTTGATATGTTGGATAGCGTTTGCCTGCGTAGTAATCACTTTACCAGAAATGCTAATTGGAATGCCATAATGTTCAAACATTGTTTCAGTATGATTTCGACTTATATCTAACTCAGTAATTTCAGAAACTTCATTTGAAAATAGACTAGCAAACAATAACGCACTTTTAACTTGTGCACTCGCTACTTCCATTTCATAGGTAATACCTTTTAGTGAAGCGGGTTCAATAATTAAAGGCGTATAGTTATCATCTATTCCTGAAATATTAGCACCCATCAATCTGAGTGGTTTCATCACTCTATCCATGGGCCGCTTACCTATTGACGCATCACCAGATAACACACAATTAAGGTTGAGACCACTTAGCAAACCTGCTAATAAGCGTGTCGTAGTTCCCGAATTACCTGTGTATAAAGTTTGATGTGGTGTTTTAAATTTATTATAGCCTGGTGAATTAACAACGATTTTGTCATCCGCAATTTGTATATCAACACCCAATAATTTAAATATTTCGATTGTACGTAAACAATCTTCGCCTAATAACGGTTTAAATATCGTTGATTGGCCAGTTGCTAAAGAAGCCAACATGATGGCTCTGTGCGTCATGGATTTATCTCCAGGCACTTCAATTTCACCAACTAATGGTCCCTTAATATCGATCATTTGTTCATTTGACATGCTATCATCCACCTACTTCAATACGAATTGTAAATCCTCAAATGCTTGAATTAATATGTCTTTTTCAACGTGGCAGACACGTGGTTTACCAAGCTCTTCTAGTAAGACCATTTGAATACCTTCACCATTATTCTTTTTATCCGTTAACATATATTGATACATATCATTAAAGTTTAATTGTTGAACCAATTCAACTGGATAACATAATGTTTTTAAATAATTAGCATAATGTGAAACATCAAATTGTGATTCAAACAGTCTGTTGGCGATAATAAATTGATAGATAATACCAATCATTATGGCGTGACCATGTGGTATTTTAGTCTTATATTCAACAGCATGGCCGAACGTATGCCCTAAATTCAAATATTTTCGCATATTATGCTCTTTTTCATCTTTAACGATGACGTTCAATTTCGTCTTAATGCCTTTGAAGATAAACTGATCCATATCTTTTAGAGAATTCAGTTTTTCTCTAGTAGAAAAGTGCTTCTCAATATCATCTGTAGCGACTTGTCCTGTTAATAAAGCATGTTTATAAACTTCAGCATAGCCACTTAAAATTTCTTCATAAGGTAAAGTATTTAAAAAGTTCAAATCATATATGACAGCTTTTGGTCGATAAAATGCACCGATTAAATTCTTTCCATGAATAGAATTAATACCTACTTTGCCTCCAACACTAGAATCATGCGCAAGTATCGTCGTAGGTACTTGTATGAAATCAACACCTCTTAATAAAGATGAAGCTAGAAATCCAGTAAAATCACCTGTAGCACCGCCACCAATCGCAACTAAACACGTGTTGCGCGTTAAGTTATATTCAAGTAATTGTTCTAATGTTTGTTGATAGTGCTCAAATGTTTTCATTTTCTCACCGGCAGGTACAACGATCTTATAAGTGTTTGATGCGTTAAGTAGTGAAGTGAACTTATGTTTAAAATTAAAATCAACAAATTCATCAACGATGAGAAAGACTTTATCATAGTCTTGTATATAGTCAGATAATGTTTCAAAGGCATTATGTTCGACGATAATTGGATAATTATTATTTGGATACGTTGTTTGTAATTGCATTCAAAATACCTCGTTTCTATACGTACATTGATTTAAAATTCAATGTTCAGACGTCTTCGTTCCTCAATTTGGGCTTTTAATTGATCAATATGGTTGGATTGAAACTCTTCTGTAATCGCTTTGGCTACTTCAAAAGCAACAACATGTTCACAAACTACACTTGCTGCAGGTACAGCACAACTATCAGATCGTTCAATCGTAGCTTTGAAGTCCTCTTTAGTGTTGATATCAACAGAATTAAGCGGTTTGTATAAAGTTGGGATTGGTTTCATAACGCCATTTACGATAATTGGCATACCATTTGTCATACCACCTTCAAAGCCACCTAGATGATTAGAACCACGGTAGAAGCCTGATTCGCTATTATATAAGATTTCATCTTGTATTTCGCTTCCTGGTTTTTCTGCAGCTTTAAAACCTTCACCGAAGCTTACTCCTTTAAATGCATTAATACTAACAACACCTTGAGCAATACGACCATCTAATTTACGATCATATTGTACGTAACTACCAACAGCCACAGGCATATTCTCGACCATTACCTGAACAACGCCACCAATTGAATCGCCTTCTTTTTTAGCGGCATCTATCTTATCTCTCATTTTCTGTGCGATAGATTCATCGATAACACGTACATCATTCTTATCTATATTTTGTTTGAAAGTTTCAGTATCATATAACCCCTCGTCTTTAATACCGCCAATTTCAACTACACGACTATACATATGAATATCTAATTGTTCTAACAGTATTTTAGATACTGCCCCAACTGCAACACGCGCTGCTGTTTCGCGAGCAGAAGAACGTTCTAAAACGTTTCTTAAATCTCTATGATTGTACTTCATACCACCAATTAAATCCGCATGTCCCGGACGTGGTTTTGTAATAGTACGTTTCATATTCTCTCTTTCTTCATCTGTAATAGGCGCAACACCCATAATGTTTCTCCAATGTGTGAAATCATCGTTTGTGACAACAAGTGTGATTGGACTGCCAAGTGTATAGCCATTTCTGACACCTGATACAATTTCTACAGCATCTTTCTCAATTTGCATACGTCGTCCTCTACCGTAGCCACCTTGACGCTTAAACATTTCCGTATTAATATCTTCTGCTTTAATTTCTAAATTCGCAGGTACACCTTCAATAATTACTGTTAATTGAGGACCATGTGATTCTCCTGACGTTAAATATCTCATGTGAATACGCTCCTTTCCCTTTACTACGTTAAATTGTGATATGTGTTATCATATCACATTCAACCGTATAACATAACTAGTGTGCAATAGTAAATTTGAATTTATTAGAATATTTCAATAATTAAAGAGTGAAAAACGAAATGATGATATTTCATCTTAAAAAAATAGAAAGAGAGCGAACTAGTATTCATAATGCATTCTAGTTCGCCCTCTAAAGGATGACAAGTGATGGGCAACGTATTATTAACGGCTTCACTATTTTGTCAGTCTTTGTGATTTATCTAAAAGGTAAGCCTCAACCTAATTGTCTAGACTACCCTTATCAGTTCAATATGTGTATTAAATTTCTATTCGTATAACCAAGCATCTCTAGGTGACGCATAGCTACTTAATTCGTCTTCATTAAACCATAGTGCAATTTCACGTTGTGCTGATTCAACTGAATCTGAACCATGAATTACATTTCGTCCTACAGTTAAGCCGAGATCGCCTCTAATAGAACCTGGTGTTGCTTCAGATGGGTTTGTTTTACCTATAATGTGTCTTGATACATCAACGGCATCTTCGCCTTCAACAACCATTGCAAAAACAGGTGCAGAAGTAATAAATGAAATTAATTTGCCGTAGAATGGTTTATCTGTGTGTTCAGAATAATGTTCTTCAGCTAATGATTGAGGAACAGTCATCAATTTACCACCTACTAGTTTTAAACCTTTTCTCTCAATGCGTGAAATAATTTCTCCCACTAAATTACGTTGAACTGCATCTGGTTTAATCATTAAAAATGTTCTTTCCATCGTAAATTATCCCCCTGTGTGTGAAGTCTCAATGATATAAACATAAGACTTAAATGATGAATATTTAAATATGTATCGTACTTTGGCGTAACAAAAGACCTGCTACTATTCAATAGTAACAGGTTGTTAAAGCGCTTTCAATATTTTTTCATTTTAAACGTTACGTGATCCCATTTTCTTTATTAATTTAATAAAAAGACTTTGAGCATTGGGTTCATCAAGTTCATTAATTAACTTAAGTGCTTTAGCTAAATATTTATCACTAATTGCTTTAGATTCTTTAATGCTATTAGAGTTTCTAATCTGCTCAATCAAAGGTTCAAAGTCCTGAGATTTAGATTGATGGTTGAGTGAAGCAATTTGACGCTTGAATGATATATCTTTTTTCATTTCAAGTAGCACTGGTAATGTAATATGTCCATTCATTAAGTCACTACCCACAGGTTTGCCCAATTTCTTTTCAGTGCTAGTGAAGTCTAAAATATCATCAACAATTTGGAAACTCATGCCAATATAGTGGCCTATCATTTTAAGCTTTCGAATAGTTTCATCATCAGCCTCAGAAGTAATCGCACCGACTTCAGTTGCTAATTGAATTAACAAAGCGGTCTTTCTATTGATACGTCTCAAATAATTGGTAATACTTTGCTCACTATTGAATTGATCTTGAAACTGGAATAATTCACCAAGTCCTACGTTTACAATCGAATTTGAAATAATATGATGAATTCGGTTATCACGAATTTCAGATAAATGTTCAAGACCCAATGCAAGTAAGAAGTTTCCAGTTAATATTGCGGTAGTAACGTCCCACTTTTTAACTATGGTTAAACGTCCACGTCGTTTGTCGCTTTTATCGATAACATCATCATGTACTAGTGTTGCCATATGAATTAATTCAAGGGCAACTGCAACACGATACGTATCTTCAGTTTGCTTTTGTGGTCCGAACTGACTACTCAAGATAACGAATGCAGGTCTAACTCTTTTGCCTCCTGAAGAAAGCAAATGAGATGATGCTTCATGTAAAATTGGATCATTGCTTTCGATAGCTTTTTGAAGGCGTTTTTCTACGTTCTTAATTTCGCTATTCATGTTTAACTTTGCCACGTTAATCACCTTTTATTTTGTCTAACTTTTTTGTTTATAGCCTAGATGCATTGCAGCAACGCCACCTGTAAAGCTACGGATTTTAATTTTAGTGAAGCCAGCTTGTTCAAATAATTGTTTTAATTTGTCTTTATCTGGAAAATCGAACGTAGATTGTTGTAACCACTCATATTCTTCCTTAGATTTAGCGAATAATTTACCGAAAATTGGCATTATGAATTTAAAGTATAACTTATAAATTTGTTTAAATACCGGCATTGTTGGTTGACTTGTTTCAAGACAAACGACCATTCCACCTGGTTTTAAGACTCTATTCATTTCTTTTAATGCAACTAAATAATCAGGTACATTACGGAGACCGAAGCCAATTGTGACATAATCAAATGAATTATCTTCGAACGGTAAATTCATTGCATCTCCATGAACTAAATGAATATTATCCATATGTTTTGTTTTCTCTTTACCCACTTCTAGCATGTTTTCACTGAAGTCTAAACCAGTTACTTCACCATGCGCACCTACTGCTTTACTAAGTGCAATAGTCCAGTCAGCAGTACCGCAACAAACGTCAAGTGCTTTACTACCAACTTTAACGTGCATATCTTTCATTACATGTTTTCGCCACACTTTGTGTTGCTCAAAACTAATAATGTTGTTTAAGCGATCATACTTACTTGAAATATTTTGGAAGACTGTATGAACTTGTTCTTTTTTTGCATTATTTTCAGTCATTAATATTACCTCTACTTTTCTCTATATAACTTTGATTGATATTTTGTAAAAACTGACGTACATCAGATGGTTGGTACATCTTAAGGTAAGATGGATAATAGTCATCACCCTCGGAGATTAATTGTTGATATAAATCTAAAGGCGTTACTTGTTCTTTACTGAAATGAGACAAAGTTATATATGGGAAGATTGTTTCAATTTCAATAATTGCATCATAGATAGCTTCAGACTCTAATACTTGATGATGTAATGATGATTTTAATTCATTCGATTTGACTATCGCTTTGCTCATTGCTAATTGAAACGTTGGATCATTTATTTCAGCTAAAAGCGTATAAAAATGAGCGCTTAGTAAATCACCAATTAAAATAGATTTTTTTGACTTTTGGTTTTGTGTTATCTCATCAAGATGTTTCATTGAAGTATCGATAGTGAGGCAAGCAAGTTTAGCATTTTCAGGAATGTCATAAGTATCGAGTAATGTACTCAAATTAGCATTTATATGAATCGTTTCATAATCATGAATTCCTGTAAGCTTTTGATTAATTTGTCTATTTAATTTGCTTATTGTTGTTTCCATGTTCACACCTCACGTTATTATCACTATACATCTTAACATTATATGAATAAAAATAAAATACAGTGACTTAAGTGGATGTTACTTTACTTATTTGAATATATGCACTAATGAGACATTTGTAATAGTCAAGTTAAATTACATAGGACAAATTAAGTCTATTAAAATGATATATGTATAAAAAAAAGCCCTTTATAGGGCTTTTAAGTAAATTATTTAACAGCATCTTTTAATGCTTTACCAGCTTTAAATGCTGGAACTTTACTTGCAGGAATTTCGATTTCTTTACCTGTTTGAGGGTTACGTCCTTTACGTGCAGCACGTTCACGTACCTCGAAGTTTCCGAAACCAATTAATTGTACTTTTTCACCTTTAGAAAGTGATTTTTGGATTGATTCGAAAACAGCATCTACAGCTGAACCAGCTTCTTTTTTAGTTAAATCAGCTTGTTCTGCAACTGCATTAATTAAGTCAGTTTTATTCATTACGAGTTCACCTCCAGATGAATGATAATGATATCTTTATATCATTATGCTATGACTTTAACACAACAATTAATGTTACCGCAATAATTTATGCACTTAAAACACTGAAATATCAGTATTTTAAGTGCAAATCTGCGAAAATTTTTTGAAATAGAGTAATATTACACTCTATTCGGATTTTTTATCTCTTCCCATCAAGTCTTTAACACTATCTTTAACTGGTTTATCTTCGAATAAAACCTTGTAAAGTGCATTTGTTATAGGCATATCCACATTTTGTTGTTTGGCTAAATGATATACAGAATTAGTAGTGTAAATACCTTCTACAACCATATTCATCTCATTTAATGCTTCATCCATAGTTTGGCCCTGTCCTAACTTATATCCCAATGTATAGTTACGGGAATGTGTAGATGTACACGTAACAATTAAGTCACCAATTCCGCCAAGTCCTAAAAACGTCATAGGATCAGCCCCTAATTTTTCACCTAATCTGCTTATTTCAGCTAAACCACGTGTCATTAAAGCAGCTTTAGCGTTATCTCCATAGCCCATACCTGCAACAATACCACTTGCGACTGCTATTATATTTTTTAACGCGCCACCTAATTCAACACCAACTAAATCGTTATTAGTATAGACACGTAAATAATCATTCATAAATAAATCTTGAATGAGTTCACTAACTTTTTCATCTTTTGATGATGCAGCCACAGTTGTTGGTTGTTTAATTACTACTTCCTCAGCATGGCTAGGACCTGATAATACACCTATGCCACCATTATGTTCTTCAGATATAGAATCTTCAATCATTTCTGAAACACGTTTGAATGTATCATTTTCAATACCTTTAGCTACATGGATGAAGGTTTTCTTTGTGTTGATCAAACCATCAATTTGACTAGTTACTTCACGCATAGCTTTAGTAGGTAAAGCCATTAAATAAATATCGGTAAAATTCACAGCCTCATTGATATCGCTAGTGGCTTTAATACTACTATTGAGTACGACATCTTTTAAATAACGGTTATTTTGATGGTGATCATTTAATTCTTTGACACTATCTTCGTTTTTACCCCACATTAGAACAGTATGTCCATTTTCTGCTAACACATTGGCTAATGCAGTACCAAAACTTCCCATACCAAAAACAGTAATTTTAGTCATAGTATTATCTCCTTTTTAGTTTCTTCTTCTCGGAATGATGTGAATGGGTGTTCCTTCAAAACCAAATGCATGACGAATTTGATTCTCAAGGTAACGTTTATAAGAAAAGTGCATTAATTCGACATCATTTACGAATACAACAAACGTAGGAGGTTCGATAGCTACTTGTGTAGTATAAAATACATTTAAACGACGACCCTTATCTGTTGGCGTAGGATTCATAGATATAGCGTCTGTCACTACTTCATTTAATGTAGAACTTTGAACACGTTTCTTATGATTTTCGCTTGCTTCATTAATATAAGGGAATAGCGTGCGTAGGCGTGTACCTTCTTTGGCAGAAACGAAAGCGATTTGAGCATAATCTAAAAATTGAAATTGGTTTCTAACATCATCTGCAAATTTCTTCATTGTGTTACTATCTTTATCGACTGTGTCCCACTTATTCACTACAATTACTACGGCTTTACCTTCTTCATGAGCATAACCTGCTACACGTTTATCTTGTTCTATTATACCTTCCTCTGCATCTATAACGATTAGTACTACATTAGAACGTTCGATGGCTTTAAGCGCACGTAATACGGAATATTTCTCAGTAGACTCATACACTTTACCCTTTTTACGCATTCCGGCAGTGTCGATTAAAACATAATCTTGACCATCATAACTATATTCAGTATCAATGGCATCCCTAGTCGTTCCAGCAACATTCGATACAATAACACGGTCCTCGCCAAGAATGGCATTTACTAAACTAGATTTTCCAACATTAGGACGTCCGATGATTGATAATCGTATTGTGTCTTCGTCGTAAGGGTCTTCATAATCCTCTGGAAAATGTTTAACCACTTCATCTAACAAATCACCTAATCCTAAGCCATGTGAGCCTGAGATAGGATATGGATCTCCAAAACCTAATGCGTAAAAATCAAAAATGTCGTTTCGCATTTCAGGATTATCCACTTTATTAACGGCTAACACAACGGGTTTTTTAGATTTATATAACATCTGTGCAACCATTTCATCACTTTGAGTTAAACCTTCACGCACATTTACCATAAAAATAATAACATCTGCTTCATCTATTGCAATTTCAGCTTGTGCTCTAATTTGTGTTTGGAATGGCGCGTCACCGATTTCAATTCCACCAGTATCAATAATGTTAAATTCATGTGTTAACCATTCGCCTGATGAATAAATTCTATCACGAGTAACACCAGGTGTGTCTTCGACTATTGAAACACGTTCACCTACTACTCTATTAAAGATTGTAGATTTCCCTACATTTGGTCTTCCTACAATCGCTACAATAGGTTTCGTCATAAGCTAACTTCCTCTCTTTCTAAAATCTCTATAATTTTATCATATGACCTATTTATTTCAAACAAAGTATATAAGTTAAGTTACATTATAATGAATTGATAATTTAAATTTGAATGATAACACCTTAATTAAATAGTGAACGATTCATTAAATGTTTTGCTTAAAAGATAATACTAAGATTGGTAATCAGGTTGGCATCACTATTTTGTTAAGGTTAATCATCAAAATCCATGCAACCTATCACGTTGATAGCACGCTTAAATCAAATTGATTCACATCTGTCAGTTACTGCCAGAACAATAAAATAGACTGAGACATTTTATTTTGTCCCAGCCTCATGTATTACTATCCTAACTTTAGATTAGAATTTTAAGTTTTTGAATTTATCACCAAAGACATCGCCAAGTGTTGGATTATCTTCGTTTGGATCATTACTTAAATAAGATTGAGTTGTAGCATCATCGCTTTCAACGACATCTTCTTTAGGTAAAGTAGCTTTGATTGAAAGTGAAATACGTTCATTTTCTTCATCAATACCTAAAATTTTAACATTAACTTGTTGACCTGGCTCAAGCTTTTCACCTGGTGTACCGATATGTTCATGTGCAATTTCTGAAATATGAACTAAGCCTTGTACACCTGGTGCGATTTCAACGAAAGCACCAAAGTTAGCTAAACGTACAACTTTACCTTCGACAACATCATCTTCGTGGAATTGTCCTTTAATACTTTCAAATGGTGTTGGTAAAGTGTCTTTAATAGAAAGTGAGATACGTTCTGCATCTTTCTCTACAGATTTAACTTTCACATCTACTTCTTGTCCTACAGAAACAACATCTTCTGGAGAATCAACATGTTCGTGTGAAAGTTCTGAAACGTGGACTAAGCCATCTACGCCACCGATATCAACGAAAGCACCAAAGTTAGTTAGACGAGCTACTTTACCTTTAATAACATCGCCTGCATTTAATGATTCTAGTAAAGAAGCTTTTTTAACATCATTTTCAGCTTGCTCTACTGCTTTACGGCTTAAAATGACTCTATTATTTTCAGGATCTAATTCTTCTACTTTGATACGAATAGTTTGTCCTTCAAATACAGAGAAATCTTCAATGAAATCAGTTGAAATGAGTGAAGCAGGTACGAAACCACGTTGACCTACATCTACAACTAGGCCACCTTTAACTACTTCTGTAACTTTTGCTTCAATTATTTCATCATTATCTAATTTTTCTTGTAAATATTCATATGATTTTTCAGTTTCAAGTTGACGTTTAGAAAGAATATACGCACCTGAGTCATTTTCTTCATCAACTTCTATTTTAGTAACATATGCTTCTATTTCATCACCTTGTTTAACAACCTCACTAGGGTTTTCAATATGATGCGTTGAAAGTTGGCTAATTGGAATAATTCCATTGAATTTGCCACCATTAATATGAACTACGACTTGTTTGTCTTCAACTTGTTGAACCTCACCAGTGACTTTGTCACCTTCTTTAATATCATTAATCATTGATTCATTGAATTCTTCAGTCATCTTATTTGCCTCCTTATACACTACATACATATAACATCTTATAAACCAGTAGAATTGTCAAGAAATTCCCCTTTAGTTTCATAAGTTCTTAAAAAAATTATCAATTATCAAAATTATTAAATAGAAATTTAACTGATTTGTAACTTTTAAAGATTTATAATTTTAATGAACCTTAATAAATGTTATACGATTTAAACAGTGATTAATTATTACCACTTTTAATTATATAGAATAAAAATAGCTATTTAAAATAATTCGCACTTTATTCTAAATTAAGTACAAATTATTCTATATAGCTATTATTGCTCATTTATAAATTGTTAACTAAGGTCATTATGTCTTCAGTTACTTCTTCAATCGTTTTGCCAGTTGTATCCACTGTAATCGCATCGTCTGCTTTTTTTAAAGGTGAAATGTCACGATTCATATCATAGTGGTCTCTTTCTTCGATTTCTTTTTTTAGTTGCGATAATGTTGAAGGAATACCACGTTGTTCATTTTCTTTTTGTCGTCTTTCAGCTCTCTCCTCAACTGAAGCAATCATGTACACCTTTAATTCTGCATTTGGTAGCACTACTGTGCCAATATCGCGTCCATCCATGACGATCCCTTTTTTGGCTGCTAAGTCTTTTTGTTTCTGAACTGCAAATGTTCTAACAGGCGCTTTAGAAGCGACATAGGATACATTTTGAGTCACATCATTTTCTCTTAAAAAATCGGTAACGTCTTGATCATCTAGTAAGATACGTTGTCCTTTACTTTTATCATAAGTTAATTCTAAAGTAGTTTGATCAACGAGTGCTTTAAAATCTTCAGGTTTATTATTTTGAAGATATTTATAAGTTATTGCGCGATACATTGCACCAGTATCAACGTATATCATTGATAATTTACTAGCAACTTGTCGAGCAATTGTACTTTTACCTGCTGCTGCAGGACCATCCAAGGCAATATTTATTAAGTCCATATTATTTTATCCTTCCTTGTTGTTTTGTTTGTATTATTTTATCATAAATATGTAAATTAAAAATAGGAGGAACGCAATGAAGCGATTATTAGTTATACATACTGGTGGTACGATTAGCATGTCTCAAAATCAATCCAATCAAGTTGTAACAAATGATGTAAATCCAATATCTTTACATACAGACATTATTGGTCAATACGCTGACGTAGATGAAATACATCCATTTAACATTCCGTCTCCACACATAACAATTCAAAACGTTGAACAATTGAGAAATATCATTATTGATGCAAATAAGACAAATCAATACGATGGTTATGTGATTACACACGGAACAGACACGCTTGAAGAAACTGCATATCTTCTTGATTTATTAATAGATATTCGATATCCAGTTGTGATTACTGGAGCGATGAGATCTTCAAATGAAATTGGTTCTGATGGTTTATATAATTTTATTTCGGCCATTCGTGTAGCTTCATCCAGTGATGCGCAAGACAAAGGTGTAATGGTCGTATTCAATGATGAAATACATACTGCCAGAAATGTCACTAAGACGCATACGTCTAACATTAATACCTTCCAAAGTCCTAATCAAGGTCCATTAGGTATTTTAACCAAAGATAATGTTCAATTTTATAATCAGCCCTATCAACAACAGTCTTTTGATACAGTCAATCATGAGTTAAGCGTGCCATTGATTAAAGCGTATATGGGGATGGACAGTGACATATTTAACTTCTATTCACAACAGCATGTAGATGGTATTGTCATTGAAGCTTTGGGTCAAGGTAACTTGCCACCAAGTTGCTTAAATGGCGTTCAATCATGCTTGGACAATAATATACCAATTGTGTTAGTTTCAAGATCCTTTAACGGTATTGTAAGCCCTGTATATGCCTATGATGGCGGTGGATTCCAATTATCAAATAAAGGTTTAATATTTTCGAATGGATTAAATGGTCCGAAAGCGAGACTAAAATTATTAATTGGTTTAAGTAATCATCTTAATACGTCAGAATTGAAGCATTATTTTGAAAAGCAAAATTAGCAAGGGCCGAAAAAAGGCGTATTGAATTGTATCTGATGAGTATAAAATAAGATGACAAGGGAGTGGGACAGAATTCTTTTTAAATTCGTCGTCCCACCCCCGCAAGGGTGACTAAAACTGAGAAAAGCTTGATTTAAGCGCCTTTTCAGTTCAGTCAGCTACTGCGAATTTGCAAAATAGCTTCATTAGATTATTTTTGTTCCAGACTCTTCTATTTAGCTACTATGAAAGTACATTGTAGCTTTGAAATATTTATCTCGTTGCGTTTAGCATTTTATGATTACACCTTAACTTTCGAGAGGTGTTTGCTTTTTACTTAAAATGCTTTGGGTAATAATGCCTCCATGATATTTACCGTTTTCAATGAAGATTGCATTATTATCATTACCAGCAGCAATGACGCCAGCAATATAACAATTCTCTACATTTGTCTCAAACGTTTCTTTATTATGAACGGGTGCAGTACCGAATTCATTTGTATTGATTTCTATTCCAATTGATTCTAAAAAGTCATAATCAGGATGGTATCCTATCATCGCGAATACATGATCATTAGGTATTTCAATCAATTTACCTTCTTTTTTATAAACCACACTATTTTCAGTGATTTCAGTTACATTAGCATTAAATTCCATTGTGATTTTTTCATGATTAACTAATGATTCAAAGTTAGGTAAAATCCATGGTTTAATAGCAGATGAATAACGATCGCCTCTATATAATACAGTTACATTTGCGCCAGCTTTTTCTAATTCTAATGCTGCGTCGACTGCAGAGTTTTTACCACCAATTACAGTTACATTTAAATTGAAATAAGGATGTGCTTCTTTGAAGTAATGTTGTACTTTCGGAAGTTCTGCACCTTTAACCTCTAATGTATTATGTTGACCATAATATCCAGTTGCAACAGTTAAGAATTTACATTCATATACATCTTTGGTAGTTGTTATAGTGAATTTATTATCAATCTTTTTAACAGTTAACACTTCTTCAAATGCATGAACATTTAATTGGTGATGTTTAACAACTTCTCTATAATAAACTAACGCTTGATTACGTCGAGGTTTACTTTCTTCAACGATAAATGGTATATCGCCAATACTCAATTTATCACTAGATGAGAAGAATGTTTGGTGTGTTGGATATTTATATATAGCATCTACAACATTCCCTTTTTCGATGACTAATGTTTCAATACCCTTTCTTTTTTGTTCGATAGCAGCACTTAAACCGCATGGGCCTCCGCCGATTATAATACTTTCTATGCTTTGCATGTCATTGACCTCCTTTAATCACCCATTAATTATAGCAGTTGTAACATGATTTCTAAATAGAATCGCACCTATATTATTTACAATTTAATGAGATTATAAATTTTATAAAGAAAACAGGGATAGGACTGAATTCTATTTGAATCCATTGTCCTACCCCTACAAGGTTAGCTAAAATGAGAGATATGCTTGATATAAGCACCCTTTCAATTTTAGTCAGCTACGATGAATGAACAACGTAGCATTATTTTTTAATTTTTATCCTATGGCCTTTTTTAATGTAATTATTGTGGAATTACTAATCTTTGGCCATTTGAAATGTTATTACTAGATAAGCCGTTCGCTTGTTTCAGTTTGTTAACATTTTCAACAGTACCTTCTCCGTAGTATTGAATCGCGATACGATATAGGTTCTCGTTACCTGATACGACATGCGTTTGTTGTCCTGAATTAGTATTATTTGATTGATTGTTATTACTATTATTTTGGTTACCACTGTTCTGAGTGGCTTGTGAATTAGCATTATCACTGTTGCTATTTGAATTATAAGCATCGCTATCTGATGATGAACTGTTGTCAGATGCGTTTGATGAATCATTGTTGTCAGAAGTACTACTATTATCATCGCTTGAATTACTTGATGATTCATTATCAGTTGTAGCTTTGTCACTTGAGTCATCATCTTTAGTGGCATTATCTTTATTCTTGTCACTGTCGTCGCTAGCTTTGTCTTTGCTATCTTTGTCATTATCTTTGTTTGCAGTTTGTTCAGTTTTGCTATTATCAGCTTGGTCGCTATCTTTTTTATCATTGTTTAAATACATACCAATAAAGATAGCAAGTGCTGCTAGAATTAGTAATAACGCAATTAATGGAAGTAAAAGACCTGCTAAACCACGTTTCTTTTTACCATTGTGAGCTTGGAATCCATCATTATCCTCTTGATGTTTTTTATCATTGTGTTCTTCATTCGTTTGATTATCTTTATGATTGTGATGGTCTTTATTATCTTTTTTATGTTTTGCGGCTGCTACACCAGCAGCACCAGCGGCACCTGCAGCACCAGCACCGACTGCAGCTTTTTTCCCTTTATTACCTTTTTTTGATTCATCTTTAGAAAGATGTTCTTGATTGTCATCTAGTTGCTTTTCATTGTTATGTTTTTTATTGCGATCACGCTTATGATCATGATTTAAATGATCGTCATCTTTATGTTCATTATGATTTGAACGATGATTTGTGTCTTTATTTCGTTTATCCTTAGCAGCTTTGGCACCAGCAGCACCAGCGACACCAGCACCACCAGCAAGTGCAGCATCTTTACCATGTTTTGACTTATCATGTTTGTTTGCATCGATATGCTCTTGGTGATCACGACGGTGACGATCATCATCATTTAAACTTTCATTATCATAGTCTTTATCATGCTTTCTACTTGATGCTTCATGACGATGATTTTCTCGAGACGATTGATTATTAAAGTCTCTATCGGGTGAGTGTTCCCCATCTTTATGTATTGATGCTTTATCTAATTGATTCTCTTTTTGGTTGTGTTGTAACTCATTTAAAGAGTCTTCATCGTGTCGATCATCAAGTGAACCAGTAGCATTTGAATCAGAAGTTTGATTATCGAATTTTCTGTTTTTATTTGTAGCTTGATTACGTCTTCTTTGACGTCTTTGTGCATTTCTAGGTGGGAATTGTTGATCTGATTGATTCTCAAATTCATCTGAATGATTTGAGTTATCATCAAACTCATTTGTGTTTTCTTCGAATTGGTCATCAGAATTGATAGACTGACGATTTTTTTCGAAATCATCTCTAAAATTATTTTTAGACACGGTCATCATCCTCTCTTAATTAAATATTTTAATATCACATACCATATACCCCACAAAGTGTGAAATATGTATAGTATCACGATATTTCTTGAAAAAACTTTAAGTATTTTAATTATATCCTCTTAAAATAATTTTAGTAAAGAAAAGCAACTATACTTTAAATAAATATTTTAACTTTTCACTATAATTTAATTTTCTTTTAACTTTTTTTCGGTTTGTAACGTGAATGGATTCTAAATCCGAATCAATATCACAGCATTGTTTAGGTTGAAGTGGTGTATCGCCAAAAAATTCTAATAAATAGCGGCGTCTACATTGATCTAAAGATGTATATCCAATCATCCTTTGATAACCTAATTTTTTACGTATTAAAGCGTTGTTGAAAATTGATTTAAGCACTTTGGATGAATATCTTTGGCTTAAAATGGATAGAATTTCTTCCTTTTGTGGTGGTAGAAATGCGCCAATATCATAAGCGTCAATATCTTCTGTTGTAATCGCATCACTAAAAAGTAATGTTTCCAAAATGAAGCTATCATCAGGTTGATATAGGCTTATCGCTTGGCTTGGTAAATTATCTCTACCTGCTCTACCTATTTCTTGTAAATAGTTTGATGGACTTGTCGATAAATGAAAGTGAATCACTGTTCTAATATCTTTTTTATTGACCCCCATACCGAAAGCGCTTGTGGCCACAATAACGGGTATAAAGTTTTCCATAAATTGATTTTGAACGGTATGGCGTTCTTGATAGGATAGATCACCGTGGTAAATACCAGTTAAATAGCCATGGTGATAGATCATGGTCGCTAATTCTAAGCATACTTTTTTGGATGAAACATAAATGATTGTAGGTCCTGATTGTTCTAAAAAGTTTAATAACCACTGGATTTTACTATCATCATTATCAAAATTGAGATGTGAAAAAGCAATATTTTGCCGATTCATAGAAGTCTTTATAACAGTTAATTCCTTAGATAAAATAAGGTTTAAATCTTTTTCGAGATGAGGTGGTGCTGTCGCCGTTAGGGCTAATATGGTTGCATTCTTGTAATAAGATGTAATTTCTCCAATAATTGCATAGTGTGGTCGAAAATCATATCCCCATTCTGATAGACAATGTGTCTCATCGAGTACTATTAAACCGAAATCTATGTTCTTAATTAATTCGAAATTTTGAGATTGTAACATAAATTCTGGACTTAAAAACACAAATCGACTTTTTTGTAGTAAATTTATATTTTGCCTTTTTTCATTTTGATCCATACCAGAGTGAATAGAAGCAACTAATTTCTCTCCTTGAGATTTCATTTGCATGACTTGGTCATCCATAAGAGAGATTAAAGGTGAAATGATGAGAGTTGGCTTTTCTTTTATATAAGTTGGCATTTGATAACATAAACTTTTGCCACTACCTGTTGGAAGAATTCCTAACGTATCTTTATCGCTCAATACGCTTTCAATAATTTCTTTCTGACCCGGATTAAATGAGGAGAAACCGAACCATTCTTTTAATTTATCTTCAAGCACTTAACTCACCTCTTTCAATTCCAATAATTAATAATTTGATTTGAAAATAAGACAATTGATTGAATTGCTCTTTATATATTTTTAATCGATGTCCTCTATTCTGGTGATAAAATTCTATGAACGAATTATAATCTGTCGTACTTACATATTGTTGATACGCTGTAAAATAACCTTTAATAAATAATTCAAGTACATGGTCTTCAATCGTATTGATTTTAACATTTTGAGTCACTGCTGCTTCATTCATTGAAAGTCCTTTGAGTAATTGATGATATGTAATTGTAGTTTTATTTAGTAATGTAGGTAAAATAATGGTTTGAGATAATATTGGAAATTGTTCTTTATGTTCTAATGCAAACATCATTTGAACTAAATTATTCAATTCATGGACAAATAACTCGGTTACTGGTATGTCTTCAATGAGAGAAACTTGTTGACGCGTATACATTGGTTCTTCATATCCTTGTAGATAATAATGAATCAAACAGTTGCCATTGCACGTTTCATTAATGATATGAAAAAGTTGCTCAATTTCATTTTCTAAATCATCAATTAAGTCACTCTCGATGATAGTTGAATATAATTGCTTTACTTTATTTTGAACTATGACTTGTTGCGTAATGGGTATAAAGTCTAAATGATTATTTTTGAAATGCGTCATCGTTTGTATAAGTAATTGAATACAACTAAATGTTTGAATGATACTATCGTATGTAAACCTTGGATGAATAGTAATGGTGATATCTTGGTCATCATTACTATTCAAAAATCGCTCAAAAGACGGATATTTTAATTTAGGTAAACTGTGATATAATGATAAAAGTTGTTGGGAACATGCATCAAAAAAAGTTTGATGTGATTTTTTCCCAATTAAAATATTATAGATACTTTTATTGGTTTTATATTCGAATGAATGATTTGATGCATAGGTAATAATTGAATGCATTAATGATTCCTCACTTTATGTAACTAATAAAATAGTAAATAAATTAATCGAAGTGTTAGTTAACATTTGTTATACTAGTGTAGCATTTTTATCAAAGGAGGCGAAGAATTTGGCAAAGTATACAATCGTTGATATGGATACATGTATTGCTTGTGGCGCATGTGGTGCTGCGGCGCCAGACATTTACGATTATGACGACGAAGGTATTGCTTTCGTAATCCTTGATGATAATCAAGGTACTGCAGAAGTACCAGAAGAATTATATGAAGATATGGAAGATGCGCTTGAAGGTTGTCCAACTGATTCAATTAAAATTGAAGAAGAACCATTTGATGGTGATGCCCTTAAATTTGAATAGTTTATGGCACAATCAAATAAATTTTAAATCTCCTATTGCTGAGTACTTAATTCAACAATAGGAGATTTTTTATGATAAAACGCGTTTTAATCGATTGTATAATAGTACAAATATAATTGAAATCACAACACCTTTAATAATATTAAAAGGTATAACACCAGATAAAATGACAATTTTTAAATTATTAAATACATCTCCTAAATTAAAAATCATCCCATATAATGGAAGCAACACAAAGTAGTTTAATACACTTAACACAATCGTCATAACTATAGTACCGATTGCGAGTCCTATAACTAAAGAACGTGGCGTATGTGCATGTTGTCTTTGACGTTTTGTAACATAGTAAGCGGATAATAAGAAACTTACACCTGCTAAAAAGTTAGCAACTGGGCCCACTGGATCGCCCATGTTAAATAAAAAGTTAAGTATATTTTTTATGAGTGCTACGATAATACCAGCAACTGGACCCAAAAGGAATGTTGCTAATAATGTTGGCACATCACTAAAGTCTAATGTTAAGTATGGCGGTAAAAATGGTAGCGGAAATTTGATAAATGTTAAAATGAACGCTATCGCACTTAACATACTTATCGTGATAAGACGTTTGTTTTGTTGCATATTGAATTATCTCCTTCCATTCATCTTACTTAGAATAGGAGATAATTTTGCACAACAAAAAATCTCCATCTTCTCCCATCCAGACTATACTGTCGGCTTCAGACTTTCACTGAATCAGCCACTTCATAAGAAGCGGGTCGCAGGCTTGAATTACTGCCGGTTGGGACTTACACCCTACCCCGAAGATGAATTATAACTATATATTAATTTAATTTTTATATTACATTAAGTAAGCACATTGCGCAATAATGGTGCTTAAACTGATTAGAAAAAAAGAGTGAAATCAGATTCAACATGAATTCTGACCCACTCTTGGTCTAGCAATTTCATTTTTAGAATAAAAGCTAGTACGTTAAGTAAAACCTCGTGATGTACGAGTTTCTAATGTAACTTAAATTAAAGCGCTTGATAGATAAGTGCGTAAGATTGTAATCATATTAGCACTTAGGTTTAGGTAATTTAATGATAAATGTTGTACCTTTGTTTACTTCGCTTTCTACTTGAATAGAACCACCATGTTCTTCGATAATCATCTTGCAAATAAATAATCCTAAACCAGTACCTTGTTTCCCTCTCGTTCTTGATGCTTCGACTTTATAAAATCTATCAAAAACAAGTTCAAGATGTTCCGGAGATATACCACTTCCGGTATCGCTAATGTACAATGTCTGATATGTGTCATCAGATGATGAAGTGATTGTAATTGAATCACCTGGTTGAGTATAACGTGTGGCATTATCAATCAGATTTGTAAGTACTTGATCAATACGATCGGCATCATAATCCCACAATTCATCAGTCATTTCTGGCGCGAGTGACATGTCTAACTCTAAATCTTGTGCCTGTTGTTTATACTTCATTTGCATTTTAGTTAATAAAGGTTTAATGGGTTGTTTCTCTTTATTAACAGTTAAACCTTCTGCATCCATACGCGCTACATTCAATAATTCATTTACTAGACGATTTAAACGTTTTGTTTCATCAAGCACGATAGATAAAGAGTCTCGAATTTCATCGGGCTCTGTTACAATGCCATCTACAATGGACTCTGTATACCCTTGTAGTAAAGAAATAGGAGTTCTTAATTCATGTGAAACGTTAGCAATGAAGTCTTTTTTCATTTGATCAAGATTATGTTCGTTGGTCATATCTCTAATAATGACTACTAGACCACTACGGCCATCTTGTTGGATTCGCTCGATATAACTCATGATAATGACATAATATTTGTTATTAATTTCGTATTCTTGGAATTCTGTATTCTTTGAAACAAATGTTTTTTCGATTTGCTTTTCAATATCTTTATATACAGGTGCACTAAGTGATTTAGTAATATCATCAGCCATTTTATTTGAAAGGATAACTTCTCTTTTGTCATTTAGGCCTAGTACACCTTCTATCATAGAATTGATTAGACTATCTCTAATATTTTTTTGAGTTGAAAGTGCTTCAATATTCTCTTGTATTTCAGAACTCATATGATTGAAAGTATGTGATAATTCACCTATTTCATCTTTAGTTGAGACGCTTGTCTGTTTAGAATAGTCCCCCTTAGATATATTTAATGCTTGCGTTCTAAGTTGTCTCAAAGGTTTCGTAATTCTATTTGATAAAAAGAAAGCAAATACAGTTGAAATAGCAATAAAGATAATCGCAGTAATTAGTATGATAATTGTAATTGCATTATTCGTATCTTCAATAGATTTTAAATCTTGATATATAAATACAGCACTATACTTTGAGTTTGCATTGTCTTGTGCTTTCATTGGATAGCCCAATAGAATATAAGAGTGCGAGTTACCATTATTACTAATGGTTATATTTTGGGTAGTAGATTTACCCTTTGAAAAGACTTGTTGGAATTTGGCATTATTGTGTATTGCTTCAAGCATTTTATTTTTAGTTTCACTATTAGAATGATTAAGACTTGAAGGTTTATTTGCCATAATAATCACGCCACCTGAGCCATCAATTAATTGTTGGCTATGTTGAATGGCTAACGTCTTATTATCAGCTTGTTCAACTAAGTGACTAATTCTAGACGCGTCTTCCCTTATAGCATTTTCAGTTTGTTGAGTGTAATAATACTGTATAAATGTAATTAAAGCTGCACTTAATAAAATTAAAACTGTCGTTACTATGAAAAGTATAGTTAACCACAGTTTTATTACCACACTATTTAGTCGGCTCGTCATTAGACTTTACCTCGAATTTGTAACCAACACCCCATACAGTTTGAATCATATGTGCAGCATCTTCAGATACACGATTAAGTTTCTCACGAAGGCGTTTTACATGAGTGTCTACCGTTCTTAAGTCTCCGTAAAACTCATAATGCCATACTTCTTTTAATAGTTGTTCACGATCAAAAACTTTATTAGGTGTCTTAGCTAAATAAATAAGTAACTCATATTCTTTAGGCGTTAAATTCACTTGTTGATTATCAGCTAAAACGCGATGCGCATCATTATCAATGATTAAATGATTAAATTCTATAACATCTCTTGCGTGAGGTTCACTTTGTTCAGGTTTAGAAGATTGCGTTCTACGCAATAATGCTTTAACTCTTAATACAACTTCTCTTGGAGAGAATGGTTTAACGATATAGTCATCAGCGCCTGATTCAAACCCCTCAACCCTATTTGTTTCTTCACCTTTAGCAGTAAGCATAATAATAGGTGTGTCTTTATGTTCACGTAATTTAGATGCCACTTCAATTCCATCCATCTCTGGTAGCATCAAGTCTAAAAGTATGCACGCATAGTCATTCTCCATTGCAAGATCATAGGCTTCTTTACCATCACTTGCTTCATGAATCGTAAACGATTCTCTCTCTAGGTAGAGTTTAAGTAATCTTCTAATTCTATCCTCATCGTCTACAATTAAAATTTCGTTTGTCATTTTGTTTATACCTCCTACACATGCTGAATACACTCAATATTATAGCATATAGCATGATTGAAAGCTTTACTTTAAAGTTAACTTTGTGAAAAAAATAGCAAGAGAAATTAAGTTAAATTAAATTCTCTTACTATTGTAAAATATTATTTATTTATTTTCCATTTTCTGCCATGTGTCTTAATACTTTAACTTCATGTGGTGTTAGGACTCTACCTTCACCTGCATTTAAACCTTTAAGATTTAAGTTACCGAACTCAATTCTTGTTAATTTATCAACTTGGTGACCAAAGTGTTCAAACATACGACGAACTTGACGATTTCTACCTTCACTTATAGTAATTTCTACAAGTGTAGTGTTTTTATCTTTATCTTGTTTTTTTACTTTCACTTGTGCTGGTTGCGTAAACCCATCTTCCAGTTCGATTCCTTTTTCTAAAGCTTTGACTTCCTTTCGCATGAGATATCCTTTTAATTTAGCAACATACTTTTTCTGAATGTGGTATCTAGGGTGTGTCATTAAATTCGTAAATTCACCATCATTTGTTAGTAGTAATAGACCTGAAGTATCATAATCCAATCTGCCAACTGGATAAATTCTAGTCTCTAAATCTTTAAAATAGTCTGTGACTACTGTACGTCCTCTATCATCAGACACACTTGTGATCACTTGCGTTGGTTTGTAGAATAATATATACATTTTGTCTTCTTGTTCTATTTTAATGCCTTCTACTTCAACAGTATCAGAACTTTTAACTTTAGTACCTAATTCAGTCACAGTTTCACCGTTGACTTTTACTTTTCCTTCTGAAATTAAAGTTTCAGCTTTTCTGCGTGATGTATACCCACTATTAGCAATGCGTTTTTGAAGCCTTTCTAATTCTTTGCTCATTTCGTATCTCCTTTTTGATTTACTAAATTACTAAAGAAATCTTCCATCTCTTCTTCATCTTCTTCAGTCGTTGGTAAATCTTCAATTTTTTCTATTCCGAATACATTTAAAAATAAATCTGTTGTTTGTAAAGCATGACTACGAGAATTTTCAACATCTTTTGCTTCAATTAAACCACGTGCAATTAAAGTTCTAACTGCACCATCGGAATTAATGCCTCTAATTAATTCGATATCACTCCGCGTTAATGGTTGATTATATGCAATAATCGATAATGTTTCCATTGCTGCCTGTGATAACTTCATATTTGATTTTTGTTCAATGAGTTGTTCAATATAAGGTGATGCTTCTTTCTTTGAAGTTAAGATATAAGTTGAACCAAATTTTTGAATCATTAAACCACTTGAAGTATACGATGACACTAATTCAGCTAATTTTGCTTGATTAATATCTAGAATCTCTAAAATTTGCTTTTCTTCAAGCCCTTCATCTCCCGCTGTATATAGCAATGCCTCTATGATTCCATGTTTATCCAAGATTAAAATTCACTCCTCTAACGATACGTATATCATCAAAATTTTTAACTTGTTCAATATTGATTTGTCCAGATTTAGACATTTCTAATATTGCTAAGAAGTGAGTAACCACTTGTTCTAATGGTTCACTAAAAGTAAACAAACTAAAGAAGTTAAACGATGTATGATGTTTTAATTGTGTCGTTACTTTTTCAGTTGCTTGTTGAATCGTAAAGCTTTCTTTAACGATGTCAACAGTCTTAGGTGTATTAAGTGCTAGTCTATTTTTTACACGTTGATAAGCAACAATTAAATCAGTTAAATCTAATGTTTGACTTTGATCCCATGTGACGTCTTTTTCAAGATGGGATAAATCAGTTGGGTGCTTAGTGAAATAGTGCTCGCGTTCTTCTTTCTTTTCGGCTAATAATTCTGTATATTCTTTATAATTTTGATATTCAATAAGTCGACCTACTAAATCTTCTCGTGGATCTTCCTCTAAATGTTCATCAACATCATGTTGCGGTAGCAATAATTTGCTTTTTATCATTAATAACTCAGATGCCATAACTAAATATTCACTCGCTATATTGATTTCTAATTGTTTCATAGCGTGAACATATTGCATATATTGTTCTGTTAATGATTTCATAGGTATATCATAAATATCAATTTCATATTTTTGAATTAGGTGTAGTAATAAATCTAAGGGGCCATTGAAGGCATCTAATTTTACTTCATACATGTTAATCGTCCTTATACTGAATCTAAATCGTGCATAATTTACTAAAGTATTATAGCATGAATATTACAAACATTAAATTAAGGATGAGTCGGATTGGAAAAAGCCTTAATCGATTTTTATTATTATTTTCATAAACAGCAACATTATTTCTTATGTCATGATATTTTAGAGGATGCATGGAAAGCAAATAGTCAGTTTTCTAAAAAGGATGGCATTGTAAGCCTAATTTTATTTTCTACTGCCATGTATCATTATAGAAGAGGAAATATCAAAGGTGCGCGGATAACTTTTGAGAAGTCATTAAATACTTTTAATGACGCATATGATAAAACAGTGCTAAATCTTAGTGAACACGCATTTCAAACATTAATTGTGAATGAGATTAAAGCTATAGATGACTTGAAACCATTCAAACCGGCATATTTGCCTATCAATTCAACCTTTGAAAAACAAATAATAGATAGGTATCCAGATTATTCATTTACATTTCTTTCTACTGAAGATAATTATATTGTTAATTATCACAAACTTAGAGATAGAAGCGATGTGATCAATGCCAGACAACAAGCATTGATGTATAAAAAGAGGATGAGGAGTTGGATGGATGATTAGTTAAAATTCAAACTGCCACTAAATAACTCGCTTTACTGTAGAAATAAAGCGTATTCTATTAAAGTCTGAGTCAAAAATAATAAAGTAAGACTATTTGGGATTTTCCCAATAGTTGACTGATTGATGAATACACTTAAGTTAAGTTGCTTTTAGTTCTAGTCGTCATTTAAGGTAGAGCCCCAGCAAAAAGAATTTCACTAAGAAATTCTACAAGCTAAGCAAGCTGGGA
>NZ_KV838572.1:0-134768 GCF_001838705.1 Staphylococcus sp. HMSC34C02
TTTTAGTCATCAGTCCAATTTATTATAGAGCCTAAAATAATTGATTTATTAAAGATGACTTTGAAGTCATCTTTTTTTGTTTTCAAATAATTAAAATTGAAATTATAAATCGTTCATGCACCTTTATTTGTTCTTTGGTGATTGAGTTTGATAAAATGCTAATTAAGAAATTATTGTAAGGAGAACACTATGTCTAAATATGATGAGCAAATTATAGTAGTACCAAGAGATATTCTTTTTGAAGAAGAATCAAATGCCTTTAATGGGTTTTTAACTAAAAATGATCCACAAGGCAAAGCAATATTTAATACTTTTTCTAAATATGAAGTTAAACGACGTGGAGATATGGAAGAGGACCCTTCATATAAACAATTAATTTCATATTGCTTACTAGAAAATGAAAAAAATGAATTGCTAATTTATAAAAGGTTAAGCGGTGGTGGAGAATCACGTTTACACGGTCAATCATCTATTGGTGTGGGTGGACACATGAATGATGTAATAGGCGCGAGTTCGATTAATGAAATTTTAAGAGAAAATGCTCAAAGAGAACTTGAAGAGGAAGTAGGATTAACTGAAGCCAATTCTCAAAACATGGAATATATCGGATTTATAAATGATGATACAAATGATGTTGGCAAAGTACATATTGGTGTAGTTTTTAAAATTAAAGTTAACTCAAATGATATTGAAGTTCGTGAAACAGATACATTAAAAATTCAATGGTTGGAGAAAGAAAGCATTGACAATTATGATGATTTTGAAACATGGAGTGCATTGATTTTAAAAGAGTTATAGGAGGGAGATGAAATGTCTGATATTATCCCTTTTCCGAAATTGCAACAAAAACTATATAAAGATATTAAAGTAGCACATAACAAGCAACAATATGAAATGCTATACCAATTATTTGAAAATTATGAGACACAATTTGAATTAGACGAAACACTAGCTTTAATTAAATGTAATATGCTGTATCATTTAAATTCTTTTTTGGAGTTAAGAGAAGAGGCTATTGTACTCTTGAAAAGAGGGATTCAACAATATGATGACTTAATGTTATATTACATCAAGGCGTTAAATGGTCTTGGACAGTACTATGAATCCGTCAATGTTATAAATCAGATCATAGATGAAGTTCAAAGTCATAAAACTAGAATGGCGCTATTCCCACTAAAAGAATATGCGCAATCACAGTTGAATGAAGATAAACATATAACTAGTCAAATGTTAGCTAAATTCAACACCTTGAACCTAAACGAACAAATTCAATTAATTCTTAAATTGATTGATAATGGCCACTATGAATTTAAAGAAACCATTGCCTTTTTGCTAGCCAATGAGGTAGAAGCAGATAATTTAAAGAGTTTAATGATCGAATTCTTAAGGTTTGCTGGATATCATTCAGCGATTTCGATAAATAAGATGGGTCACGACATTAAAGTTATTCCATCTGAGCTTAATGGCTTAGAACATACTGAACTTAAAACTCAAGTCATTCCTAAAGTCATTGATCGTTTAGAGAATGGCGCACTAAACATCATAGATGAAGCCATACATGCAATGAATAACCATGCTATATTATTATATCCACTTAATATATATGAATTATTTGATTATGAAGATTGGATTGTGGGATATGATGTTTATTTTAAATCAATGATTGGTATAGAAAATACGGAAGCTAATTTAGACGTATTAAGTTTTATTCATCAACTTGATGGTCAACTTTGAGCAAATTATTTTATAATATTAAATGAATTCGTTAAAGTTAGATTATTGAAATTTAAAAGTGTTTTAAAGCCCTATAAAAGACTGTTTGTGTCCGTATTGGACGTGTGCTATAATAGGGAAGTTGAAAAAATAAAAATGTAATCATGGAGGTATTTATACATGACAGCAACTTGGGAAAAAAAGGAAGGTAACGAAGGATTATTAAAAGTTACAGTTCCAGCAGAAAAAGTAGACAAAGCATTAGATCAAGCATTTAAAAAAGTAGTTAAACAAATTAACGTGCCTGGTTTCCGTAAAGGTAAAGTGCCTCGTCCTATCTTTGAACAACGTTTCGGTGTAGAAGCATTATATCAAGATGCAGTAGACATTCTATTACCTGAAGCTTATGGTGAAGCGATTGATGAAACTGGTATTAACCCAGTAGCGCAACCTGAAATTAATGTTACACAAATTGAAAAAGGTAAAGATTTCGAATTTGAAGCTACTGTAACGGTTGAACCAGAAGTTCAATTAGGTGATTACAAAGGTTTAGAAATTGAAAAACAAGATTCAGAATTAACTGACGAAGATTTACAAGAAGCAATTGACCACAGCTTAGGTCACTTAGCTGATATGGTAGTTAAAGAAGATGGCGCTGTTGAAAATGGTGATACAGTGAATATCGACTTTGATGGCTATGTTGACGGTGAACAATTTGAAGGTGGACAAGCTGACGGTTACGATCTTGAAATCGGTTCAGGTTCATTTATCCCTGGATTTGAAGATCAATTAGTAGGCGTTAAAAAAGGTGAAGAAAAAGACGTAGTTGTTACATTCCCTGAAGAATATCATGCTGAAGAATTAGCTGGTAAAGAAGCTACTTTCAAAACAAAAGTAAATGAAATTAAATATAAAGAAGTACCAGAATTAGATGACGAAATCGCTAATGAATTAGATTCTGAAGCTAATAGTGTTGATGAATACAAAGAAAACTTACGTGAACGTTTATCAGAACAAAAAGCTGAAGAAGCTAAAAATGTAGAAAAAGAAGAAGCAATTAACAAAGCGACTGATAATGTAACAATCGATATTCCTCAAGCAATGATTGATACTGAATTAGATCGTATGGTTCAAGAATTTGGTCAAAGAATTCAACAACAAGGATTAGACTTACAAACTTATTTCCAAATTTCAGGTCAAGATGAGTCTCAATTAAGAGAACAAATGAAAGATGATGCTGAACAACGCATTAAAACAAACTTAACACTTTCAGCAATTGCAGATAAAGAAAATATTGAAGCAACTGATGAAGATATCGATAAAGAATTAGAAAAAATGAGTAAACAATTTAATATCTCTGTAGAAGATATTAAAAACACTTTAGGTAATACAGACATCATTAAAAATGATGTACGTATTCAAAAAGTTATTGACTTACTTAGAGACAATGCTAAATACGTTGAATCTACAAAAGAAGACAAATAATAATTCATTGTTAAATTAATAATTAAAATTTAAAGTAGCAGGTGCATCAATATATGTAACCTGCTACTCTATGTTTTAAGCATTTTAGTTGTTAACCATGAATTTGCATTGTAGAATGCTATCTAGTATAGTCGTTTAAGAATAGAGGTGTAAATGAATGTTTAAATTCAATGAAGATGAAGAAAATTTAAAATGTTCTTTCTGTGGTAAGGACCAAGACCAAGTTAAGAAATTAGTCGCAGGAAGTGGCGTATATATCTGTAATGAGTGTATCGAATTATGTTCAGAAATTGTGGAAGAAGAGTTGGCTCAAACGACTTCTGAAGAATTTACTGAACTGCCTACACCGAAAGAAATTATGGATCATTTAAATGAATATGTTATTGGTCAAGAAAAAGCTAAAAAATCTTTAGCAGTAGCTGTATATAATCACTACAAACGTATTCAACAATTAGGACCTAATGAAGACGAAGTCGAGTTACAAAAAAGTAACATTGCGTTAATAGGACCAACTGGTAGCGGTAAAACTTTACTCGCACAAACATTAGCCAAAACGTTAAACGTTCCATTTGCAATTGCAGATGCTACAAGTTTAACAGAAGCTGGCTACGTTGGTGATGACGTAGAGAATATTCTATTACGATTAATTCAAGCAGCCGACTTTGATATTGATAAAGCTGAAAAAGGTATTATCTATGTTGATGAGATTGATAAGATTGCTCGAAAATCTGAAAATACGTCTATTACACGTGATGTATCTGGTGAAGGTGTTCAACAAGCTTTACTTAAAATTCTTGAAGGCACGACTGCTAGCGTGCCACCACAGGGCGGACGTAAACATCCAAACCAAGAATTAATCCAAATTGATACAACGAATATCTTATTCATTTTAGGTGGTGCGTTTGATGGCATCGATGAAGTTATTAAACGTCGCTTAGGTGAAAAAGTAATTGGATTTGCAAGTAATGAGGCGGATAAATATGATGAAGAAGCATTGTTAGAACAAATTCGTCCAGAAGATTTACAATCATATGGTTTAATTCCTGAGTTTATCGGACGTGTGCCAATTGTTGCTAACTTGGAAACATTAGATGTAGAGGCGCTTAAAAATATTTTAACGCAACCTAAGAACGCTTTAGTAAAACAATATACTAAAATGTTAGAACTTGATAATGTCGAGTTAGAATTTACAGAAGAAGCATTAGCTGCTGTAAGTGAAAAAGCAATTGAACGTAAAACAGGTGCTCGTGGCTTACGTTCTATTATTGAAGAAGCATTAATTGATATCATGTATGATGTGCCATCATCAGAAGATGTAACTAAAGTCGTAATTACAGATAAAACAATTAATGATGAAGTTGAACCAGAACTATATGACGCTGAAGGCAACTTATTGAATGATAGTAAAACATCTGCTTAATTAAATATATTGCTTAATATGCTTTAATCATTCACAGTCACCAGTGTTAAAGAAATTGAAGACAATTATAAATTGGAGTGGGACCTCGAATTCAATTTGAATTCCGTTCCACTCTTTTTAATTTGAGTAATTGTTTGTTTAGAAATATCACAATATATATTATAATGAAACAGTTAAAATTAATTCTAAAAGAGAGGATAATCTATGAATATTAATCCTAATAATATTGATTTAATTATTAGTGCAGTTCAAGAAGCACAGTATCCAGATTCAGGTTTATCTGAAGTAGCGTTAAGCGGACGTTCAAATGTCGGTAAATCCTCATTTATAAATAGTATGATAGGTAGAAAGAATATGGCACGTACGTCACAACAACCAGGGAAAACACAAACATTAAATTTCTTTAATATTGATGATCAATTAATATTTGTTGATGTACCTGGATATGGATATGCAAAAGTAAGTAAATCTCAACGTGAGAAATTTGGTAAAATGATAGAAGAGTATCTAACTAAAAGAGAAAGTTTAAAGTTAGTTATTCAATTAGTTGACTTACGCCACAATCCTACGGAAGATGATGTTTTAATGTATAATTATTTAAAACATTTTGATATTCCTACTTTAGTCATCTGTACTAAAGAGGACAAGATTGCTAAAGGCAAAGTTCAAAAGCACATCAAAAATATCAAAGAAAAATTAGATTTAGATACTGATGACACGATCATTAGTTACTCATCAATTCAAAATACTAAACAACAACAAATATGGGATTTAATTGCTAATTATTTATAATCATTACAATCTAAACAAAGTTGAAACTTTTGTTTAGATTGTTTTATGTTTAAAGTGTCAAAATTTTGACTTTAAATTAGAATCTTTCTAATTTGTTTGAGCAATCAACTTAAAATCGTTAAATTATGTGTTATACTAACAGTATTGTTAGTATTTGGAGGGCGTTATAAATGCATTTTATTGCTTTAAGTATAAATCATCGCACTGCCGATGTAGCACTTAGAGAGCAAGTCGCTTTTAGAGATGATGCCTTACGATTAGCCCATGAAGATTTGTTCGAAACTAAATCTATTTTAGAGAACGTTATTCTATCTACATGTAATCGTACTGAAGTATATGCCATAGTTGATCAAATCCATACAGGTCGTTATTATATACAAAGATTTTTAGCGCGTTCATTTGGATTTGAAGTAGATGATATAAAACAAATGTCAGAAGTTAAAGTGGGGGACGAAGCAGTTGAACATTTACTGCGTGTCACTTCTGGCTTAGATTCTATTGTACTGGGTGAAACACAAATTCTTGGACAAATGAGAGACGCATTCTTTTTAGCTCAAGATCTTCAAACAACTGGTACAATGTTCAATCATTTATTTAAGCAGGCTATTACATTTGCTAAAAAAGCGCATAATGAAACTGATATAGCAGATAATGCTGTTAGCGTTTCATATGCTGCGGTTGAATTAGCTAAAAAGGTATTTGGTAAACTAAAAGGTAAACAAGCTATCATCATAGGTGCAGGGGAAATGAGTGAGTTATCACTTTTAAATTTGTTAGGTTCAGGTATTGATGATATTACTGTTGTAAATCGAACTGAAACTAATGCGTATAAATTAGCAAACAAGCACGGCGTGAATTATAATACACTTGAGTCATTACCAACTCTATTGACTGATGCGGATATTGTTATCAGTTCAACAAGTTCACCAGATTTTATTGTTACAAAATCTATGATAGAAGAAGTCAATCTTCAAAGAAAAGCTTCATCATTACTGTTAATTGATATTGCAGTTCCTAGAGATATTGAACCAGATGTTAACATTAGTGAGAATATATTCAGTTATGATGTGGATGACCTTAAAGGTTTAGTTGATGCAAACTTACGAGAACGTCAAATGGCTGCAGATTTTATAGCTAGTCAAATTCCTGATGAAGTACAAGCACATAACGATTGGGTGAATATGTTAGGTGTTGTACCTGTTATTAGAGCGTTACGTGAAAAAGCAATGACAATCCAATCAGAAACGATGGATAGTATCGACAGAAAGCTTCCTAATCTTACAGATAGAGAACGTACAATAATTTCGAAACACACTAAAAGTATTATCAATCAAATGTTGAAAGATCCAATAAAACAGGCCAAAGAATTGAGTAATGATAAGAGAAGTAATGAAAAATTAGAGCTATTTCAAAACATATTTGATATTGATGCTGAAGATCCTTACGAACATATTAAAGCGCGTAAAGTACAAAAAGAAAAAGAAATGTCTATCCGTCATATCTTTAGTTTTGAATAAGCATATTTATATGGTGATAATATGCAAGAGACCCTGTTTATTAGATTTCATGAAATAATATTAATTATATATTTAATTAGTATTCTCTGTTATTTTATTGACTTCGTTAAAAAGAGTCACAAAATTAGACAATTGGGAATTTATACATTAGGGATTGTTTGGATATTACAAACAATCTCTTTGTCTGTTTATATCACTTCACATAATAGAATTCCTTTAAGTTCGTTATTTGATGTATTTTTCTTTTTATCGTGGATAATCATATGTATTGCATTGATTTTAAATGTTGTTAAAGTATTAAGTTTTTCTGTGTTCTTTCTTAATGTAATAGGATTTATCTTATTAATGATGAATACGTTTCAACCTGAACATTATTCAACAAACGTGCAACGGGTTGCAGTTATTAATGAATTATTGTTAGTGCACATTGGATTAGCAGTATTAAGTTATGCATTTTTTGCTTTAGCTTTTGTTAATTCGTTGCTGTATATTATTCAGTACCGAAATTTGAGAGAGAAGAATTTTGATCAAAAGTATTTTAGGATTGGTAGCGTAGCTACACTTGAAACCGTTGTGTTCTACTCATCTTTAGCTGGATTCATCATCTTGATTTTAAGTGTTATCCTAGGTGCTCAGTGGGGCGTGTATGCCATAGGTCATAGTATCTTTGCTGACCCTAAAGTGGTATTATCGTCAATTATTACCATTTTCTACGCTATTTATTTAATAAGTCGTATCAATCACTGGTTTAAAACAATTTATTTAATCTACTTTAACATTGTGTTATTTTGCTTATGTATGGTTAATTTATTTTTTACAACGCATTTCACTTAAATTTTTTAAATGTCATTAGGAGGCAACAAGTATGCGCAAATTAGTTGTAGGCTCACGTAGAAGTAAACTTGCTTTAACACAGAGCCAACAATTTATCGATAAGTTAAAAGAAATGGATCCAACTCTAGAAATTGAAATTAAAGAGATTGTCACAAAAGGTGATCGCATTGTAAACAAACAACTATCTAAAGTTGGTGGTAAAGGGCTATTCGTCAAAGAGATTCAGCAAGAACTTTTTGATAAAGATATCGACATGGCGATTCACTCACTTAAAGATGTGCCGAGCATCATACCTGAAGGTTTAACCTTAGGTTGTATACCAGATAGGGAAGTACCGTTTGATGCTTATATTTCAAAAAATCATGTTCCATTACATGAATTACCAGACGGTAGTATAATTGGAACAAGTTCGTTAAGACGTGGTGCTCAAATTTTATCTAAATATCCCAATTTAGAAATAAAATGGATAAGAGGTAATATTGACACGCGCCTTCATAAACTTGAAACTGAAGATTATGATGCCATTATTTTAGCTGCTGCTGGATTGAGACGCATGGGTTGGTCAGATGACATCGTTACAACGTATTTAGATAAAGATGTTTTATTACCAGCTATCGGCCAAGGTGCATTAGGTATTGAATGTCGTAGTGATGATACCGAGTTATTAGAATTATTGCAGAAAGTCCATAATCAATCAGTAGCAGACTGTGTTACTGCTGAAAGAACATTCCTTTCGGCTATGGATGGAAGTTGCCAAGTACCTATTGGTGGTTATGCCACAAACAAAGAAAATGGGGAAATTGAATTTACTGGGCTCATTATGACGCCAGATGGCTCAGAAAGATATGAACATACAGAAGTTGGTAGCAATCCAATTGATTTAGGTGAAAAAGTCAGTCGTGTATTAAAAGAGCAAGGCGCTTATGACATCATAAAAAAATTAAACGAAGAACAATCGCATTAAACCAAATTTTAGAGGTGCAATGAATTATGAAACCAGTTGTAGTTATGACGCAATCGAGTGAATTTAGTAGTGATTTAGTTGAAATAGTGCATAAGCCATTTATTGAAATTCAATCACTTGAATTTGACACTCAAGTTTTGCATCATAATTATGACTGGATTATTTTTTCCTCTAAAAATGCGGTTCGATTATTTTATCAATATTTAAATCAAGTAGATGTTAACTATGTAGCAGTTATTGGCAAGAAAACAGCAGAGCTATGTGAAACGTTAAATATTAATGTGGACTTTGTTCCTGATGATTACTCTCAAGAAGGGTTGTTAGAACAGTTTAAACAAGAAAATCAATCTATTTTAATACCAAGTAGTGCTATGGCGCGACCTAAACTTCATCAAACGTTAGCACTAACTAATAGTGTGACCAAAATCGATTTATATGAACCTATTGCGAATAATAGACATATTAGTGAAGTGATTCAACAAGTCGAAAGTCATAAGATTGATGCTATAACGTTTTCAAGTTCTTCTGCTGTAAACGCATATGTAAAGCATAATGTGCCGAAACAGTTTAATAACTATTTTGCAATAGGAAAGCAAACTGCGAACACATTACATCAACATGGTTTAAAATCATTGGTAGCAGATAAACAAACTTCAGAATCGCTTATAAATAAAATTATTGAAAGTTGGTATAATAATGAAATTTGATAGACATAGACGATTACGTTCATCAGAATCAATGCGTAATTTAGTTAGAGAAAATCATGTTAGAAAAGAAGATTTAATTTACCCAATATTTGTAGTTGAAAAAGATGATGTAAAAAGTGAAATAAAATCACTTCCTGGCGTTTATCAAATCAGTTTAAATTTGTTAGATGATGAAATTAATGAGGCATATGACTTAGGTATAAGAGCGATTATGTTCTTTGGTGTACCGAATGCTAAAGATGATGTAGGTTCAGGTGCATATGATCATAATGGCATTATTCAAGAAGCGACTAGAAAAGCCAAAGCATTGCATCAAGATTTATTAATCGTTGCAGATACATGTTTATGTGAATATACAGACCACGGTCATTGTGGTGTGATCGATGAGCATACGCATGATGTAGATAATGATAAATCCTTACCATTGCTTGTTAGAACGGCTCTTTCACAAGTTGAAGCAGGTGCTGATATTATTGCACCAAGTAATATGATGGACGGTTTTGTCGCTGAAATTCGAAAAGGCTTGGATGACGCAGGTTATTATAATGTTCCAATTATGAGTTATGGCATTAAATACGCATCAAGCTTCTTTGGACCATTCAGAGATGCGGCAGACTCTGCACCGTCATTTGGAGATAGAAAAACATATCAAATGGATCCCGCAAATCGTTTAGAAGCATTCCGTGAACTTGAAAGTGACTTAAAAGAAGGCGCAGATATGATGATCGTAAAACCTGCGTTAAGTTACTTAGATATTGTTAGAGATGTTAAAAATAATACAAATATTCCTGTTATCGCTTATAACGTTAGTGGTGAATATGCGATGACGAAAGCTGCAGCTCAAAATGGTTGGATTGATGAAGAACGTGTTGTTATGGAACAAATGGTTTCTATGAAACGCGCTGGCGCAGATATGATTATTACTTACTTTGCTAAAGACATTTGTCGTTATTTAGATAAATAAAATAACTAGTAGGAGGACTTTGATATGGGTTACGAGAAATCGATAGAGGCTATGCAAGTTGCTGAAAATCTAATGCCAGGTGGTGTTAATAGCCCTGTAAGAGCATTTAAATCTGTAGATACACCAGCAATTTTTATGGATCATGCTAAAGGATCAAGAATTTATGATATTGATGGCAATGAATATATTGATTATGTATTAAGTTGGGGGCCATTAATTTTAGGACATAAGAATGAACAAGTCATTAAAAAACTTCATGAAGCTGTAGATAGAGGCACAAGTTTTGGTGCATCTACATTAGAGGAAAATAAACTTGCTGAATTAGTTATCGAACGCGTGCCATCAATTGAAAAGGTACGTATGGTTTCGTCTGGAACTGAAGCAACATTAGCAGCTTTACGATTGGCTCGTGGTTATACAGGACGTAATAAGATCGTTAAATTTGAAGGATGTTATCACGGCCATAGTGATTCATTATTAATTAAAGCGGGTTCTGGTGTTGCAACACTTGGCTTACCTGATTCACCTGGTGTACCTGAAGGCACTGCTAAAAATACAATCACCGTTCCTTATAATGATCTTGATGCAATTAAAGTTGCATTTGAGAATTACGGGGATGATATAGCTGGTATTATTGTAGAGCCTGTTGCAGGTAATATGGGGGTTGTTCCACCTAAAGATGGATTTTTACAAGGATTACGTGATATTACAAATGATTATGGTGCACTTCTTATTTTTGATGAGGTTATGACAGGTTTCCGAGTAGGATACAATTGTGCACAAGGTTACTTTGGTATTACGCCAGATCTTACTTGCTTAGGTAAAGTTATCGGTGGCGGACTACCAGTAGGTGCTTTTGGTGGTAAAAAAGAAATAATGGATAAAATTGCGCCAGTAGGTAATATTTATCAAGCAGGAACACTTTCAGGTAACCCGTTAGCGATGACAAGTGGTTATGAAACACTAAGTCAATTAACACCTGAGTCATATGAATATTTCCAAGAATTAGGTGATATGTTAGAAGAGGGACTTAAAAAAGTCTTTAGTAAACATAACGTCCCAATCACTATAAATAGAGCTGGTTCTATGATTGGATACTTCCTAAATGAAGGACCTGTCACTAATTTTGAAGAAGCAAATAAAAGTGATTTAGAACGATTTAGTCAAATGTATCGTGAAATGGCAAAAGAAGGGGTATTCTTACCACCATCTCAATTTGAAGGTACTTTCTTATCTACAGCACATAGTAAAGAAGACATTGAAAAAACCATCCAAGCATTTGATACTGCTCTAAGTCGTATTGTATAATGTTATGAAATAGAATGAGGTTAGGACTTTCAACTCGATGATGTCTTAACCTCATTTTTAATGAAAGAAGTGGATGCATAATGAAAAAAATATGGATCAATAACTTTATTCTTTTAGTGACAGCAATTGTAATAAGCTTAATACTGCATGTTGCACACATTCTTTTACCATATATGTTTGGTCCTATTATTGCATCAATAATTGTCATTAAGGTATTTAAATTAGAGGTTAAATGGCCTTTTTGGTTCAGTCAGATTGGTCTTATTTTATTAGGTGTTCAAATTGGATCGACATTCACGACTGAAGTGCTTCATGATATCAATGATGATTGGCTGACAATTATTATTGTTACACTATTACTTATCATTTTATCGCTACTGATAGCATTCTTTTTTAAGAAAATAGCAAATGTTAACACTGAAACGGCGATATTAAGTGTTATACCCGGTGCATTAAGTCAAATGTTGATCATGGCTGAGGAAAATAAAAATGCAAATATACTCGTGGTGAGTTTAACGCAAACGTCTCGAGTCATTTTTGTAGTGATATTAGTACCAATGATTTCATATTTCTTTAGTAGCCATGGTGATAATGGCGTAACGCCTCTGAAATCACCACCATTAACAGAAGTACTTAACTTATCGCAAGTTATATTACTCGTGTGTTGTATTGCCATTGTTTATAGTTTTATGGCGAAAATTAATTTTCCTAATAAACAATTATTAGCGCCTATATTAGTTTTGGTTATTTGGAATTTGACGACACAACACATATTTACACTGGATAACTATATCCTTGCTTCTGCACAAGTGATCTATATGATTAGAATCGGACTACAGATTGCCAATTTACTCTCAGATTTAAAAGGTCGTATTGCCGTAGCTATAATTTATCAAAATGTCTTTTTAATCATTGGATCATTTATCATGGTATACGTTGTGCATCTGTTTACAAATAATAATATTAATGAATTATTTTTAGGTGGGGCGCCGGGAGGTATGAGTCAAATTGTTCTAGTCGCAATGGCAACTGGGGCAGATGTGGCAATGATTTCTAGTTTCCATATATTTAGAATCTTTTTTATTTTATTTGTAGTAGCACCTATCATTGGCTTTTTCTTACGTGGTGGTATATCGAAATTTCTGAAAAAAAGATGAGGTTGGAGCAAAATAGTTAGATAATATTACTTGGTAAATTTACAGTAGCCGATTGAACTAAGAAGATGCTTAAATCAAACGTTTAACAAACCTAGTTATCTTTGCTAGCCGGGTCCTAGCTAAGTGAATGTCATCATAAAAAGCTACAAGCTAAGCAAGCTGGGGCGGGACAACAAATATATTTTATTTCTGTTCCGCCCCATATTAATTTTATGAAGGTTTAGATGGGCATCCTTTTAAATGAGCGTCATATAACCCAGCCGCTTCTAAAAATGAAAATACAGTTACTGGACCAAGAAACTTAAAGCCATATTTTTTTAAGTCTTTAGACAATTGCTTAGCACGATCATCTACGGTTAATCTTTCCGAAGCATTTGTGTAGTTTAAATCAATTGGTTTGTGATTTACATAAGACCATAGAAAGTGGCTAAAGCTACCATAGTCTTTTTCTATTTCGAAATAGCCCTTGGCTTGTGACACAATGGCTTCTAACTTTTTACGATTATGAACAATATTTGGAAATTCCATTAATGCATCAATATCACTTGGTGTCATTTGTGCAATTTTGCTTGGTTCGAAGTTGTAAAATGCTTCTTCATATGAGTGCTTCTTTTTTAATATAGTGAGCCATGATAGCCCAGCATGTTGAGATTCTAAAGCCATTAGTTTAAATAAGGCTTTACTATCATATATAGGTTGTCCCCAGACATTGTCATGATAATCTAAGTAAGTCGGGTCTGTTGTGCTAAATGCACATTCATTCATAAATATACCTCCAAGAGATTGACTTATCACGATTTCCATTATACTATAATTAAGTAATGAAATATATTATTGGGAAGAGTAAGTTTGAATGATAGCACAGAGAGCATATGGTCGGTGTAAATATGTATAACATTCAATCTGAAGGTAGCCCACTAGAACTTTTATTGAACAATTAATAAGTAGATAAAAGCGTGTTTGAGCGTTAATCAAATTAAGTGCAAGTATATGGATATATGCTTGAATTTAGGTGGTACCACGGAACATCCGTCCTATGTTATTTAGGAGGATGTTTTTTTAATTATTAGGAGGTTTTTAATCGATGAACATGGAACCTAAGTATAATCCACGCGAAGTTGAGGCTGGGCGTTATGAAGAATGGGTAAAGAATGGTTATTTCAAACCCTCAGAAGACAAATCAAAAGAAACATACACAATTGTAATTCCACCACCCAATGTAACAGGTAAATTACATCTTGGACATGCATGGGATACAACGTTACAAGATATCATTACGCGAATGAAACGTATGCAAGGTTATGACACTTTATATTTACCTGGTATGGACCATGCTGGTATTGCTACTCAAGCTAAGGTAGATGCTAAATTAAAAGAACAAGGCATTTCTCGTCATGATATTGGACGTGAAAAGTTCTTAGAACATGCATGGTCATGGAAAGAGGAATACGCATCATTTATTCGCCAACAATGGGCTAAATTAGGATTAGGACTTGATTATAGTCGAGAACGATTTACTTTGGATGACGGATTAAGTAAAGCAGTGAGAAAAGTCTTTGTTGACTTATACAATAAAGGTATCATCTATCGTGGAGAACGTATTATTAACTGGGATCCCGAAGCTCGAACTGCGCTATCAGATATTGAAGTCATTCATGAAGATGTTCAAGGTCATTTTTATCATTTTAAATATCCTTATGCTGATGGTGAAGGGTATATTGAAATCGCAACAACAAGACCTGAAACAATGTTAGGAGATACTGCTATAGTAGTAAATCCAAATGATGACCGCTATAAAGATGTAATTGGAAAGACAGTTATATTACCTATTGTTGGTCGTGAATTACCAATATTAGCTGATGAATATGTTGATATTGATTTTGGTAGTGGGGCAATGAAAGTTACACCTGCACACGATCCAAATGACTTTGAAATTGGGCAACGACATGATTTAGAAAATATTATAGTCATGGATGAAAATGGTAAAATGAACGATAAAGCTGGTAAATATGCTGGTTTAGATCGCTTCGAATGCCGTAAACAGTTAGTTGAAGACTTAAAAGCGCAAGATTTAGTTATTAAAATTGAAGAGCACGTTCACTCTGTTGGGCATTCTGAACGTTCTGGTGCTATTGTTGAGCCGTACTTATCTACGCAATGGTTTGTAAAAATGAAACCACTAGCACAACGTTCACTTGATAATCAAAAAACGGATGATCGCATTGATTTTTATCCACCACGTTTTGAGAATACTTTCAATCGCTGGATGGAAGAAATTAGAGACTGGACGATTTCTAGACAATTATGGTGGGGACACCAAATTCCTGCATGGTATCATAAAGAAACAGGAGATATTTATGTTGGAGAAGAAGCACCTAAAGACATTGATAATTGGGAACAAGATGAAGATGTATTAGATACTTGGTTCTCAAGTGCGTTATGGCCGTTCTCAACTTTAGGTTGGCCAAACATCGATGCCGACGATTACAAACGCTACTATCCTACGAATGCGTTAGTAACGGGTTATGACATTATCTTTTTCTGGGTTGCGAGAATGATATTCCAAGGTCTGGAATTTACAGATAGAAGACCATTCAATGATGTTTTACTTCATGGATTAGTTCGAGCTGAAGACGGCCGAAAAATGAGTAAGTCTTTAGGTAATGGTGTAGACCCTATGGATGTTATTGAAGAATATGGGGCAGACAGTCTCAGATATTTCCTAGCAACAGGATCATCACCTGGTCATGATTTACGTTACTCTACTGAAAAAGTAGAATCCGTTTGGAATTTCATTAATAAAATTTGGAACGGTGCACGTTTCAGTTTAATGAATATTGGAGAAGAATTTAAATTCGAAGATATCGACTTAAGTGGTAATTTATCACTTGCAGATAAATGGATACTAACTCGCTTAAACGAAACAATAGAAACAGTTACAAACTTAAGCGAGAAATATGAATTTGGTGAAGTTGGTCGAGCATTATATAACTTCATTTGGGATGAATTCTGTGATTGGTACATTGAAATGAGTAAAATCCCAATGAATGGTGATGATGAGGTACAAAAACAAACAACACGTTCTGTTTTAAGTTACACACTTGATCAAACGATGAGAATGTTACATCCATTCATGCCATTTGTCACTGAGAAGATATGGCAAAGTCTTCCGCATGAAGGAGAAACTATTGTAAAAGCATCATGGCCAACTGTTAAAGAAGAATATATCTTTGAAGATAGTAAACAAACGATGCAACAATTAGTTGAAATCATCAAATCTGTAAGACAATCACGTGTTGAAGTGAATACACCACTTTCAAAAGCTATTCCTATTTTCATTCAAGCCAAAGATGAAAATATTAAAGCAACACTTATTGAAAATGCAGATTATATTCATAAATTCTGTAATCCAAGTGAATTAACGATAGATACACATATTGATATACCAGAAAAAGCGATGACTGCAGTAGTAGTTGCTGGTAAAGTTGTATTGCCTTTAGAAGGTTTAATCGATATGGATAAAGAAATTGCACGCTTAGAAAAAGAATTAGATAAATTACAAAAAGAACTAGATCGTGTTGATAAAAAATTATCTAATGAAAATTTTGTTAATAAAGCGCCTGAAAAAATCATCAACGAAGAAAAAGAAAAACAGCAACGTTATCAAGAAAAATATGATGGTGTGAAAAACAGAATTGAACAATTAAAAGCATAGGAGAATCGCCAATGAATTACCTAGAGAGTTTGTATTGGATACATGAGAGAACTAAATTTGGTATCAAACCCGGTGTAAAACGTATGGAATGGATGCTAGATCGTTTGAATAATCCTCAATTAAATATCAGAGGCATACATGTTGGTGGTACAAATGGTAAAGGCTCAACTGTCGCTTATATAAGAGCCGCTTTAGTTGAAAATGGTTATGAAGTAGGAACGTTCACTTCTCCATTTATTGAAACGTTCAACGAAAGAATCAGTTTAAATGGACTTCCAATTACAAATGATGAAATTGTTGAATTAGTTGAAATAGTTAAACCAATTAGTGAAGCTTTAGAACAAGAAACAGAATTAGGTGGCGCTACTGAATTTGAAATCATCACAACGATGATGTTCGTTTACTTTGGTCAAATCCATCCAGTTGATTTCGTTGTTGTTGAAGCGGGATTAGGTATAAAAAATGATTCCACTAATGTGTTTAATCCAATTCTCTCAGTACTTACAAGTATAGGATTAGATCATACAGATATATTAGGTAACACATATTTAGATATTGCAAAAGATAAAGGTGCAATTATCAAGCCGAATACACCTGTCATTTATGCTGTTAAGAATGAGGAAGCACTTAAATATATCCGTGATCTTGCAGAGAGTACTGAAGCAAAACCTATTGAACTTGATCGTGAAATCGTTGTGGTATCACAAGATGATGAATTTACTTACCGATATAAAGATTATGAGCTCGAAACAATTATTCTAAATATGCTTGGAGAACATCAAAAAGAAAATGCATCTCTTGCCATTACTGCACTGATAGAACTTTACGAGCAAGATGTTATCACTTTGGATTTTAATAAGATGATTGATGCAATTGAGAGTGTTACATGGACTGGTCGCATTGAACAAGTCAAAGAGAATCCATTAATGATTATCGATGGTGCGCATAATAATGAAAGTATTGAAGCGCTAATTGATACTATCAAAAATTATTATGACAATGAAAAAATGGATATTCTATTCTCAGCCATAAAAGGTAAACCGGTTCACGGTATGCTTAATAAACTTGAAGAAATATCAAATCACTTATATTTCACTGAATTTGATTTTCCTAAAGCACTAACTAAAGAGGAATTGTCCGAACAAGTAAATCTAGAAAATATTGAATTCATCGATGACTATGTGTCGTTCATAAAGAATTACGATGGTGACGGGCTATTAATTACCGGTAGTTTGTATTTTATAAGTGAAGTAAAAAGTAATACTGAGTTTTAAATTTATAGTAGTTTATTCCCAAGTTGTCTAGGTGACTAAAAATACCTAGTTGACTTGGGAATTTTAGTTATAACGATAATTTGAAAAACCGCTTCAATTTTTCTCTGTTTTTTAAATACTATATATTATTTATAATATAAATCACACAACTTATTTACTTTTATAGGGGAAGCGTTATACTTATTATAGGTGATGCTAGTGCTATTAACGTCTTTTGTTTGCAGTGTTCTATTTAGTTTTTTATATCAACTGACAAATATGACGCAATTAAAATTCAATTATCTAACAATGCGTTCTAAATGTGATTATTGTGACTCGAAATTACAATGGTTTGTTCTAATACCTATACTTAGCTTTTTTATTTTAAGAGGGAACACCGCTTGTTGTCACAATAAGTTAAAACGTCATTATATTATAGGAGAATGTTTATCGTTTATACTGATTCCGATAATTATTTATTTCGACGTCCAAGTGCATTTACCTCTTTTCATTACCACGTATTTATTTTTACTGACCATGGCACTTTATGATATAGAAACATTGTCCATTAATGTATTTATGTTAATTCTCTTCGCGATAGTGTGTACGGCACACTCAATATTTTATTTTTCCACATTTATTATTTTTTTCTTCATATTACATGCATTTTATTTTTTATCCCCTAAACATATAGGCTACGGTGATATACTACTTTTAACCATTTTATCCTGCTTTTTCCCTTATCATTTTTACGTAATATTTTTACTCTTTACGCTTTTTATTGCTATTATCGTATCTTCAGTTTTATTCATCACGAAACAGCAAACGTATATTCCATTTGTACCATTTATGTTTATTGGATTTATATTTGCAAGCTGTTTATACCATTCCACACTAATGTATTTATAGAAAGGTTGATAATTATTGAGAATTAAAAGTATGGCAAAGTCTGAATTACCTAGAGAGCGACTCATACATAATGGAGAGAAAAGCTTATCTAATAGTGAGTTGTTTGCAATTCTTATTAATACAGGAAGGCAAGGATTTTCAAGTATAGATATTGCCAATGAATTAATCATACGTTTTGATGGTTTAAAAGCGCTCAAACATTTATCAATAAATGACTTTACAAAAATTAAAGGAATAGGATTATATAAAGCAGTCATTCTTAAAGCTGCTTTTGAACTTGGTGAGAGAATGTATGCTAGAGACCTCAGTGAAAAGATTAAAATAACTTCTCCAAGTGACGTTGCAGATATTATGATGTCAAAGATGAAAGATTTGGCTCAAGAACATTTTGTTGTACTCTTATTAAATTCTAAAAATATTGTGATTAAAGAAGAAACAATTTATAAAGGAACATTGAATGCATCCGTTATTCATCCACGAGAAGTCTTTAAAGCAGCTATTAGAGCATCTAGTAATGCCATTATCGTATTACATAACCATCCTTCTGGCGATGTCTTAACCATAGTATAATAAATAATAGTAGTAAAGTAGTTTAAGAGGAGATATTAAAGGGATATTTTACTTTAAATAAAAATTAACAAGGTTTATAATTTGTAGTAGTTAAAGTATTTAAAGAGGTGGGAACATGTGAAGGTTCAAAGGATAGAAGTGGAGAATAAGCCGTATCCATTGTATTTATTACTAGATAAAGAATACCAGCTAATAGAACCAGTAATGAAATTTATTAAATACTTAGATAATACTGGTAAGTCTCCTAATACCATTAAGGCATACTGCTATCATTTAAAGTTGCTGTACGAGTTCATGGAACAGAGAGGTGTTATTCTTAATGATATTAACTTTGAGTTGTTAGCAGACTTCGTAGGTTGGTTGAGATATCCTTCAGCATCAAATGTAATTGATCTTCAGTCAAAAAAAGCCATAAGAGAAGAAACGACAGTGAATACAATTTTAAATGTAGTTATGAGTTTTCTTGATTATTTAAGTAGATTAGGAGAATTTAAATCAATTGATGTATTTAAACAAGCAAAGGGAAGAAATTTCAAAGGATTTTTACATCATGTTAATAAGGGTAGATACCAAAAGAATGTCTTAAAGTTAAGGGTTAAAAAGAAACAGATAAGAACATTGAGATCAAAGGAAGTTAAGCAAATTATTGATGCTTGTCATACGAAAAGAGATAAATTAATTTTAATGCTTATGTATGAGGGTGGTTTAAGAATCGGTGAAGTGTTATCGCTTAGGCTTGAAGATATTGTCACTTGGGACAATCAAATCCATTTAACACCTAGAGATGTTAATGTTAATGAAGCTTATATTAAATTAAGGAAGGAAAGAACAATACATGTGAGTAAAGAACTTATGTCACTTTATACAGATTACTTGATATATGAGTATAGTGAGGAATTGGAGCATGATTATGTTTTTATTTCCTTAAAAGAAGGCTATTTTGGGAAACCACTAAAGTACCAAAGTGTTCTTGATCTAGTTAGAAGAATAGTTAAAAGGACTGGAATAGAATTTACATCACATATGCTTCGCCACACTCACGCAACGCAGCTAATTAGGGAAGGATGGGATGTTGCGTTCGTTCAAAAGAGATTAGGTCACGCACATGTTCAGACAACGTTAAATACCTATGTTCATCTTTCAGATCAGGATATGAAAAATGAGTTTAATAAATACCTCGAGAGAAAGGAGCATAAGAAATGAATGCTTCTAGTAAAAGGAAAATTATTAGTCAGAGTGAGATTAGCAAAAAAATAGCTGTAATGAATGAAGAAATGCAGGGGTTTTGGGCTAATAATAGTTGGGATATAAGAAAATGTCCACATCCTTCTGCCATAGAATTAAGTAAGAATCCTGCTTTAAGGAATCGTTGGGTTCGTTTTGAACGTGTTAAAAATCTGTGGTTAAGAACAGAATTGAAATATTTTTATTTTTACCATTTAAACAATGGAATATGGAATGCAAAAACTGTCTGGATTAGAAAAGGAACAGTAATTAATAAAATGTTAGATTTCTTAGATTTAAAGTATCCTAGCATTACTTCAATTACTGAAGTTCCTATTGAAAAAGCAATGACGGAGTATAGAACTTATTTGACAAAACGGGGTGTTAGAATTACCACTACTAATTATAAGATTACTGCTAATCAAGAAAAAACACCTGTAAAAGCTAATTCCTACTATGTTACTAATCTAAAACAATTTATGGAGTTTTATGAGAACTTTTATTTTGATGGAGAGGAGTGGGATAAAGACGTTTGGGATAGACGTAACTTACCTTTGCCAGATGATAAGGTTAACCCAACACAATATGAATATACAATTAACTTTAAAGGGTTTCGGAATACATATTTTAAACAACTTGTAAAAAGATATTGTAAGTTGAGATTGAACGTGGATAGCTTTTCCTATGTAAGTGATATTGCCCAAAGACTTAAAGAGTTCTTTAATTTTCTGGACATGAAATTTAAACAAGTTCAGAGAGTACACCAATTAACGAGAGTGGAAATTGAAGCATATTTAAGTGAACTAAACATGATGGGAATAAAACCTAGTACAATAACTGGGAGGATCTCTATATTGGAAGGACTATTTAGTACCCTTCTTAGGCTAGAATGGGATGATGTTCCTTCCAAAATATTAATTTATTCTGAGGACTATCCGAAAATACCAAGAGCAAAACCACGCTTTATAGATGAATTCGTCCTAGAGCAATTGAACAGTCATCTTGATAAATTACCCGAATATATAGCTACGATGACTATGATTGTTCAAGAATGTGGAATGAGGATAAGTGAATTGTGCACCTTGAAAAAAGGCTGTCTATTAGAGGACAAAGATGGAGATTTCTTTTTAAAGTATTATCAATGGAAAATGAAAAAGGAGCATATAGTTCCAATATCTAAAGAGGTAGCTTTACTTATTAAAGTTCGGGAAGATAAAGTTTCAGAGGAATTTCCAGATAGTGAATACCTCTTTCCAAGAAAAGATGGATCGCCATTAAAACAAGAAACATTTAGAGGTGAGTTAAATAAATTAGCTTATGAGCAAAATATAGTGGATAAATCAGGTGAGATTTATAGATTCCATGCCCATGCCTTTCGCCATACAGTAGGAACAAGAATGATTAACAACGGGATGCCCCAGCATATTGTGCAGAAATTTTTGGGGCATGAAAGCCCAGAAATGACAAGCAGATACGCTCATATCTTTGATGAAACTCTAAAAAATGAATTTACTAAATTTCAGGAAAAACTGGTTACCAATAATGGAGATGTGCTTGATCTAGATGAAGATAATGAAGTCGATGATGTAGAGCTTCAATGGTTCAAGAAAAATATAAATGCACAAGTGCTTCCAAATGGTTATTGTAGATTGCCAGTAGTAGCAGGTGGTTGTCCACATGCGAATGCATGCTTAGATTGCACTCACTTCTGTACCAGTAAGCAATTCTTACCACAGCACGAAGAACAGTTAGAGCGTACAGAAGAGTTATTAGCCATAGCTAAGGATAAACAATGGCAAAGACAAGTAGAGACTAATAGCCGTGTTAAAGAGCGTTTAGAACAAATCATTGGAAGTTTGACGGGGTAATTATCAATGGATAAACAAGTTAGAAATACAACAGAAATTGTACGTTTGGCGAAGCAGAAATCAAAAAAGACAAGGGAAAAAGTAGACAAAGCGATTTCTAAATTTTCGATTGAAGGTAAAGTTATTAATTTTAATTCAATAGCAAAGGAAGCTAATGTTTCTAAATCATGGCTTTATAAGGAACACGATATTAGGCAAAGAATCGAATCCCTTCGTGAGCGTCAAATAACAGCAAATGTAGTCTCAAAACCCAAGAAAAGTTCTCGTTCGGAGGAAATCCTTATTAAAACCTTAAAAAGAAGAGTAATGGAATTAGAAAAAGAAAATAAAAAATTACAGAACCAAATTCAAAAATTATATGGAGATCTGTATAATAAAGAATAATTATTAATCTGTAGACAAATTGTGAAAGGATGTACTTAAACGCTAACGGTCAGCTTTATTGAACAGTAATTTAAGTATATGTCCAATCTAGGGTAAGTAAATTGAGTATCAATATAAACTTTATATGAACATAATCAACGAGGTGAAATCATGAGCAATTTGATTAACGGAAAAATACCAAATCAAGCGATTCAAACATTAAAAATCGTAAAAGATTTATTTGGAAGTTCAATAGTTGGAGTATATCTATTTGGTTCAGCAGTAAATGGTGGTTTACGCATTAACAGCGATGTAGATGTTCTAGTCGTCGTGAATCATAGTTTACCTCAATTAACTCGAAAAAAACTAACAGAAAGACTAATGACTATATCAGGAAAGATTGGAAATACGGATTCTGTTAGACCACTTGAAGTTACGGTTATAAATAGGAGTGAAGTTGTCCCTTGGCAATATCCTCCAAAAAGAGAATTTATATACGGTGAGTGGCTCAGGGGTGAATTTGAGAATGGACAAATTCAGGAACCAAGCTATGATCCTGATTTGGCTATTGTTTTAGCACAAGCAAGAAAGAATAGTATTTCTCTATTTGGTCCTGATTCTTCAAGTATACTTGTCTCCGTACCTTTGACAGATATTCGAAGAGCAATTAAGGATTCTTTGCCAGAACTAATTGAGGGGATAAAAGGTGATGAGCGTAATGTAATTTTAACCCTAGCTCGAATGTGGCAAACAGTGACTACTGGTGAAATTACCTCGAAAGATGTCGCTGCAGAATGGGCTATACCTCTTTTACCTAAAGAGCATGTAACTTTACTGGATATAGCTAGAAAAGGCTATCGGGGAGAGTGTGATGATAAGTGGGAAGGACTATATTCAAAGGTGAAAGCACTCGTTAAGTATATGAAAAATTCTATAGAAACTTCTCTCAATTAGGCTAATTTTATTGCAATAACAGGTGCTTACTTTTAAAACTACTGATTTATTGATAAATATTGAACAATTTTTGGGAAGAATAAAGCGTCCTCTTGTGAAATTAGAGAACGCTTTATTACTTTAATTTAGTGAAACAATTTGTAACTATTGAAAATAGAAAGAAATTGTTCCTTCGATAGTTTATTAATATTAGTGACATTTGCATGCTTCAAAGCCTGTCGGAATTGGTTTTTAGTGAAAAGAACACGATATTCACGGTTTACCCACTTATAAACAAAAGATCGATACTTTTTGTAGTCCTTCTTTGAAATCAATGGTTGATGTCGTTCAAGAACAATCAATACAGAGTCTACACTTGGCTTAGGATGAAAATATAGTGGTGGTACTTTTTTGAGCATTTTTATATCCATCTCCACCATTAATAGTAAACCCAAAGCTCGTTGCAGATTTTGCAATCTTTTCGCAAATCCCTTCTCAACGATAAGATAGCTATATTTAGCCTGACTTTCAAAGGTAATTCTTTTGACAATATCCGTACTGATGTTATAAGGAATATTACCATATATCTTATAGTTTATATGTTTTGGGAAGGAAAATTTTAGAATATCCGTTTGAATCACTTTTATATTCTCAGAGGGGTTTACCGCTTCTTTAGTCACTTGACATAAGCCTCCATCAATTTCTATAGCAGTAACTGATCGACTCATTTTGACTAGCTCTTTGGTAAAATGTCCTTTTCCTGATCCGATTTCTATTACGTTGTCTTGTTTACTGATATTCGTGTGATTCAATATTTCTTTTACATGCTTTTTAGAAGTAATAAAATTTTGCGTGTCTTTAGGGTTTTTCTGGTTCATTATAACCTTCTCCTTACTGGTTATAATGAACTGACATTAAGCGTTCATTATAACCAATTAATTTTGATTTGGTTGATAACGAACTTTATTAATAACAAATATAGAAAAAGTACCCATACTTTTATCTCCTTTCCATTTTTTTCATTATGAATGAGATAAAGTAATTTCTACTACTGCGATACTGGTGCACATAATTGAAACCTCCTTATGTAACTGAATATGATTGTATCATCTTTTCATTTTAGAATAAACCTTTATATGTAATTTTGCACTTGACACTTCAGATGGACGTTTTCTTCAAAATAATATGTTTTGAAACTTGATAAGAGAAGCCACTGTCTTTACTAAAAAGTAAAGGCTGCGATAAAGGACAGTGACTTTAATAAAGTTGCACTGTTGTATTGTCTTTGGATAAAATTGTCTAAAGGGAAGTTTTATCCCCAACGAAAAAACATCTAAAGTGGTAAGTAATGAAAGAATGTCGATAAAGTAGGAATGGGGGATCTTTTTGAATACAATAGAATCACAGTTTGATAAGGTTGCAGAAGATTACGATTTCGTGAATGAGCTTTTGAATGATTATTCATTCTTTGTGTCTAATATGTCTCCAAAGAAAGGCAGAGCATTAGATATCGGATGTGGCTCGGGTTTGTTAGTGGAGAAATTAGCAAGTTATTATGATGAAGTGGTAGGGATTGATATTTCTAATCAAATGCTCGATCTTGCCAAATCTAAACGTCAACTAACAAATACGGTCTATCTGAATATGAATGCAGAACAACTTAATTTTAATGAGAAGTTTGATTTTATTGTAAGCCGAACAACCTTTCATCATTTGGATGATATAGCCAGCGTAATACAGCAAATGAAGGAACTGTTGAATGAGGAAGGAAGAATAGTTATTCTTGATAATGTATCTGAAGTCGAGACACCGCCTACCTATGTTTATAAATTAGGGGCAATCCAAGAGTTTTTACCGCATTGTTTCAAATTTGGAATAAAAAATGCGATTAGAATTTATAATCACAACACATCTAAATCATGGCTTGAGCATTTAGCTTCAGATAAGTACCTATCTGAACAAAATTATTACGATTTATATGAAAAGTTGTTGCCTGGATGCCAATTCCATAAAATGGGTTGGGCAATGGGGGTTGTCTGGACAAAATAACTTAAAGCTGTGGCTTTGAAAAGTTGAATTTGTGATTGTTTTCAGAGCTATCGGGTGCTTTAGTATAAATAACAATGAATAAAAAATCAGCCTGTATCTTATGTTACTATTAAGTAATTTAAGATACAGGTTTTACTATTTTTGAAATAAGTACCTTCCACTTCAAATACATGTATTCAAAGTGAAAGTATTGATTTAAATGATTCTTTTGTAATTTACTCTTGATAAGATGTCACACCTTCTAAAGAAGATATAGCAACTACTATAAGATTAAAAGATTGCGGTGAATTATTAGGGATTCAAGTCCTTGATCATATTATTATTGGAGATCAGAAATATGCAAGTTTAGTGGAAGAAGGTTATTTTGAATAAGTCAATTTAAAGAATGATTTGTTTTAATGATTAATCATCTTGTATAATTGTGTTTGAAAAATTTTATAGAGGTGCTTTATGACATTATTTTTAATCATTGGGATTTTGATACCAGTTATATATGTATTAAGACTTACAATTAAAGAATACACCATTGGACTTAAAGAAATGCTTGTTACAGTTGTTCTTTCTATGATAGGCATTGCGATATTTACCGTGCTAGGCGTGTTGATTAGTGGCCAAGATATAAATATTGCTACATTAATTTTAGCTTCGTTAATTACAGGGGCTATATGGGGGATATTACTATCTAGCATTTATAAATTATTTAACTATCTAAGACATACATTTCGTAAATAAAAACTAGCCATTGCAATATCAATTATGATAAGTGATAATGCATGGCTAGTTTCCAATTTATTGAATATAGGCGGATAATACTTGGAAATTTTCCATAATCCAAAGTATACCTTGATATCCTAAATATAATCCTAATAGTATTAAGGCTGCAGATATTACAAATCTAAGAATTGCAAAACCAACCCTAAATAGCAATATCACAAGTAATGCAATTAAAATGATACTCACAATACTCATTATCAACACTCCTCATGAATATCCATAAACAATAATATAGTTATATTATAAAACATTCTTGATTAATTTGGTATCATACTTTAGTGCATACCATTTTCATGCTTAAGACTGATGATGTTGTGACAACGGTCATTTATAATAATATGGAATACTATTGGAGGGTATTTAATGCGATTTTTACTTAGTATTATTAAAAATATCATTGCAGTCATAGCTATTATTTGTATTATATATTTTGCATTAAAATACGCACCATTTTTAAGAGATCAAGATTGGAATCCAATTAATCATCCTATTAATAATGAGCAAGTCAGTAACGCACCAAATAATTTGAATCGTCCACAAAATATTCCGGCTAATGGTAAGCATTATGAAATCCAAGATAATGATATTTTACAAAATATACCAGCAAGTCAAACTAGAAATGTATTTAAATATTTGGATAAAAAAGAGTTTATGGCGGTTTCTGGTCTAGGTAGAATGGGATATAATGACAATTATTTAGCAGGTCAACGTGATGATGAATTCATTATTTATAAATTTGGTAGTGATCATATTAAAGTATATCGAACTGAAATAGAAATGGAACAAGATTTAAATGCGCTCGGTCAATATATTGAATTAAGACCTTTTGATGCATATTAATTAAGTTTTCATAATTGAACTCGCTTATTTTCTGCGTTATGGTTATGTTATAAACTAAATTTCGAAGGTTGGTGTGATGAATGTCTGAACAATCTAAAGAAAAACAAGCAAATGAACAAGCTAAAGCGCAAAATCTTTTCGCGAAATGGAGAAAAGATGGAAAACTTTATAGTGATGATGATAAAAAAGATAAAGACAAAAAGTAAAATTAATTTCAAAATGAGTTTGATGAGTAAGATTAGATAATATAGGCTATGTAACACGTTTCATAATAGTCTAGTTATCTAATCTCTTTTTTATTTTAAGATGATACTATAGAATAAACTTAGTGCTTTATTTAAGACTCCGAGTAATATAAAATAATATAGGATGATTAAAATTAGAATTTATAGAGGTGTTATGAGTGCAAAAGTTTTTCAAAAATAACAAATTAATTGTTGTTTTTTGTGCGGTTATTATTTTTATTGCACTGATTGGTTTGTCATTAAGATCGCAGACGCAATCACCTCCTGAACAATATGTAGGGGATTCCGTTTCTCTTGGACAAAGAGTCGTGAGTTATCCTGTCAATTTTGTTACTGGAGCGATTAATAATCTTTTTAGCTCAAATAAAACAACTGATAATAATAAAGTGAAACAGCTAGAGGCTAAAAATGAAAAGCTAGAAGCGGAAAATAAAGATTTAAAAAAAGAATTAGATATGACTGACATTTCTAAATATGATCCTATTTCTGGTGCAGTAATCGCTAGAAATGCAGATCAGTGGATGAATACAGTTATTATCGATAAAGGTAAAAAAGATGGTGTTAAATCTAATATGGCTGTTATGACCGCTGAAGGCTTAGTTGGAAGGGTAACGAAAGTCAACCAATTTTCAGCTCAAGTAGACTTATTATCAACGAATACAAGAACAGGTAAATTGTCTGTTAATATTCAACATGATTCTAAAAATGTGTTTGGCTTAATCGACCATTACGATAAAAAGAATCAGGAACTTGTGATTGGAAATATTAATAATAAAGATAAGATTTCAAAAGGCGATAAAGTTGTTACAAGCGGATTAGCCGATCAATTGCCAAGTGATTTATACATAGGTGAAGTTACCAAAGTTGAGAATGATGAGTATGGATTAGCAAAAGAAGTGAGCGTTAAGACGGGTGCCAATTTATCAGATATTAGCCACGTTTATATTGCCAAAAAAGATCCTGACAATGGTACGGATGAAAGCAGGGACAATTGATGAGAGTATTGTGGTACTTAATTGTTGGCGTTGTGTTGTTTTACATCGACAGCATCATTGGACTTGTGATACCGATGCATTTTGGTCATTTTGAGTTTAATCTTATCCCACACTTAATGTTATTATATATTTTGTTGTTAACAATTTATCGTGGCTTCGGTATAGGATTAATCTTTGCAGTATTATTTGGAATTGTAACGGATGTTTATACCGGTAGTGTATATGGCTTATATATGTTTGGTTACTTAGCACTCGTGGTTATTTTCGATAAATTCCTTAACGTTTTTTATCGAGATTACACTATGGTTTTTGCATTAAGTATTGCAAGTATCATTGTGTTTGAGATTTATATAGCAATGATATATGGTGTGATTGGGTTCGCAAATATTGATATCATTAATCTTATTTTATTGAGATTAATACCAACAGTAATAATGAATATCTTATTGTTAATGATTCTATTTCCTATATTTATGAAATTAATGAAAAAAACACAAAATCAAGATTGACACATAGATGTAGTAATGGTAAGATGCAGTAGTTGAGTAGTTTTATAGTACATACAACCGCTCAAATATAGGTTTAAGAACATTTCGATGTCACCTATATATGGCGTGACTTATAATTATAGGAGGTGCAAAGTATGTTTGCTATTATCGAAACAGGCGGTAAACAAATTAAAGTAGAAGAAGGTCAAGAAATCTTCGTTGAAAAATTAGATGTTAATGAAGGTGACTCATTCACATTTGATAAAGTTTTATTTGTAGGTGGCGATTCAGTTAAAGTTGGTGCGCCAACTGTTGAAGGTGCTACAGTTACTGCTACAGTTAATAAACAAGGACGCGGTAAAAAAATCACTGTATTTACGTACAAACGTCGTAAAGACTCTAAACGTAAAAAAGGTCATCGTCAACCATACACTAAATTAACTATTGATAAAATCAACGCTTAATCTATGATTACGGTTGATATTACTATTAATGATAGTGGAAAAGTAACTGACGTTATCATGGATGGTCATGCTAATCATGGTGAATATGGTCATGATATTGTTTGTGCAGGTGCATCAGCGGTTATATTTGGAAGTGTTAATGCGATTCTAGGTTTAACGACTGAGAAACCAGACATTGATTATGAAGATGACGGAGGTCATTTTCATATCAGAAGTGTAGATACAAACAATGAACAAGCGCAACTAATTCTTCAAGCGATGTTAGTTTCTTTACAAACGATTGAAGATGAATATAATGAAAATATCAGATTAAATTACAAGTGAGGTGTATCCCGATGTTAAAATTAAACTTACAGTTCTTCGCATCTAAAAAAGGGGTAAGTTCTACTAAAAACGGTCGTGACTCTGAATCTAAACGTTTAGGTGCTAAACGTGCTGACGGTCAATACGTTACAGGCGGTTCAATTTTATACCGTCAACGTGGTACTAAAATTTATCCTGGTGAAAATGTAGGTCGTGGTGGCGATGATACATTATTCGCTAAAATCGACGGCGTTGTTCGTTTCGAACGTAAAGGTCGTGACAAAAAACAAGTTTCTGTTTATGCAGTAGCTGAATAATTTTGTCTAGTTAACACCAGAAGTGAATGCTTCTGGTGTTTTATTTTGTTTTTATAGAATTTAACTAACTTTATTGTATTAGTTTTTTATACTTTAATGGATAATGATATAATATTGTCATTGAAGAACAAATCGTAAAAGAGGTGAGATATATGTTTGTCGATCAAGTTACAATATCTCTTAAAGCCGGTGATGGTGGTAATGGTATCACAGCTTATCGAAGAGAGAAGTATGTCCCATTTGGTGGACCTGCTGGTGGTGACGGTGGTAAAGGCGCATCAGTAGTTTTTGAAGTAGATGAAGGTTTAAGAACATTATTAGATTTTAGATATCAACGTCACTTTAAAGCTAAAAAAGGTGAAAATGGACAAAGTAGTAACATGCATGGTAGAGGTGCCGAAGATTTAGTATTAAAAGTACCACCTGGCACGATAATTAAAAGTGTTGAAACGGATGAAGTTTTAGCAGACTTAGTTGAAGATGGCCAACGCGCTATAGTTGCTCGAGGTGGACGAGGCGGACGTGGTAATTCTCGATTTGCAACGCCTAGAAATCCGGCGCCTGATTTTAGTGAAAATGGTGAACCTGGTGAGGAATTAGATGTTACATTAGAACTGAAATTACTTGCTGATGTTGGATTAGTAGGATTCCCTAGTGTAGGAAAATCAACGTTGTTATCAATCGTTTCCAAAGCTAAACCCAAAATTGGTGCCTATCATTTCACTACGATTAAACCGAATTTAGGTGTTGTTTCAACACCAGACAATAGAAGTTTTGTAATGGCTGATTTACCAGGTTTAATTGAAGGTGCTTCCGACGGTGTTGGATTAGGACATCAATTTTTAAGACATGTTGAACGTACAAAAGTAATTGTGCATATGATAGATATGAGTGGATCAGAAGGCAGAGATCCATATGAAGATTATCAAATCATTAATAAGGAATTAGTTAATTATAAGCAAAGATTAGAGGATAGACCTCAAATCGTTGTAGCTAACAAAATGGATATGCCTAACGCAGAAGACAATCTAACGCTATTTAAAGAAGAAGTAGATAATGATGTTGTAATCATTCCTGTCTCAACGATTACACGTGATAATATTGATCAATTGTTATATGCGATAGCGGATAAATTAGATGAAGTTAAAGATATTGACTTCAGCGTCGATAATGACGAAGAAGTAGGTGTTAACCGCGTACTTTATAAACATACGCCTTCACAAGATAAATTTACTATTACGCGAGATGATGATGGCGCTTATGTTGTCAGTGGTAATGCTATTGAAAGAATGTTCAAAATGACAGACTTCAATAGTGATCCTGCAGTTAGAAGATTTGCTCGACAAATGCGCTCAATGGGTATTGATGATGCATTGAGAGAGCGTGGTTGTAGTAATGGAGACATCGTTAGAATTTTAGGTGGAGAATTTGAATTTGTAGAATAGGAGTGCTAACAGTGGACAACAAAGATTATAAAAAGTTTTATTTGATACGAGAAGATGTTTTACCTGAATCAGTGGTTAAGACATTAAAAATTAAAGATGCTTTAAAAAATAATCCGGAATTGTCCATTTATGAAGCAGTTAAATTATTCGATCTTTCCCGGAGTGCATTTTACAAATATAGAGAAACCATATTTCCTGTAGATGAGAAAATGCTAGACCATCGTGAATTTACACTCATCCTTTATGTAAATGACATTGTAGGAATGCTAGCACAAGTACTGAATACTATTTCTAAACTACAATTATCTGTACTTACAATTCATCAAAGTGTACCTATGGAAGAGAAAGCTACGATAACGCTATCTTTAAGCGCCCAAAATACTACGATTTCAATTGACGAAATAATTAAAGCTTTACGAAATATTGATCATGTTTCTAAAGTCGAATTAATCAGTATGAGTATGTAAGGAAGGTTAATAATGTACGCTTATATTAAAGGGAAATTAACACAATTATTTCCAACTCACGTAGTTGTTGAAACATCGAATGGAGTAGGGTACGAAATTCAAACACCTAATTCTTATCGTTTTCAAAAATATTTGGACCAAGAAGTAGTCATATATACTTCTTTGATTGTTAGAGAAGATGCAGAGTTACTTTATGGCTTCATCAATGAAGAAGAAAAAGATATGTTTTTAAGTTTGATTAAAGTAACAGGGATAGGCCCTAAATCTGCATTAGCAATTTTAGCGACAAGCACTCCAAATGAAGTTAAACTAGCCATTGAGAATGAAAATGACGCTTATTTAACGAAGTTTCCAGGTATAGGGAAGAAAACTGCGCGTCAAATTGTGCTTGATTTAAAAGGAAAAGTACAAATTACAACAGAAACAACTGAATCACTACTCAGTATCAATGAAAATAGTTCAAATAATGAGCAACTAGTGAAAGAAGCTTTACTTGCGCTTGAAGCTTTAGGATATTCAAAACGTGAAATAGCTAAAGTTGAAAAAGTATTGAACAAATCATCATTTGATTCAGTTGATGAAGCAGTGAAACTCGGCTTAAAAACACTGGTATCTTGATTTTTTAAAAGCAGAGACAAAACATTAACTAATGTAACTGGGGGAGAAAATATGGATGACAGAATGGTTGATCAATCTTTGCATAATGAAGAAACGTCTTTCGAGCTGTCACTTAGACCAACAAGATTAAAACAGTATATAGGACAATCTTCAATTAAGAATAATCTCGAAGTATTCATTAAAGCGGCTAAACTTCGTGAAGAACCATTAGATCATGTACTTTTATTCGGACCACCAGGACTTGGTAAAACAACGCTATCTAATATTATTGCAAATGAAATGGATGTTAATATCAGAACTGTTTCAGGACCATCATTAGATAGACCTGGTGACCTAGCTGCGATACTTTCTGGCTTACAACCTGGCGATGTATTATTTATTGACGAAATTCACCGTTTAAGTAGTACTGTAGAAGAAGTGTTATATTCAGCAATGGAAGATTTCTTCATTGATATTATTATTGGTAAAGGTGACGAGGCGAGAAGTATTAGAATAGACTTACCTCCATTTACGTTAGTTGGTGCAACTACACGAGCTGGAAGTTTAACAGGCCCATTGAGAGATAGATTTGGTGTTCATCTAAGATTGGAATATTATAACGAAAATGATTTAAAAGAAATCATTATCCGTACAGCAGAAGTTTTAAATACTAAAATTGACGATGAAAGTGCGACTGAATTAGCGAAACGTTCGCGAGGTACACCACGTGTTGCCAATCGTTTATTAAAACGTGTCAGAGACTTTCAACAAGTTAATGAAGATGAACAAATTTATATTGAAACAACGAAACAAGCTTTACAATTACTACAAGTAGATGCAGAAGGTTTAGATTATATTGATCATAAAATGATGAGATGTATTATAAATCAATACAATGGAGGACCTGTAGGACTGGATACAATAGCGGTATCTATAGGTGAAGAACGTGTAACCATTGAGGATGTCTACGAGCCTTTTTTAATTCAAAAAGGCTTTATAGAACGTACACCTAGAGGTAGAAAAGCCACTGCATATGCGTATGAACATTTCAAAAATTTTAATAAATGAGGGAATAAAAATGAATGTTGAGGAATTTGATTATGACTTGCCTGAATCATTAATTGCTCAGACCCCTTTGAAAGATAGAGACCAAAGTAAATTATTGGTGTTAGGTAGAAAAGATGGTCACATCACACATAAACATTTCAAGGATGTGATTGATTATTTAGAAGCTGGTGATACGCTTGTCTTAAATGATACGCGTGTTATGCCTGCACGATTATTTGGTTTGAAAGAAGAAACTGGCGCAAAAGTTGAAATGCTAATGCTTACCCGAATTGAGGATAACGATTGGGAAGTATTACTTAAACCTGCAAAACGAATTAAAGTGGGTAATAAATTATCTTTCGGAGACGGTAAGATTGTAGCTGAATGCATCAAAGAATTAGATCAAGGTGGACGCATCATGCGTTTACATTATGAAGGAATATTAGAAGAAAGATTGAATGAACTCGGTGAAATGCCACTACCTCCATATATTAAAGAACGCTTAGATGATCCTGATCGTTATCAAACTGTATATGCCAAAGAAAGCGGCTCAGCAGCAGCGCCAACAGCTGGGCTACATTTTACAGATGAATTGTTAGATGATATTAGAGCTAAAGGAATAAATATTGCATTTATTACCTTACATGTTGGATTAGGTACATTTAGACCTGTGAGTGTTGAAGACATCAATGACCATGAAATGCACAGTGAATATTACCAAATGACACAAGAAACAGCGGACTTATTAAATCAAACTAAAAAAGAAGGCCACAGAATCATTTCTGTAGGTACAACATCTACTAGAACCTTAGAGACGATTCGTAGAGATTATAGTGAATTTGTAGCTGTCAGTGGCTGGACTGATATTTTTATCTATCCAGGATTTACGTACAAAGCGATAGATGGTTTGATTACTAATTTCCATTTACCTAAATCAACGCTTGTCATGCTTGTTTCCGCATTTAGTAGTCGAGAAAACATTTTAAACGCATATAAAGAAGCTGTTAACTTGGAATATAGATTCTTCAGTTTCGGTGATGCGATGTTAATTATTTAATGAATGAGAGGTATTAAATATGCCAGCAGTAACTTATGAACATATAAAGACTTGTAAACAATCAGGCGCACGCTTAGGTATCGTTCACACACCACATGGTTCTTTTGAAACGCCGATGTTTATGCCAGTTGGTACAAAAGCAACCGTTAAAACAATGAGTCCTGAAGAATTACGCCAAATTGAAGCTAAAATTATACTTGGAAATACGTATCATTTGTGGTTACAACCTGGAAATGATATTATCAAACAAGCTGGGGGTCTACATAAGTTTATGAATTGGGATGGCCCAATTCTTACTGACTCAGGTGGTTTCCAAGTATTTAGTTTAAGTAATCTTCGTAAGATCAGTGAAGAAGGCGTTGAGTTTAGACATCATACGAATGGATCGAAATTATTTTTAAGTCCTGAGAAATCGATGGAGATTCAAAATGATTTAGGTTCAGATATTATGATGGCGTTCGATGAATGTCCACCTATGCCTTCAGAATATAAATATGTAAAAGACTCAATTGAACGTACGACACGATGGGCTGAACGTTGCTTAAAAGCGCATAAGCGTCCTGATGATCAAGCGCTCTTTGGTATTATCCAAGGTGGAGAATACAAGGATTTAAGAGAACAAAGTGCGAAAGAATTAGTTGCACTAGATTTCCCTGGATATGCAATCGGTGGCTTATCTGTAGGTGAACCTAAACCAGTAATGTATGAAATGGTTGAACATACTGTGCAATATATGCCAGATGATAAACCACGTTACCTTATGGGTGTAGGGTCTCCAGATGCGTTAATTGAGTGTAGTATACGTGGAATGGATATGTTTGACTGTGTTTTACCGACGCGTATCGCTAGAAATGGTACATGTATGACATCGAACGGAAGATTAGTGATTAAGAATGCTAAATATGCCAACGATTTTAAACCACTAGATGAAAATTGTGATTGCTACACATGTAAGAATTATTCACGCGCATATATCAGACATCTGATTAAAGCTGAAGAAACTTTCGGTATCCGTCTTACTACTATTCATAATTTACATTTTCTGCTAAAATTGATGGAAGATATTAGACAAGCGATTCGAGAAGATCGTCTTTTAGATTTTAAAGATGAATTCTTTGAACAATATGGGCTTAATGTAGAGAACCCTAAAAATTTCTAAATAAGGAGACAACATAATGAACGTTTCAGCGTTAATTTTACCTATAATTTTAATTATAGTATTTTATTTCTTTTTAATTCGACCTCAACAAAAACGTGCGAAAGAGCATCGTGAAATGATTAGTCGAATTGAATCAGGTCAACGTATTACTACAATTGGTGGTTTAAAAGGAACTGTTAAAGCTGTGGATGAAACTACAGTTGTTATTACAGTTAATGGTCATGGTACTGAAATGACTTTCGAAAAACCAGCGATTAAACAAGTAGACCCTTCTTAATATTAAGGGAGATACGAAATGAATTATCTAAAGCTGTCGACAGAGATGATCTTTGTTGACAGTTTTTTTAGTTTTAAAGGGTTAGGTGCAATGATCTTAATTTCACTAATAGATGTGGTATGTTAATATAGATAGGTCATGTAATAACTATGTAATTTTTTATTAACTTGCACATGGTTTATTAAAAGATTATTCTTAGTACATAAGTAAACAATGAGGTGTTCATGTGAAGAAATTTAGTAGGATAATTGCATTCATACTAATCGTAGCCGTTCTATTTGTTGGAATGGGGATGACTTACAAGAATGTAGTTAAAAATGTAAATCTCGGACTAGATTTACAAGGTGGATTCGAAGTGCTTTATCAAGTTAAACCACTTGATGGGGATAAAAAAATCGATGAAAAAGCCTTGCAATCTACTGCTAGAACTTTGGAAAACCGTGTCAACGTGCTAGGTGTTTCTGAACCTCACATTCAAGTTGAGGATCCAGATCGTATCAGAGTTCAATTAGCAGGTGTAAAAGATCCTGATGAGGCACGTAAAATATTATCTTCTCAGGCTAATTTAACGATTCGTGATGCTAATGACAAAGTTAAATTAACAGGTAAAGATATTGTACAAGGCTCAGCTAAGCAAGAATTCAAGCAAGGTACAAATGAGCCGGCAGTTACGTTTAAATTAAAAGACCGCGCAAAATTTAAAAAAGTAACAGAAGAAATTTCAAAAAAACAAGAAAACATGATGGTAGTTTGGCTTGATTTTAAAAAAGGAGATAGCTACCATAAAGAATTAGAAAAACCTGAAGACAAACGTAAATTCGTTTCAGCAGCGTCTGTTGATCAACCAATTAATTCTGATAGCGTTGAAATTTCAGGTGGCTTCCATGGTCAAGAAGGTGTGGAACGTGCTAAACAAATTGCAGAATTACTTAACGCAGGTTCTTTACCAGTTGACTTAAAAGAAATTTACTCTAATTCAGTAGGTGCACAATTTGGTCAAGACGCACTTGATAAAGCTATATTTGCATCTGCAATTGGAGTAGCAATTATATACTTATTTATGGTAGGCTTCTACAGACTTCCAGGTATCGTTGCTATTATCGCATTAACAGTATATATTTACCTTACTTTAGTAGCATTTAACTTTATTTCTGGTGTGCTTACATTACCGGGATTAGCGGCACTTGTGCTTGGTGTAGGTATGGCGGTAGATGCGAATATTATCATGTATGAGCGGATAAAAGATGAATTGCGAATCGGTAGGACATTAAAACAGGCTTACTCTAAAGCAAATAAAAGTTCATTCTTAACTATCTTTGACTCGAACTTAACAACAGTAATTGCAGCTGGTGTGTTATTCTTCTTCGGTGAAAGCTCAGTTAAAGGTTTCGCAACAATGTTACTTTTAGGTATCTTGATGATATTTGTAACAGCCGTATTCTTATCAAGAGGTTTATTATCATTACTCGTATCTTCTAACTACTTTAAGAAGAAATTCTGGTTATTTGGTGTTAGTAAGAAGGATCGACATGATATTAATGAAGGCGTAGATGTTCATGATCTTAAAACCTCATACGAAAAATGGAATTTTGTAAAATTAGCAAAACCATTAATTGGATTTAGTATTTTAATCTTAATCGTTGGTATTGTTATATTGAGTATCTTCAAATTAAACCTAGGTATTGATTTTTCAGCAGGTACTAGAGTAGACATTGATTCTAATACGAAACTATCACAACCTAAAGTTGAACGTACGATGAAAGATTTAGGATTATCACCAGATCAAGTTCAAATTAATGGTAATGACAACAAACAAGCGACTGTTCAATTCAAAAAAGACTTATCTAAAAATAAAGTCGTAGAGTTAAATAAAAAAGTAAATGACGAGTATGGTCATAAACCAACAGTCAATACTGTATCACCTATGATTGGTCAAGAATTAGCTAAAAACGCAATGAAAGCACTTATATACGCTGCAATAGGTATTATTATCTATGTATCACTAAGATTCGAATGGAGAATGGGATTATCATCTGTTTTAGCATTGCTCCATGACGTCTTTATGATTGTTGCTTTATTCAGTTTATTCCGATTAGAAGTTGATATTACATTTATCGCAGCTGTACTAACCATTGTAGGTTATTCAATTAATGATACGATTGTTACATTCGACCGTGTAAGGGAGAACCTTCATAAAATTAAGGTTATTACTAAACTTGAACAAATCGATGAAATCGTCAATCGATCTATACGTCAAACAATGACACGTTCTATCAATACGGTATTAACTGTTATTGTGGTCGTAGTAGCGATTTTAATCTTTGGTGCATCAAGTTTATTTAACTTCTCATTAGCACTATTAATCGGATTAGTTTCTGGTGTATTCTCTTCAGTATTTATTGCTGTGCCATTATGGGGTATTATGAAAAAACGACAACTTAAGAAATCAGATAATGGTAAATTAACGGTATACAAAGAGAAAAAATCAAATGATGAAAAAATATTAGTATAAATTATAAGAGTAGAATGGTGAATTCAATTAGAATTCCGTTCTACTCTTTTTTAACGCTTTTAATAACTTAACGTTGATTACTTTTTATTTAGCTCAATTTTCGGTATAATGGCTTTTGGAAAAAGGGAGGATAATGACATGATTAAATCAAAATATAATTGGCTATATGAACCTCCAACACAATACATAGATGAAACATTAGCAAATAAACATCAATTAACACCTATTATAAAAAAAGTACTTGAAAGTAAATCCATTACTGAAGATGCGTCTATTAAAGCGATTTTAAATCAAACAGCCGTCAACCATGATCCTTGGTTATTAAGTGATATGGAAAAAGCGGTCAATCGAATTAATGAAGCTATAGATAAAAATGAACGCATTTTAGTATATGGTGATTATGATGCTGATGGTGTCACGTCTACGACTATATTGGTTAATACGTTAAAGACATTAGGTGCTGAGGTAGGTTGGTATATTCCGAATCGCTTCACAGAAGGTTATGGACCTAATGAACTTGCATTTAGAAATGCACATGACGAAGGTGTATCCCTAATCATAACTGTCGATAATGGTATACAAGGTCATAAAGAGATTGAAATGATACAAGAACTAGGCGTTGACGTTATTGTTACTGACCATCATGAAATTGGTCGAACGTTACCTTCAGCATATGCAATCGTGCACCCAATGCACCCGGAATATGATTATCCATTTCATTATTTGTGTGGTGCTGGCGTGGCGTATAAATTATCTCAAGTTTTATTGGATAATCCACCTAATTATTTTGTAGGCTTAGCTGCAATAGGAACGATTGCAGATTTAGTTTCATTGACTGACGAAAATCGTTCGATTGTAAAACAAGGATTAGCTTTGTTAAACGAAAGCTGTCCGATACAAATTAAAGCTTTACTTAACCAAGCGGGTTATAATGACACGATTAACGAAGAAACGATAGGTTTCATTATAGGACCCAGACTAAATGCAGTAGGCCGATTAGAAGATGCTTCGTTAGCAGCAGAATTATTAATGACAGAAGATGAAGAAGAAGCGGAATTTCTAGCGGAACAAGTTGAACATTTTAATATTGAACGTAAAGAGATAGTTGCTCAGATTACTGAAGAAGCATTAGCCATAGCCGAGGATAAAGTGAACAAGGGCAAACAATTTTTGTTATTAGCTAAAGAAGATTGGCATGAAGGTGTCCTTGGTATCGTAGCATCTAGAATAGTTGAAACCTATGGACTACCGACTTTGATGCTTAATATTGATTTAGAACAAAACCATGCTAAAGGGTCAGCACGAAGTATAGAGCAAGTATCTATGTTTGAAATTTTAAGTGCACATCAAGATTTAATTTCTAAATTCGGTGGTCACCATATGGCGGCTGGAATGACAATGGAAATTGATTATATTGAGTCGTTAGAGCAAGGATTAAATGAATGGATGCACCAATTATCAGAACATACGTCATTAGAGCCAAACAAACGTGTCGCAGTTAAATTAGAAGAGAATGATATTACGATTAACAATATTCGTGATATTCAAAGACTCAGTCCATTTGGTACGGATTTTGAGAAACCGTTATTAGAATTAGATGACAATGAAGTTGTAGATGTTAAAGCCATAGGCAAAGATAAAAACCACTTAAAATTAGTAACTGGGCAGTTGAAACTGCAAAGTTTATTTTGGCAAAATGGTGATTTAGCTACGCAAATAGAACTTGGTCAACCAATTAATCTTCTGGGTAATTTGCAAATCAACGAATGGAATGGTAATCAATCACCACAATTTATTATTCAAGATATTGCAACAAATAATGAACAAATATTAGACTATCGAAGTAAACGTAAACAATTGAATTTGGATCCTAATGATACTAATATTGCATTCTTGATTCATCCTAAAAAAGAAAAATTACATGATAATTACTATTATTATGGTGATAAAATAAATGGGGACCATGAAGTCGTTGTCTTAAGAGATTTACCACTTGATTTAGAGAGTTTAAAAATGAGTCTCGAAGAATTAAATTATTCTCAACTTTATTTAGTGTTACAACACCAACAATCAATCTATTTTGATGGTATGCCGACGACGACGCAATTCAAAAACTGTTATAAAGCACTAATAACTAAAAAAGAAACAAATTTAGAACAAGAAGGCATGTTATTATGTCAATTTCTAGATGTAAAGCCTAACATTTTAAAATTTATGCTAAAAGTATTTTTTGAGTTAGGTTTTGTAACAGAGGAAAATGGTATAATTAAAATTAAAGATAATCCTAATAAACAAAATATTGAAACAAGTCGTGTTTATCAACTAAGACAATCAAGAATGGAAGTTGAGAAACTTCTTCTTTATGATGATTTTACGCAACTAAAAACTTGGATTAAATCACAAAAGGGTTAGATTATAGGAGGAAATAGATAAATGGATTTAAAGCAATATGTTTCGGAAGTGCAAGATTGGCCAAAACCGGGAGTAAGTTTCAAAGATATAACTACAATCATGGATAATGGAGAAGCTTATGGTTATGCTACCGATCAAATTGTAAAATATGCTAAAGACAGAGATGTAGATGTTGTTGTAGGTCCAGAAGCTAGAGGATTTATCATTGGATGTCCAGTAGCGTATTCAATGGGTATTGGTTTTGCGCCAGTTAGAAAAGAAGGTAAGTTACCTCGTGAGGTCATTCGCTACGAATATGACTTAGAGTACGGAACAAATGTTTTAACGATGCATAATGATGCAATTAAACCAGGTCAACGTGTGCTTATCACAGATGATTTGTTAGCAACTGGAGGTACGATTGAAGCTGCAATTAAATTAGTTGAAAAGCTTGGCGGTATCGTTGTTGGAATTGCATTTATTATTGAACTTAAATATTTAAATGGTATTGAAAAAATTAAAGATTATGACGTTATGAGCTTAATTTCATACGATGAATAATTGACTAGCGTACGACATAAGCGTTGCGCATGTTGATTAATTCTTGCGTAATAAGTGGGAGTGGGATAATGAATTCGAAAGGAATTCTATCTTATTCCCACTTTTTGTTACTAAAATAAACGACTTGTTTTTGTTTTAGTGTAACACCATTTATTTATTTAAAAACTTGTAGTATCATAGAACTATTATTTATATAATTGTTAAAGCTTTTATAGTTCTTTTAACATTTGATAAAATTAAAGTAATACTCGCATTTCTATATCGAAATAGATGATATACTCGGATTAAAGAAGGACAATGTATGTTTTCTTAATTTTCAAAAATTCGAATATTGGTTGAGTATTTGAAATACAAATGAGTTGGGGTGTCATATATTGAATAACGAGTATCCATATAGCGCTGACGAGGTGCTAAATAAAGCTAAATCATATTTATCAACTGATGATTATCAATACGTCTTAAAAAGTTACCATATCGCTTATGAAGCTCATCAAGGCCAGTTTCGTAAAAATGGTCTTCCGTATATCATGCATCCTATTCAAGTAGCGGGCATACTTACAGAAATGCGTTTAGATGGTCCAACGATTGTTGCTGGATTTCTTCATGATGTTATAGAGGATACACCATATACATTTGATGATGTGAAGGATATGTTTAATGAGGAAATCGCACGAATTGTGGATGGCGTAACTAAACTAAAAAAAGTAAAATATCGTTCTAAAGAAGAACAACAAGCAGAAAATCATCGTAAATTATTTATTGCAATCGCAAAAGATGTTCGAGTCATACTTGTTAAACTAGCAGATAGATTACACAATATGAGAACATTAAAAGCGATGGCCCGAGAAAAACAAGTGCGTATTTCAAAAGAAACATTAGAAATTTATGCACCATTAGCGCATCGTTTAGGTATTAATACAATTAAATGGGAATTAGAAGATACTGCGTTACGATACATAGATAGTGTTCAGTATTTCCGTATTGTTAATTTAATGAAAAAGAAACGTAGTGAAAGAGAAGCATATATCGCAAACGCTATAGATAAAATTCAAACAGAAATGGTGAAAATGGATATCACTGGTGACATTAGTGGTAGACCGAAACATATTTATAGTATTTATCGTAAAATGATGAAACAGAAAAAGCAGTTTGATCAAATATTCGATTTATTAGCTATTCGCGTAATAGTTAATTCAATTAATGATTGTTATGCAATATTAGGATTAGTTCATACGTTATGGAAACCAATGCCTGGACGATTTAAAGATTATATTGCAATGCCTAAACAAAATATGTATCAATCGCTTCATACAACAGTAGTTGGACCAAATGGAGACCCATTGGAAATTCAAATTAGAACGTATGAAATGCATGAAATTGCAGAACATGGTGTTGCTGCGCATTGGGCATATAAAGAGGGTAAAACCGTCAATGAAAAGAACCAAGATTTCCAAAACAAATTGAATTGGTTAAAAGAATTAGCTGAAGCCGACCATACTTCATCTGATGCACAAGAATTTATGGAATCATTGAAGTATGATTTGCAAAGCGATAAAGTATATGCGTTTACACCTGCAAGTGATGTTATCGAATTACCTTATGGTGCTGTTCCAATTGATTTCGCCTATGCCATTCATAGTGAAGTCGGTAATAAAATGATTGGTGCTAAAGTAAACGGTAAAATTGTCCCAATTGATTATGTCCTACAAACTGGAGATATTATTGAAATTCGCACCAGCAAGCATTCGTATGGGCCAAGTAGAGATTGGCTCAAAATAGTTAAATCATCAAGTGCTAAAAGTAAAATTAAAGGATTCTTTAAAAAGCAAGACCGTTCCTCTAACATTGAAAAAGGTAAATTTATGGTTGAAGCTGAAATTAAGGAACAAGGCTTTAGAGTAGATGATATTTTAACGGATAAAAATATTGAAGTCGTCAATGAAAAATATAATTTTGCTAATGACGACGATTTATTTGCTGCTGTTGGTTTTGGTGGTGTAACAGCACTTCAAGTTGTGAATAAATTAACGGAAAGACAACGGATACAAGACAAGCAAAAAGCACTTAACGAAGCACAAGAAGTGATTAAGTCATTACCAATCAAAGAAGATATCATTACGGATAGTGGTGTTTATGTTGAAGGTATTGAGAACGTATTAATCAAACTCTCAAAATGTTGTAATCCAATCCCAGGAGATGATATTGTAGGTTATATCACTAAGGGACATGGCATTAAAGTACATCGCACGGATTGTCCAAATGTTAAAAATGAAACAGAGCGATTAATCGCAGTTGAATGGGTAAAATCTAAAGATTCAACACAACGATACCAAGTTGACCTAGAGGTAAGTGCTTATGATCGTAATGGTTTATTAAATGAAGTAATACAAGCTGTTAATTCTACAGTTGGAAGTATTATCAAAATTAATGGACGTTCTGATACAGATAAAAATGCAATTATCACAATTAGTGTTATGGTACGTAACGTTAATGATGTCTTCCGTGTTGTGGAGAAACTTAAACAACTAAGTGATGTATACACTGTAAGTAGAGTATGGAATTAATGAGGTGCTATTAATATGAGAGTAGTTGTACAAAGAGTAAAAAGAGCAGCAGTTACAAATGACAGCATTCATAATGAAATAGACAAAGGTTATTGCTTGCTAGTTGGTATAGGTAAGGAAACAACTGAAGCCGACATAGAAGCAGTTGCTAAAAAAATCATAAATGCACGTTTGTTTGAAGATGATAATGGCAAACTTAATTTAAATATTCAACAGGTGGATGGTCAAATTTTATCTATTTCACAATTTACGTTATATGCTGACGTCCGCAAGGGTAATCGACCTGGATTTTCAAATTCAAAGAACCCTGAAGAAGCCAATGTGTTATATGAAAAATTTAACACTGTCTTAAGATCGTACGATGTTGAAGTGCAAACTGGTGAATTTGGCACGGACATGGAAGTTGAAATTATAAATGATGGTCCAGTTACGATTATTTATGAAAGTCAGGATGGCAAAATAATATGAATAAAATAGATGCATGGTTATCTAAACATGATCTTAAAAATCTAACAACATTGGTTGTTGTATGCGCATTTATATTATTTTTAATTTTATTATATATGCTTATGAATCATAGTGATCAAGGAAGCAATAGAATTACAGTTTCTGAAGATGCTGAATTACTTACTGGTCCAAATGCCGCCTATCCTGTGATTTATCATGTCGATAAAGGCGACACATTCACAAGATTAGGTAAATCTGGTAAATGGATAGAAGTTGAAAGTAGAGATGGCACTGAAAAGGGATGGATAGCTGGATGGCATACAAGCTTAAATATTGAAGCGGATGCTAACAAGAATGAAAACCCTTTGAAAAATAAGGTCATTGTCTTAGACCCTGGACATGGAGGCAATGACCAAGGTGCATCCAGTAATACTACAAAAAAGAGTTTAGAGAAGAATTATACTTTGAAAACTGCAAAAGAATTGAAGCGTGCACTTGAAAAAGCAGGTGCAACAGTAAAGTTAACGAGATCAGATGATACTTATGTTAGTCTAGATGATAGAAAAATGAATGGTGATGCTTTTATCAGTATACATAATGATTCTCTTGATAGTCCTAATGCAAATGGTGCAACGGTTTATTGGTATAAAGATAATCAGGAAACATTAGCAGAGACGTTGAATGCTAATATACAAAAGAAAGCATTATTGTCTAATAGGGGCACACGACAAGAGAACTTCCAAGTACTTAGACAAACGAATAAGCCAGCTGTATTATTAGAGCTTGGTTATATTAGTAATCCAACTGATGAAGTAATGATCAGAGATCAAATCCATAGACAAGTTGTAGAAGAAGCTGTTGTTGATGGATTAAAACAATATTTTGCATCTTAAAGCTTGCAAACTATACATAAACTCGTTATCATAGTTATTGAACTTTATAATTAATACCGATATGATTCTTGAAAGTATAAATGAAAGAGACAACAATTCATATAATTGTGTAGAGATATAATCCTTGGCTGGAAGATTATACTGAGTAATTTATAACTTTGAACACAAGAACAGGTGCTTTAATAGATTAAGCCGATTGACGTACGTTACGCGTTTTGAGTGGTAACTTAGTTTAAGAAATAGACTTCGTTACAATTAGGGTGGCAACACGGCGATTCGTCCCTTGTATAGTAGTTATACTATATAAGGGGCTTTTTTTATTAAAGAGAGTTTAAAAAAGAAAATGAAGGAGTGATTGTGTGATTAGAATTCCTAGAGGTACACAAGACATCTTACCTGAAGAGTCTAGTAAGTGGCGCTATATAGAAAACCAATTAGACGAATTAATGAAATTATACAATTATAAAGAAATACGCACACCTATTTTTGAAAGTACAGATTTGTTCGCTCGTGGCGTCGGCGATTCTACAGATGTCGTACAAAAAGAAATGTACACGTTCAAAGATAAAGGTGATAGAAGTATAACATTAAGACCAGAAGGAACAGCAGCAGTTGTGCGTTCTTATATTGAAAATAAAATGCAAGGGTTACCAAATCAACCTGTCAAATTATACTATAATGGCCCAATGTTTAGATACGAACGTAAGCAAAAAGGGCGTTATCGTCAATTTAATCAATTTGGTGTTGAAGCAATTGGTGCTGAAAATCCAAGTATGGATGCCGAAGTTTTAGCAATGGTGATGCATATATATGAATCATTTGGCTTAAAACATCTAAAATTAGTTATCAATAGTATTGGTGATGCTGATTCACGTAAAGAATATAATGAAGCACTGATTCGTCATTTCGAACCAGTTATTGATACGTTTTGTGATGATTGTAAATCAAGACTGCATACTAATCCGATGAGAATATTGGATTGTAAAGTAGATAGAGATAAAGAAGCGGTTAAAAATGCGCCGAGAATCACTGACTATTTAAATGAAGAGTCAAAAGCTTATTATGATGAGGTCAAAAGTCATTTGGATCGTTTAGGTATTTCATATGTAGAAGATCCAAATCTTGTACGTGGACTTGATTATTATACACACACTGCTTTTGAATTAATGATGGACAATCCTAATTATGACGGTGCTATAACTACTTTATGTGGCGGTGGTCGTTATAATGGATTACTTGAACTATTAGATGGACCAAGTCAAACAGGTATTGGTTTCGCATTAAGTATCGAAAGATTGTTGTTAGCACTTGAAGAAGAAGGCATTGAACTTAACGTTGAGGATGAGTTTGATTTATTTATTGTTACAATGGGCGAAGAAGCTGAAAGATATAGTGTTAAGCTTTTAAATCAATTGAGAAAAGCCGGTGTTAGAGCCGATAAAGACTATTTGCAACGTAAAATAAAAGGCCAAATGAAACAAGCCGATCGTTTAAATGCTAAATATACAGTTGTCATTGGTGATCAAGAACTCGAGAATGAAACGATTGATGTTAAAGACATGACGACTGGTGAATCTGAAACAATTAAGTTAACAAACTTAGTGAATTATTTTCAAAACAAAAAATAAATGATTATAAAAGGAGAATATAAATGAGTAAAAGAACAACATATTGTGGTTTGGTTACAGAAGAACTTTTAGATCAAAAAGTTACTTTAAAAGGTTGGGTTCATAATCGTCGTGATTTAGGCGGTTTAATCTTTGTAGACTTACGTGACCGTGAAGGTATTGTGCAAATTGTATTTAACCCTGATTTCTCTGAGGAAGCATTGAGTATTGCTGAGACAGTTAGATCTGAATATGTCGTTGAAGTTGAAGGTACAGTAACTAAAAGAGATGAAGATACTGTAAATCCTAAAATTAAAACGGGACAGGTAGAAGTTCAAGTTTCAAAAATTACAATTATTAATAAATCAGACACACCACCATTTTCAATCAATGAAGAAAATCAAAATGTCGATGAAAATATTCGTTTAAAATATCGCTATTTAGATCTTAGACGTCCAGAGTTAGCACAAACATTTAAAATGAGACATCAAACAACACGTTCTATTCGCGAATATTTAGATAATAATGGCTTTTTCGATATCGAAACGCCTGTTTTAACGAAATCTACGCCAGAAGGTGCGAGAGATTATTTAGTACCTTCTCGTGTACATGAAGGTGAATTTTATGCTTTACCACAATCACCACAATTGTTTAAACAATTATTAATGATTAGTGGCTTTGATAAATACTATCAAATCGTTAAATGTTTCCGAGATGAAGATTTACGTGCTGATCGTCAGCCAGAATTCACTCAAGTCGATATTGAAATGAGTTTCGTTGATCAAGAAGACATCATCGAGATGGGTGAAGAGATGTTACGTAAAGTTGTAAAAGATGTTAAAGGTATTGATGTTCAAGGTCCTTTCCCTAGAATGACTTACGAAGAAGCAATGAGACGTTATGGCTCAGATAAGCCAGATACACGTTTTGACATGGAACTTAAAGATGTATCACAATTAGGTCGAGAAATGGACTTTAAAGTATTTAAAGATACTGTTGAAAATAATGGTGAAGTAAAAGCAATAGTAGCAAAAGGTGCTGCTGATAACTATACTCGTAAAGATATGGATGCATTAACAGAGTTTGTTAATATTTATGGTGCAAAAGGGCTTGCATGGGTGAAAGTTGTTGAGGAAGGATTAAGTGGTCCTATTGCGCGTTTCTTTGAAGATGCGAATGTATCAACATTAAAAGAACTTACACAAGCTGAACCAGGAGACTTAGTAATGTTTGTTGCTGATAAGCCTAATGTAGTAGCTCAAAGTTTAGGCGCTTTACGTATTAAAATTGCTAAAGAGCTAAATCTAATTGATGAAACAAAACTTAATTTCCTATGGGTAACAGATTGGCCATTACTAGAATACGATGAAGATGCTAAACGTTATGTTGCAGCGCATCATCCATTTACATCTCCTAAACAAGAGGATATTAGTAAATTAGATTCAGAGCCTGAAAATGCACAAGCGAATGCATATGATATTGTCTTAAATGGTTATGAATTAGGTGGCGGTTCAATCAGAATTGCTGATGGTGAATTACAAGAAAAAATGTTCGAAGTACTAGGATTTACTAAAGAACAAGCAAGAGAACAATTTGGTTTCCTATTAGATGCATTTAAATATGGTGCACCGCCACATGGTGGTATTGCTTTAGGTTTAGACCGTTTAGTTATGTTATTAACGAATCGTACAAACTTACGTGATACAATTGCATTCCCTAAAACTGCGTCTGCAACATGCTTACTAACAGACGCACCAGGTGAAGTTTCTGACAAGCAATTAGAAGAATTATCATTACGTATTCGTCATTAAACTAAATAGTGTTTATTATAGTCATCAAAATCGTTAGCGATTTTGGTGGCTTTTTTAAAATTTAAATTATTTGAGATATACGTTTATTGATTTATAACAACTATAATTATATTATGTAAATTTATAATGTTTAAATTTTTAGGTTCACAAAAAATACATTTCTACACAAGCAATAAGGATTTCCTTATCTTGGTCTCTGTGGTAATATATTCATATAAGGTAGTCATCTGTATTGTTCGTATGTTTGCTTTTTATTTGGGCCTAACACTTTTTGATCAGGGAGCCCAATAGGTTTTCTTGCAGCGCACACGCCTCAATTGGAGGACTTGCAAAACAAGAAACAGGGCACCCACCTGTATATAGCAGGCCGAATGATCAAGCTTTTTATAACTACGGCAATTACGGACTCTACCGGTACGCAAGGCTTTTTAAGTCTTGCGTATTTTTATTTGTCTTTTTCTGTTAATATTAAATTATCGTATTGTTTTTATAAAGGAGTTTAAAATGAAACATCAATTTTCAAGAAATGAATTAGCATATGGACAAGAAGGTTTAGATTTATTAAAAGAGAAAACAGTAGTTGTCCTTGGTGTAGGTGGTGTAGGCTCATTTGCTGCAGAAGCATTAGCACGAACTAATATTGGTCATATCATTTTAATCGACAAAGATGATGTAGATATTACTAATGTCAATCGTCAAATACATGCACTTACAACAACCATTGGACAAAGTAAAGTCACATTGATGGAAGAACGGATTAAATTAATTAATCCTGAATGTAAAGTGACACCACTTCATATGTTTTATACTGAAGAGACATATGAAGAACTGTTCAATAACTATGATATTGATTACTTTATCGATGCGAGTGATACAATTATTTATAAAGTGCATTTAATGAAAGAATGTTTAGAGAGAAATATTAAAGTGATTTCAAGTATGGGTGCAGCTAATAAAACGGATCCTACACGTTTCCGAATTGCTGATATTTCGAAAACATTTATGGATCCTATGGCTAAAATTATTCGAAATAAATTAAAACGTCAAGGGATAAAAAAAGGCGTGCCGGTTGTATTTTCTGATGAAAGTCCAATTGTAATTCGTGAAGATGTTAAGGCTACAGTTGGAGATGCTAACGCTATTAATCGTAAAGGACAAATGCCACCGTCATCTAACGCATTTGTACCTAGCACGGTTGGATTAATTTGTGCTAGTTATGTTGTGAATGATATTTTAAAAAACATTCCTGTTCGACGTATTAAGGATAAAGGTAACTTATAAATATAAAGACTATGAATCAAACGAAATGCCAGTAATACATTGCATTGGCTTCGTGTAATTCATAGTCTTTTGTTATTTTTGATTTCTTAAATTATCATATATAGTTTTAAATTGTTGTTCACTTTTAGAGGTTGTTTTAGGTTGATAATAGATTTTATCTTTCAGTTTATCAGGTAAATACTGTTGGACGACATGACCATTCTCATAGTTGTGAGGATACTTATAACCAGTGGCGCGACCTAACGCTTTAGCACCAGTATAATGGCCATCTCGTAAATGATTCGGTATTTGACCTATATTTCCTTGGCGGATGTCGCTTAGTGCATTATCAATTGATGTAATAGCTGAATTTGATTTAGGCGATAACGAGAGCTCAATAACTGCTTGACTAAGTGGAATTCTCGCTTCTGGAAATCCTAATCGCTCTGCTGATTGAATAGCTGCAAGGGTTCGTTGTCCTGCATTAGGGGAAGCTAAGCCTACATCTTCGTAACTAATGACTAATAAGCGTCTAACAATTGTTGGTAAATCTCCAGCTTCAATTAACCTTGCCAAATAATGAAGTGCGGCATTAACATCACTACCTCTAATCGATTTTTGAAACGCACTCATAACATCATAATGCATATCTCCATCTTTATCACTGACAAACGCACCTTTTTGAAGACAATCTTTAGCATCCTCAAGTGTGATATGTCTATTTTCATCAACTATTGGTGAGCTTAAGACAGCCAACTCAAGCGCATTCAATGCACTTCTAACATCACCTTGGCTTTGAGTAGCAAAATAGTCTAATGCATCTTCATCAACTACAGGTTTATAGTCAGCTAATCCACGTTCTGAATCACTAAGTGCTCTCTCAATAGCAAGTCGCACATCATTGTGATCTAAAGCGTATAACTCAAATATTTGAGCTCTAGAACGAATAGCGGGATTAATAGCATGGTAAGGGTTAGAGGTTGTCGCTCCAATTAAAACGATTTTGCCATTCTCTAAATGAGGTAATAAAAAATCTTGCTTAGCTTTATCTAATCGGTGAATTTCATCTAATAAAAGAATGACTTGTCCGGACATCTTGGCTTCTTCAACAACCATTTGCATATCTTTTTTTGAATTAGTAACCGCATTTAATTGTCTAAATTTATATTCAGTACTACCAGAAATTGCTTTCGCGATACTTGTTTTACCAATTCCTGGTGGCCCGTAAAATATCATTGAAGATAATCTCTTAGTTTCAACCATACGTCTAATGATGCCTCTAGGTCCCACTAGATGTTGTTGAGAGATTATCTCATCGATATTAGTAGGTCTCATTCTTGAGGCTAAAGGTTCAGTAGTCACGATTTTCACACCTTTCTATTACTATCTTAACTGAAAAAATGCTAGAATGGTATTATATATTATTCGAATTAAGTGAGGTTATGTTATGAAGATATCAACGAAAGGGAGATATGGCTTAACTTTAATGATTTCCCTTGCTAAAAGAGAAGGGCAAGGATGCGTATCTTTAAAGTCAATTGCTGAAGAGAATAGTTTGAGTGATTTATATCTCGAACAATTAGTTGGCCCTTTAAGAAATGCTGGTTTAATTCGAAGTGTTCGTGGTGCTAAAGGTGGTTATCAACTAAGAGTACCAGCTGACGAAATTAAAGTAGGCGATATTATTCGCTTATTAGAAGGTCCTATAACAATAGTAGAAAGTATTGAATCAGAACCACCTGCACAAAAACAGTTATGGTTACGTATGAGAGATGCAGTTAGAGAAGTATTAGATAATACCACTTTAAAATATTTAGCAGATTATGTTGAAACTGATGATAAACTTGATGGTTACATGTTTTATATTTAATTTTAAATAAATGTTTATAATAAGTTGTAAGTGGTAAACAGATATTACAACAGTATAGATACATTGATTTATTGATTTTTTGTATCTCAGAATGCACGCAATACTTGATCGATAATTATTCTTAAATTTGAAAGGAGAATTTCATTATGGGATTCATGGATAAAGCGAAAGATGCAGCAGAAAAATTTAAAAATAGCGATAACGAACAAGTTAATAAAGCTAAAGATAAAATCAATGAATATACTGAAAAAGGCAACGATGATAAAAAAGAAGATAAATAATTAAATTTTCAAGTACAGGATAACATTCCTAAAAATATAGCCAGTAAAAGCGACATTGTGATGTGCTTTTACTGGCTTATTTATATATGCTACTACGTTTTTGGCATACTTTTTGATAAGGATTTACATAACGATGTTTCATGATTTATTTTTCAATGCCACGCTTTAATCAATTATTAAGGGTTACCTAAAAACATATAAAGAAGGGCACTGAATCCAAATTGATTATTGTTCCACTCTCAAATTAAATTCTATATGCCCATAATGATTTTAATTACTTTACGTTACTTTATATACCAATTATTGGTTTAATTTTTCGATTACATTGTGTAAACGTTTAAAGGATTCAAATTGTTTATCTTGATCATAAATATAACTAATGCCCATTAATTCATCAATTTCTCCATATTCCTCAATAAATGATTCTAATTTTTCTTTTACGGTTTCTTCAGAACCTATTAATGAATCGTTGAATCTTTGTTGAGCCATTTCATATTCTCTAGGTGTTAAAAGTGTTTGTAAATCATTTGTCGGTGGTTGTACTGGCTGCATTCTACCACGCGCAATGCCAATAAATACTTGTGCTAAAGTACTTGCTAAGTATTCGGCTTCTTCATCGGTTTCGGCTACAATCGCATTTAAACATACAATCATATATGGTTTATCTAACACATCTGAAGGTTCGAACAACTCTTTGTAAATTTGCATAGCCTCTTTCATTTGTTGCGGTGCAAAATGACCTGCAAAAACATACGGTAATCCTTTACGTGCAGCTAAATGCGCTGAATCTGTAGAAGAACCCAAAATATATAATGGTACATTTTTACCTACTGCTGGATACGCTCTTACATAAGCTTGTTTGTTACCAGGTCCGAAATAAGTTTGTAATTGTTCAACTTCTTCAGGGAATTCGTAAACACCATTATGTTGATCACGTCGTAACGCACTTGCAGTCATCATATCTGTACCTGGTGCTCTTCCTAAGCCTAAATCAACTCTATGTGGAAAGAGTGTCTCCATTGTTCCAAATTGTTCAGCAACAATCAATGGCGCATGGTTTGGCAACATGATACCTCCAGAACCAACTTTGATACGGTGTGTGTGTTCAAGTGCATGTTGAATTAATAGAGAAGTAGCAGAACTTACTAAATTAGGTGCATTATGATGTTCTGCAATCCAATAACGCTCATAATTAAGTGAATCTAGTTCTTGAGCTAAACTAACCATGTCCTCAATGGCCTCTTTATCACTTTGACCTTCTCTAATTGGAACTAAATTTAATGCAGATACCTTAATATTACCCACAAATTTCATCTCCTCAAATATATTTAGTATGCTTAAGTTTAACAAGAGCAATGATAGAGTGATATTGAAATGCTCAAAGTTGCAAAAATTATAAAATTAAGTTAACTTTCGTTAATCATAATACAGAGGATGGGACATAAATAGTATAAAGAAGCTATTTTGCAAATTCGCAGTAGCTGACTGAACTGAGAAGGCGCTTAAATCAAGCTTTTCTCAGTTCTAGTCATCCTTGCGGGCGGGGCCCCTACAAAGAGAATTTCATCAAGAAATTCTACAAGCAAAGCAAGCTGGGGTTACGACGAATAAAATAAATTCTGTCCCACTCCCATCTCACTTTATATATTTAAAACGCGTATAGAATATAAGTGTTGCGTCTATTCGTATTATTAATTCCATTTTTACAAATTTATTATTGAATGGGTTAAATTTGTTTCTAATTGAATGTTAAAATGAAAATTAATAAAACGTTATATGTTTATAAACAACTATATAGAAAAAATTGTTTACAGGTGCTATTATAGGAACATTGATAATATTGTGAGGAGTGTACTTAATAATGGAAGTATATGCAGATTATGCTGCAACTACACCGGTAAAACCAGAGGTTGTAGAAGAAATGATGGCAATTTACAAGTCGCATTTCGGAAATCCATCATCTATTCATTCAATTGGAAGAGACGCACGTCGTTATTTAGATGAATCAAGAAGAACAGTTTCTAACTTACTAAATGCAAAGCCAAGTGAAGTTATATTTACAAGTGGCGCTACTGAATCAAATAATACCGCTATCAAAGGGTTAGTCTATGCAAATCAACATCTTGGAAATCACATTATCACTACTAAAATCGAGCATCATTCTGTTTTACACGTCTTTGAACAATTAGAAAAAGAAGGCTTTGATGTGACTTATCTAGATGTCGATGATACAGGTACAGTGGATTTAGATCAACTTAAAGAAGCATTAACGAGTGATACAATCTTAGTTTCGATAATGTTTGTTAATAATGAAGTTGGAACTGTAGAACCAATGTATGATATTGAAGATATCGTTAGCGAATCGAATGCTTTGTTGCATGTTGACGCTGTCCAAGCAATTGGACATTTAGATGTCAGCTTTGAAGATTTTAAAATGGATACTTTGAGTTTAACGGCGCATAAATTTGGTGGTCCAAAAGGCGTGGGTGTACTATTAGTTAGAGACCAAACACCAATTGTGTATTCACAGTTAGGTGGGGAACAAGAAACTAAAAGACGTGCCGGCACAGAAAATGTGGCACAAATTGTAGGCTTAACTAAAGCGTTAGCACTAGCAAACGATAATAGAGATCAAAATAATTTACATTTAATGCAGTTAAAGGAATTATTTCTAGTTAGTTTGCAAGAACGAGCAATACCGTTTGAGGTCAATGGTTCAATGGTAGACACAACTGGTCATATACTCAATTTGTATTTCCCATTTATAGATGTGGAAACGATGTTAACACTTCTGGATTTAGCAAATATATATGTATCGTCGGGTTCAGCTTGTACAGCTGGCTCAACTACACCTTCACATGTTCTAGCAGCAATGTATGAAGATGAAGAGCGTGCGAAACACTCTGTAAGATTTAGTTTTAACGAATTAACAACTGAACAAGAAATTAAATATATCGTTGCTGAAATTCATAAAATATATCATAAATTTAAGGAGGAATAAATGTGTCAAACAAAGATATACGTGTAGTTGTTGGTATGTCTGGTGGAGTTGATAGTTCAGTCACTGCCCATGTTTTAAAAGAACAAGGGTATGATGTTATTGGAATATTTATGAAAAACTGGGACGACACTGATGAGAATGGTGTTTGTACAGCAACTGAAGATTATAATGATGTCATCGCAGTATGTAATCAAATTGGCATCCCATATTATGCGGTTAATTTCGAACAGGAATATTGGGATAAAGTCTTCACTTATTTCCTAGATGAATATAAAAAAGGACGCACACCTAATCCGGATGTTATGTGTAATAAAGAAATTAAATTTAAAGCATTTTTAGAGCATGCACTTAAATTAGGTGCTGATTATGTGGCAACTGGACATTATGCAAGAATACGTCGTCATGACGATGGTCATGTGGAAATGTTAAGAGGTATTGATAATAATAAAGATCAAACCTATTTCTTAAATCAATTGTCACAACAACAATTATCAAAAGTGATGTTCCCAATTGGTGATATTGAGAAAAAAGAAGTTCGAAAAATTGCTGAGGAACAAGATTTAGCAACGGCTAAGAAGAAAGATTCAACAGGCATATGTTTTATTGGAGAACGTAATTTTAAAACATTCCTATCACAATATTTACCGGCTCAATCTGGAGAAATGCGTACATTGGACGGAGAAAAGAAAGGTATGCATAGTGGATTAATGTATTACACAATTGGTCAAAGACATGGTCTTGGAATTGGCGGAGACGGTGATCCATGGTTCGTAGTTGGCAAGAATTTAAAAGATAATATTTTATATGTTGAACAAGGTTTCCATCATGATGCACTCTATAGTGATTATCTTATTGCATCTGATTTCTCATTCGTTAATCCAGTTGATTTAGAAAATGGATTTGAATGTACTGCCAAATTTAGATATCGCCAAAAAGATACTAAGGTGTTTGTTAAACGTGAAAGTCAGGATGCTTTACGTGTAACATTTGATGAACCAGTACGTGCGATAACGCCAGGACAAGCGGTTGTATTTTACGATGAGGAAGTTTGTTTAGGTGGCGCAACAATCGATGATGTATTTAAAACAACAGGTCAATTGAGTTATGTTGTTTAATTAAAAAAACAGAGGGTGGAGTGTAATGAAATCATCTAAGATTTCACATACTACTCCATCTTTATTTTTACGTTTTAAATCAATACAAACGATGATTAAAGAATTGGGTGAAAATATGATAACGAAACAAGAAACAATTTATAAATGGATTCAGAACGGTCAACTTGAAGCTGCATTAAAAGCATTATTCGAAAACATAGAAGAAGAACCGAATACAATTGAAAATTATATTAATGCAGGAATCGTACTCGCTGACGTTAATGAAGTGGAAAAGGCTGAAAGATTTTTCCAAAGAGCACTTGCAATTGATGATAAAAATGGACCTGTATATTATAATTTAGCTAATCTATACTATGATCAAGGTAAATACCGCGATGCCATTAAGCTATATCAATTGGCATCTAAATGCGATATGGATAAAATAGATACGAATTACATGATTGGGATGTCATTTAATCAATTAGATGCACCTAAAGAATCATTACCTTTCTTTATGACTGCAGCAGAATTAGAACCTAATCGTGATGCTGAAGTTCAGTTTCAATATGGTTTAGCATTATGTCATTTAGAAATGTTTGAACAAGCGATTCAACAATTAAAGTTAGTGCTATCAATAGACTCACAACATGTAGATGCACTATATAATCTTGGTTTAGCTATATATATGCATACAGAAGACATTGAATTAGCCATATCATATTTTGATAAGGCTATATCTATTGATCCAGAACACGTATTAAGCCAACATGCTAAGAAGACCTTTGAAGCAATAAAGAACGAGGAGGAGTAATATGTCAGACCCTACACTATTTGATTATTCAATGATTAAAGGTACTGTAGATGCTATTTTATTTCAGAATAATGATAATTTTTATACAGTCATTAAAGTGGATACAATTGAAACAAATGAATCATTTGGTAATTTACCAACAGTTGTAGGGTTCTTTCCAAATATTGTTGAAGGAGATGTCTACACTTTTAAAGGTCAAGTTGTAGAGCATCCACGTTACGGTAAGCAACTGAAGGCTGATACGTTTGAGAAAGAAGTACCACAAACTAAAGATGCAATAATTACATATCTATCAAGTGATTTATTTAAAGGGATAGGAAAAAAGACTGCTCAAAATATAGTGAACACGCTTGGTGAAAATGCGATCAATGATATTATGTCTGATGCATCTGTTTTAGAAAAAGTTTCCAATTTACCTAAAAAGAAGCAAAAGCAGATTGCTGATCAAATCAATGCCAATCAAGAGTCTGAAAAAATAATGATTCGACTACATGATTTAGGCTTTGGACCTAAATTATCAATGGCGATTTATCAATTTTATCAATCTGACACCCTTCAAGTACTTGAGAATAATCCATATCAACTCGTATATGATGTTAAAGGAATTGGTTTTCAAAAGGCTGATATTTTAGCGCGAAATAATGGGATTGCCTTTAATGATCAAGAAAGATTAAAAGCAGGATTGTTATATACACTTGAAGAAGAATGCATTAAGCAAGGTCACACGTATTTATCAAACGACTATATCATCGACGTAACGCAACAAATTCTAAGTAACAAACAGCAAGGTGAGGCCATAGAGCAACAACAATTAGAAGATGTTCTACAACAATTATCAGAAGAAAGCAAATTAATTCTCGATAATCATCGTGTTGCTATTCCTAGTTTATATTATTCTGAATTAAAAAGTGTTCAAAATTTATATCGCATTCAAACCTATAAGAACAAGTTAAAAGAAATAGAACAATCTGATTTACAATTGCATATAGGGGAAATAGAAGATAGCAATAATGTCAATTATGCACCATCTCAAAAAGAAGCTTTACAAACAGCTATTAATTCTAAAATTATGCTGTTGACAGGAGGTCCTGGTACAGGAAAGACAACGGTGATCAAAGGAATCGTTGAATTATATGCTGAAATACATGGCCTATCGTTAAATTATTCTGATTATCAAGATGATGATTATCCAGTCGTTTTAGCTGCACCAACTGGTCGTGCATCTAAGCGTTTACAAGAGTCAACAGGACTTGAAGCGATGACAATACATCGCTTAATTGGGTGGAATCAGGATACTCAACCTGAAGATATATTAGATAATGAAATAAAAGCTAAACTTATCATTATTGACGAAATGTCGATGGTGGATACTTGGTTATTTCATCAGTTTCTAAGTGCAGTGCCATTAGATGCACAGGTGGTATTTGTTGGTGACGAAGATCAATTGCCATCAGTTGGACCAGGCCAAGTATTTAAAGATCTAATCGATTCTAAAGCAATTCCACGTGTAAATTTAACTGAAGTTTACCGTCAACAAGATGGCTCTAGTATCATTGATTTAGCACACCGAATGAAGCATGGGGAACCTATCGATATTTCACAACGTTATCATGATAGAAGTTTTATTAATTGTGGCGTAGAACAAATACCTTCAGTTGTTGAGAAAGTAGTATCAAGTGCTGTAAATAAAGGATATGACATGAGTGATATTCAGGTGTTAGCACCGATGTATAAAGGTAGTGCAGGTATAAAACGATTAAATCAAGTGTTACAGGATATATTAAACCCTAAGGAAGATGATACGCGAGAAATAGAGTTCGGTGATATCAAATTTCGTAAAGGGGATAAAGTATTACAATTAGTCAATCGACCTAACGATAATATATTTAATGGTGATATTGGTGTTATAGTTGGAATCTTTTGGGCAAAAGAAAATGCACTTAACAAAGATGTGCTTGTAGTAGACTTTGAGGGGAATGAAATCACCTTCACAAGACAGGATTTACTTGAATTAACACATGCTTATTGTACATCTATCCATAAATCACAGGGTTCTGAATTTCCGATAGTCATCATGCCAATTGTAAAGCAATATTTTAGAATGTTGCAGAGACCTATTTTGTATACAGGACTCACTAGGGCAAAACAATCACTTGTTTTACTCGGTGATCCTAAAGCATTTGATATAGGTCTAAACACCCAAGGTCAAATACGTCAAACGCAACTTTGCCATTTAATTTTAAGCTATTTTGAAATTGAAAATAATAATGCTAACCGTCATCAAAATAGCGATAATTCATTAATAGATACAGAGGAAAAGTTGAATTTAGAAGTTGAGGAAAAAGAAATTATTTTAAGTGAATCTACAATATATCAAATCAATCCAATGATCAATATGGGTGATGTATCCCCATACGATTTTGCTGAGCGTTGACATTTAGCTTGAAAATACTTAAAATAATCTTAAGTTCGCATGAAGATGAGTAGACAATACATACTTATATAGAGATGTACTGGTTGGTGTAAAGTACAATGTATATTGTTGAACGCTACTTCATGTTATTTTCATATTGAATTTGAGTGATAATTGTCTTCTGCCTAACGATATTTTATCGATTAAGGGTAGACCATTTATAACTAGGGTGGTACCGCGAGAACGTTCGTCCCTTTTTGAGGATGAACGTTTTTTGTTTTATCTTCTTAATAAATTGATGAAATAGGAGTGTAAATAATGAAAAATTTAAAGGCTAGTGAAATTCGTCAAAAATATATTGATTTCTTTGTTGAAAAAGGACATATGGTTGAACCTTCAGCACCATTAGTACCGATTGATGATGATTCATTATTATGGATTAATTCAGGTGTAGCAACGTTAAAAAAATATTTTGATGGCAGAGAAACACCTAGAAAGCCTAGAATTGTTAACTCTCAAAAAGCAATCAGAACCAACGATATCGAAAATGTTGGATTTACTGCAAGACATCATACATTTTTTGAAATGCTAGGTAACTTTTCAATCGGTGATTATTTCAAAAAAGAAGCAATTCATTTTGCATGGGAGTTTCTAACAAGTGAAAAATGGATGGGAATGGAACCAGAAAAATTATATGTCACTATTCATCCAGAAGATACAGAAGCTTATCGTATTTGGAATGAAGAAATTGGCTTAGAAGAAAGTCGTATTATCAGAATTGAGGGTAACTTCTGGGATATTGGTGAAGGTCCTTCTGGTCCAAATACTGAAATTTTCTATGACCGTGGAGACGACTATGGACAAGATGATCCAGCCGAAGAAATGTATCCAGGTGGAGAAAATGAAAGATATTTAGAAGTATGGAATTTAGTCTTTAGTGAATTTAATCATAATAAAGACAATACGTATACACCACTTCCAAATAAAAACATTGATACTGGTATGGGTCTTGAACGTATGGCATCAGTGTCTCAAAATGTACGTACTAATTACGAAACAGACTTATTCATGCCAATTATTAATGAAGTTGAAAATGTCGCTGGCAAAACGTATTTAGAAAATAGTGAGCATGATGTAGCATTTAAAGTCATCGCAGATCATATTCGTACGATTGCATTTGCAATAGCTGATGGCGCATTACCTGCAAACGAAGGACGAGGCTATGTATTACGTCGACTTCTACGTAGAGCGGTTCGATTCAGTCAAACGTTAGACATTAATGAACCGTTTATGTATAAATTGGTTGATATTGTTGCAGACATTATGGAACCTTATTACCCTAATGTTAAAGAAAAAGCAGATTTTATTAAACGTGTAATTAAATCTGAAGAAGAACGTTTCCACGAAACACTTCAAGAAGGTTTAGCAATTTTAAATCATTTACTAGCTAAAGCCAAAGATTCAACAAACGAAATTAACGGATCAGATGCTTTTAAATTATATGATACGTATGGTTTCCCAATTGAATTAACTGAAGAATTAGCTAGTCAAGAAGGCATTTCTGTAGATATGGCTACATTTGAAGTAGAAATGGAGCAACAACGTACACGAGCTCGAGAAGCACGTCAAAGTTCACAATCAATGCAAATTCAAAGTGAAGTGCTCAAAAATATTACTACAAATAGTAAATTCGTTGGCTATGAAACGACAGATTATCAAACAACATTAACAGATTTAATTTATAATGGTGAATCAGTTGAAAGTGCTGAGCCTGGAGAAACAGTTTACTTCATTTTGGAAGAAACACCATTTTATGCAGTTAGTGGTGGACAAGTAGCTGATAAAGGAACCGTAGGCAATGAAAACTTTGAAATAGAAGTAACCGAAGTAACTAAAGCACCTAATGGTCAAAACTTACATCAAGGTGTAGTCCAATTCGGCCAAGTTACTATTAATAGTAATGTAGATGCAAGTGTAAATAGAGATGAAAGAAAAGATATTCAAAAAAATCACAGTGCCACTCACTTACTTCACGCTGCTTTAAAAGAGGTACTAGGAGAACATGTTAACCAAGCTGGTTCTTTAGTCGAAAGTGAACGTTTACGTTTTGACTTCTCACATTTTGGTCCTATGAGTCAAGAAGAAATAGATCGTGTTGAGAGACGTGTTAACGAAGAAATTTGGAGAGGTATTTCAGTTAATATTCAAGAAATGCCAATTGATGAAGCTAAACAAATGGGTGCTATGGCTTTATTCGGTGAAAAATACGGTGATATTGTACGCGTTGTAAATATGGCGCCATTTTCAATAGAACTATGTGGTGGTATTCACGTAAGTAACACTGCTGAAATTGGTCTTTTCAAAATTGTTAGCGAGTCAGGAACAGGTGCGGGTGTTAGACGTATTGAAGCATTGACTGGTAAGTCAGCATTCCTTTATTTAGAGGATATTCAAACGAAATTTAATGCTGTTAAAGATCAAGTTAAAGTAAAATCTGACAATCAAGTTTTTGATAAAATTGTGCAGTTACAAGAAGAAGAAAAACAACTTCATAAACAATTAGAGCAACGCAACAAAGAAATTACAGCACTTAAGATGGGTAATATTGAGGAACAAATTGACGATATAAATGGATTTAAAGTATTAGCTACAGAAGTCGAGGTATCAAATGCTAAAGAAATCCGACAAACAATGGATGATTTTAAATCTAAACAACAAGATGCTATCATTATCTTAGCAAGTAATTTAGGAGATAAAGTGTCATTAATCGCAACTGTACCTAAAGAACAAACTGACAGCATCAAAGCTGGGGATATTATTAAAAACATGGCACCTATCGTTGGTGGTAAAGGTGGCGGTCGCCCTGATATGGCTCAAGGTGGCGGTACGCAACCTGAAAATATCTCAGAAGCATTACGCTTTATTAAAGATTACATTAAAAAACTATAACTTTGTAATCAACTAGTGTAAAATTGGTGTATGTAAGATAAACCGTTATAGAGGAGTGTCGCACCTATGGATAATATTGATAAAACTATGAAGTTTGACTATGAAGAAATTCCTAAAGATAATGTCGAAACTGTGTTAAATAATGTACACCGAACATTAGAAGAACGTGGTTACAATGCTGTCAATCAAATCGTTGGGTATTTACTCTCTGGAGATCCAGCCTATATACCTCGTCAAAATGATGCTAGAAATCAGATTCGACACATTGATCGTGACGTTATTATGGAAGAACTCGTTTCAAATTACTTAAAAGAGAACAAGAAATAGTCCATGTTAACGCATAAAATTTTAGGTTTAGATGTAGGTAGTAAAACAGTTGGCATTGCTATTAGCGATTTAATGGGTTGGACTGCCCAAGGATTGGACACTCTGAGAATTAACGAGGAACAAGAAGATTTCGGTATAGACCAATTAGTAGCTATCATTAAAGAACATAATGTTGGTTCTGTAGTGATTGGTTTACCAAAGAATATGAATAATTCTATTGGCTTTCGTGGAGAAGCTTCGTTAAAATACAAGGAGTTACTTCAAGAAAACTTACCTGATATAGAGATTATAATGTGGGATGAACGATTAAGTACTATGGCAGCAGAGCGTTCATTACTTGAAGCAGATGTTTCAAGACAAAAAAGAAAAAAAGTAATTGATAAAATGGCAGCAGTATTTATATTGCAAGGCTATTTAGACTCAATCCAATAAAGGAGATATAAAGATGACTGAACATAATCATGACCACAACCATGACGTAGAATTAGATATTAGCAATGAAGAAGAATTATTAACTTTATTTGATGAAAATGGTAATGAAGTTTTATATCGCAAAATGTTAGAATTTTACCATCCAGAATTCAAAAAGGAATATGTTATTTTAGCAGAAGAGGGCGCACAATCAGACGACGATGATATGATTGAACTTATTCCAATGATAAATGAACCTGATGAATCAGGCGATGGTGGTAAATTAGTACCAATCGAAACTGATGAAGAATGGGACATGATTGAAGAAGTAGTAAATACAAATATGGAAGAGTAAATGATGCATTCATTCATCACATTTATAGATGAATGGAAGTTAAATTGTCAATTCGAAATTATGAATTAACGGACTTAGCGCATATGTTTAGCTGAGTTAACACAATAATTTTGTAGTGGGAGTGGACAAAGAATTCAAAACGAATTCTTTTCTGCTCCTTTTTGATTGACAAAATCATGTTTTTTTACTTGTTACACCTTAATTTACAATCAAATATGTGATAAAATATTTAAAGTTAAATTCTTATAACTAGACAAGTATTTTAATAAATATTTAAATCAGTCATACAATTATACATATAAGTTGACGTCATTTGATTTAGGTTATTTATAAGTCATCAGTGATTAAAACTTAATTAATAGAGACTGGTTTATTTTTTAATGTCATTTTGTCTTAAAAAAGGAAGTAAGTAAATGGAAGCTAATCAGCAATATTTATTGGAGATACAATCTAAAACAGATAATCAGATTGAATCATTAAGAAGCTATGCAGAAGAGAATGCTGTACCAATTGTAGACAGATTATCTCTAGAAATGATTAAACAATTAATTCGAATCCATGGTGCAAAAAATATATTGGAAATTGGTACTGCGATAGGGTATAGTTCAATGCATTTTGCATCCGTATCAGATGACATTCAAATTACAACAATAGAACGTGATGAGAAAATGATTACGCAAGCTAAAGCAAATTTTGAAACTTTTGGCTATTCATCACAAATACGATTAATAGAAGGCAATGCCTTAGAGCAATATAGTCAAGTCGATGACAAAGTATATGATATTATCTTTATTGATGCAGCTAAAGCGCAATCTAAAAAATTTTTTGAATATTATACATCATTATTAAAAAAAGGTGGACTAGTGATTACAGATAATGTTTTATATCACGGTTTTGTATCGAACATAGATATTGTTCGTTCCAGAAATGTTAAGCAAATGGTGAAAAAAGTCCAAAAATTTAATGAATGGTTAATGAATCAAGAAAATTACAGTACAAATTTTATCAATATGGATGATGGGTTAGCTATTTCAATTAAAGGAGAATAATTATGACGGAATTACTCGTTACTCCTAAATCTTTAACACATTTAGAAACACTAATCGATATTGGCGCGGATGCCTTTGTCATTGGTGAGCAAAAATTTGGGTTACGATTACCGGGAGAATTTAATCGAGAAGATATAAAAAAAGCAATTAAATTAGCACATGAACATGATAAAAAAATCTATGTCGCTGTAAATGGTATTTTCCACAACTATCATTTAAACGCATTGGAAGACTACATTAATTTCTTGCACGAAATCAATGTGGATCGTATTATCTTTGGCGATCCTGCAGTTGTTATGTACGTAAAAAATCAACAAAATCCAATACCTTTAAATTGGGATGCCGAAACAATTGTTACCAACTATTTCCAATGTAACTATTGGGGTAAACGCGGTGCGAAACGTGCACTTCTTGCCAGAGAATTAAACTTAGATGAAATTATAAATATTAAAGAGAATGCAAATGTTGAAATTGAAGTTCAGGTCCACGGGATGACATGTATGTTCCAATCTAAACGTATGTTACTTGGAAACTATTATACATTTCAAGATAGACAAATGAAGATTAAACGTGAAAATGATGAACGTGAACTATTACTCTATGACGAAGAACGTGATAATAAATATCCTGTATTTGAGGATTTTAATGGCACACATATCATGTCTCCGAATGACATTTGTTTAATCGAAGAGCTTGAACCATTGTTTGAAGCTGGTATTGATTCATTTAAGATTGACGGTATATTACAGAGTGAAGAATATATCAACGTTGTTACAGCTCAATACAGAGAAGCGATTGATTTATACAATGAAGATCCTGAAGCATATGAAGATGAAAAATTTATGCTAGTAGACCCAATTGAAGACATTCAACCAGAACATCGTCCATTTGACGAAGGATTCTTCTATAAACAAACCGTATATTAAAAGGAGGCGCTAAACTTGAAAACTTTAACTGACGTTCAATCTCAAGTAAAAAGTAAAATCAAAAAACCTGAATTATTAGCGCCTGCTGGTAATTTAGAGAAATTAAAAATTGCTGTTCATTATGGTGCAGATGCCGTATTTTTAGGTGGCCAAGAATATGGTCTACGTTCTAACGCTGATAATTTTACAATGGCTGAAATTAAAGAGGGCGTTGAATTTGCAAATCAATATAATGCTAAAATTTACGTGACTACTAACATTATTGCACATGATGAAAATATTGATGGGTTGGAATCGTATCTAATTGAATTAGAAAAAACTGGAGCTACAGGTATTATTGTAGCAGACCCTTTAATCATAGAAACTTGTAAGCAAGTTGCACCAAAATTAGAAATACACTTATCAACACAACAATCATTATCTAATACTAAAGCTGTAGAATTCTGGAAAGAAGAAGGATTAGACCGAGTGGTATTAGCACGTGAAACAGGCGCTATGGAAATGAAGGAAATGAAAGAGAACGTAGATATTGAAATTGAGGCTTTCATCCATGGTGCTATGTGTATTGCCTATTCAGGTCGTTGTACACTTAGTAATCACATGACAGCGAGAGACTCTAATAGAGGAGGATGTTGTCAAAGTTGTCGTTGGGATTATGATTTGTTAGAGGTTGACAATGATGGTGATTTAGATCTTTATTATCAAGAGGGCGACGTTATCCCATTCGCTATGAGTCCTAAAGATTTAAAATTAATCGAATCAATACCGCAAATGATGGATATTGGCATTGACTCGCTTAAAATAGAAGGTCGTATGAAATCGATACATTATATTGCTACTGTGGTTTCAGTTTATCGAAAAGTAATTGATGCCTATGCTGAAGATCCAGAGCACTTTAAAATAAATCCTGAATGGTTAATCGAATTAGATAAATGTGCTAATAGAGATACAGCGCCAGCTTTCTTTGAAGGTACACCAGGTTATGAAGAGCAAATGTTTGGTGTTCAGCAAAATAAAAAATCACCTTATGATTTTTGTGGATTAGTATTAGATTATGATGAGGCAACGCATATTGCTACTATTCAACAAAGAAATCACTTTAAACCTGGTCAAGAAATTGAATTCTTTGGACCTGAAATTGAAAGCTTTAGACAAGTGATTGATGCCATATACGATGAGGAAGGCAATCAATTAGATGCTGCACGTCATCCACTTCAAATTGTACAAATTAAGGTAGATCATCCAATTTACCCTAAGAACATGATGAGAAAGGAAATTAGATAATGGCAAACACAACAATTATTGGTATTGCCGGTGGCTCTGGATCTGGTAAGACAACAGTTACTAATGAAATCATGAAAAATTTAGAAGGACATAGTGTTGCACTTCTTGCTCAAGATTATTATTATAAAGACCAATCACATTTAACTTTTGAAGAGCGTCTTGAAACAAATTATGACCATCCCTTTGCCTTTGACAACGATTTGCTAATTGAAAACTTAAAGGATTTACGTAATGGTCATGCAGTTGAAGTTCCAACGTACGATTACACAAATCATACACGAAGTAATGAAACCATTGCATTTGAACCTAAAGATGTTATTATCGTAGAAGGTATATTTGCTTTAGAAAATAAAACACTTCGTGATATGATGGATGTCAAAATATACGTTGATACTGATGCAGACTTAAGAATTCTAAGACGACTCGTACGTGATACTAAAGAGCGTGGTCGATCAATGGAATCGGTCATTAACCAATATTTAAATGTTGTTAAACCAATGCACAATCAATTCATTGAACCAACAAAGAAATATGCTGACATTATTATTCCAGAAGGTGGAAGTAATAAAGTAGCAATAGATATTATGACAACAAAAATTCAAACATTGGTTAGTAAACAATAAGTAAGTTACAATGTATATTAAAAATAAATGTATTCAATAAATTTTAATTGACTCAAACATATTAACTGAAAAAGGAAGATGACATAATGGAAAATCAAAAACAATATCCAATGACTCAAGAGGGTTATGAACAATTAGAAAAAGAATTAGAAGAATTAAAAACGGTTAAACGTCCTGAAGTTGTAGAAAAAATTAAAGTGGCACGTTCTTTTGGTGACCTTTCTGAGAACTCTGAGTATGATGCTGCTAAAGATGAACAAGGATTCATTGAACAAGACATTCAACGTATCGAGCATATGCTTAGATATGCATTAATTATTGAAGATACAGGTGATAACAATGTTGTTCAAATTGGTAAAACTGTAACTTTTATTGAATTACCTGGAGATGAAGAAGAAAGTTACCAAATCGTTGGTTCTGCTGAAGCAGATGCCTTTAACGGCAAAATCTCAAACGAATCACCTATGGCTAAAGCACTAATTGGTAAAAGTTTAAAAGATGAAGTACGTGTGCCTTTACCAAACGGTGGAGAAATTAACGTTAAAATCGTAGATATCAAATAATCTCTCTTTATAACAATGATTAATTTGAGTCTGAGACAATAATATACAACTGCTTTTTTCAAAAAGTGCAGTAATTAACTAAACTGGGAGGATGCTTAAATTAAGCTTTTCTCAGTTTTAGTCATTTACCGGGAGTGGGACAATGAATTCAAGAAAAATTCTGTTCCAGTCCCGTTTTTAATGTCAAATTCTGTATCATTTTTGGTTAAGTTCAACTTATTTTTGACAACTAAATGGTTTATCCGACCGTGCTTGCTATCTTGGTTACATTTTAATCTTTTTAATATATAAGTATCATTAAAGTAACGAATATCTATTTATATTTTATCAAATTAATTTGAAAATCTGAACTTTTTCATGACAAATTTTGTTTTATATGCTTAAATAACATTGTGAATACAATTGAATGAATTGTTAAGTATACACAAAAGTAAGCGATTACATCATGCCTTACTTTTTTTATTATTCACAATTTGAAATACTTATTAAACAACTAAGATATGAAAATGTTATAATTTTTTATACATAATAGTAAAATTTGAAAGTTGATACTTTTGTTAAATCAATACTTTTAGAAATACAATATAATCAAATGAAAGTATAAAAGGGAGGCAATGGGTTGGAAGTTAAAGTTATAAATGAGCAATCGCTATTGCTATATTTCAAAGAAGAGATTAGCGAAGATAATTATCAAGAAGTTAATCTAACTACTCAATATATTCTGTCTAAAAATATACCAAACATTAAGGATGTAATCCCGTCTTATCGAGCAATTATGATAAATTTTAATAATGATTTAATTGATTACAAGCAATTAATTGAAAAATTAGAATTAGATAATCTAAAACTTTCAAAAGTTGATTCAACTTCAAATAAGAATATTATACATATTCCTGTACTATATAATACTGAGATGGGCCCAGATTTAGAAGAGGTAGCAAGTCATAATCATTTATCTGTAGAGGAAGTTATCCAAATTCATACAGAAAATGAATATCTTGTTTATATGCTTGGTTTTATGCCAGGTTTCCCATTCTTAGGTGGGTTAGATGAACGTGTTCATACACCTAGAAGAGCTGAACCACGAGTTAAGATAAATGCCGGTTCTGTAGGAATCGCTAATAATCAAACGGGATTATATCCATCAGATTCACCAGGTGGTTGGCAAATTATTGGTAGAACACCATTAAAAGTGTTCGATCAATATGCTGAACCTATGACATTGTACGAAGCTGGTGATTATATTAAATTTTATGCAATTGACGAGCAAACGTATAGCCAAATTAAAAAAGAAATTAACGACGGTCAATTTAATAAAGAAAAGTGGGTGACGTGTAATGGGCATTAAAATTATAAAACCAGGACTGTTCACCACGGTACAAGACAAAGGACGTTTTGGATTTCAACATTTAGGTTTTTCAGGTTCTGGTGCTATGGATCAATTTAGTTATGATCTAGGACGACAATTGATTGCTAACGATGGTCCAAGTCTGGAATTTACAATTATTGGACCAACAATACAATTCACTCAAAATAACACGTTTGTATTGACAGGCGGTCAATTTAATGCAAAATTAAACAACGCTAAAATAACAAATAACAGTGTTGTCTTGGCAAATAAAGGCGATATCCTTGAGTTAGGACCTGTAATACGTGGTGCACGTGGCTATATTTTCTTTGGCCATTCACTTGATATTGAAAAAGTTGCAGATAGCTATTCAACGCATACTAGAAGTGGCGTGGGTGGTTTTTACGGCAGAGCATTGAAAAAAGATGATCATATTCAAGTCGTCCAAAATAGTAATTATAAAGTAAATCTTGGAAAATCAATTGATTATGATGCAGTTGAACAAGACAATATAATTCACATTATAGAAGGTCCGCAAGTTGATGCCTTTTCTGAAGAGAAACGAAAAAATTTAGTTGAATCTGAATATAAAATATCTGATCAATCTGATCGTATGGGATATAGACTTATAGGCAATCAAATTCCACCTGAAAATGGTGCGGATATCATTTCTGAACCAGTAGGGTTAGGAAGTATTCAAGTACCTAACGATGGGAATCCAATCATTCTATTAAATGACAAACAAACAGTCGGTGGTTATACAAAAATAGCTACAGTAAGTCAATTGGACCTTAAAAAATTAGCACAATTCAAGCCAGGAGATATGATACAGTTCAAATGGACTTCTGTAGATGAAGCAAATGAGATGTTACAGTCATTTAATCAAAAGTTCAGTGACAAATTGGACTCTGTGACAAATGCACCAATATTTAATATGCATTCAATGCGACCAACATCACAAAAATTGGCAAAATTAATTGAAGAGGAGTAATAACAAAATGAATATTAAAAAAATTGAAGAAGTTATTAACTTAGTTAAATCAAATGGCGTAAAACGCTTTAAATTTAAAGATAATAAAAGTGAACTAGAATTAGACTTCACAGAGGGCGCTCAAGTAATCAGTGAATCTGCTAATCAAAGTGTAGCAAGTACAAGTGCTGTGAATAATGATAATCAACAACAAGCCGAATCTAGTTCAAATGAAGATGCTTCTAAAGAAATAGTTTCACCAATGGTTGGTACATTCTTTTTACAAGATAGTAAAGAATTAACTGATCCTCAAATTAAAGTTGGAGATAAAGTTAAATCTGGAGATATTATCGGTTATGTTGAAGCAATGAAAGTTATGAATGAAATTACAAGCGATGTAGATGGAGAAGTCGTTGAAATAGTAGCAGATCATGGTACAAATGTTGAATATGATCAAGTACTAGTTAAACTTAAATAAAGGGGGACAGCTAAATGTACCGTTGTTTAGTAGCAAATAGAGGAGAAATTGCAGTCCGTATTATTAGAGCCTGTCGTGAAATGGGCATAGAGACTGTTGCGATATATGCTAAAGGAGATGAGCAAAGTTTACATGTTAGCTTAGCTGATCAAGCAGTTTGTATTGGAGAAGCTAATCCTTTAGATAGTTATTTAAATATTGAACGTATCATTGGCGCAGCTGAAATAACAGGTGCGAATGCGATCCATCCAGGATACGGATTTTTATCAGAAAGTACAACTTTCGCTGAAAAGGTAGAAGAAAATGATATTCATTTCATAGGTCCAAGTAAAAAAACAATGGAGCTGATGGGTGATAAAATAACTGCGCGTCAAACAGTAGACGCTGCAGGAGTACCTGTCATTCCTGGATCAACAGCTGCTATCAATTCAGTGGAAGAAATTAAACAACTTGCTGATGAAATTGGTTACCCTGTCGTTTTAAAAGCAGCTAGTGGCGGTGGCGGTAAAGGTATCCGTATCGTTAAAGAACCTGAACAACTTGAAAAATCATTAAAAGAAGCAAAAAGCGAAGGGCAGAAGTACTTTAATGATGACAGAGTATATGTCGAAGCTTTTATACCTGTAGCCAAACACGTGGAAGTTCAAATCATTGGTGATGGAAAAGGTAACTATGTACATTTAGGAGAAAGAGATTGCTCTGTACAACGCAAAAATCAAAAGTTAATTGAAGAGTCTCCTTGTGCAGCATTAACAGAGGAAAGACGAAAACAAATTTGTGCAGATGCAGTTGCCGTTGCCAAAGCTTCAAATTATCGAAGTGCAGGTACAATAGAATTTTTAGTTACAAAAGATGCACATTACTTTATAGAAATGAATGCACGTATACAAGTAGAACATACTGTTACAGAAATGCGTGCTGATAGAGACTTATTACAAGCGCAACTGTATTTAATGCAACATGGTAAACTTCCATTCGGTCAAGATGACATCGTATTCAATGGTCACGTAATCGAAGCGCGTATCAATGCTGAAAATCCAGAGAAGAAATTCCAACCTACGCCAGGTAAAGTAAAAAAATTACATTTACCTCAAGGGTTCAATATTCGTGTTGATTCTTTACTATATCCAGGATACCAAGTATCACCATATTATGACTCACTTGTCGCAAAGGTTATAGTTAAAGATACGGATCGACAAACTGCGATTAACAAATTGAAAGTAGCGCTTGATGAAATGGTAATTGAAGGCTTTACAACAACTGCTGACTTTTTATACGCAGTTTTAAATTACCCATTATATGCAGATGATGATGCTAGTGAAGTAGATATTAAATTCCTTGAAAAACATCAAATTATTGAAGGAGTGGAGCTATAATGCGCATAGACTTGAATTGTGACTTAGGCGAAGCATTTGGAAATTATTCATTTGGCGGTGACAATCAAATCATTCCATTAATCACTTCAGCTAATATTGCTTGTGGCTTCCATGCAGGTGATGAAAATGTGATGTATGACACTATTAAACTCGCTAAAGACAATGGTGTTGGAATAGGTGCGCATCCAGGATTACCAGATTTAAAGGGATTTGGCCGCCGAAATATGGATATTTCACCTAAAGAAATTTATAATTTAGTTATCTATCAACTAGGTGCTTTAGATGGTTTCTGTAAAGTACATCAAACGCGCATTAATCATGTAAAACCACATGGCGCACTGTATAACATGGGGGCTAAAGATCAAAATATTGCGCGTGCTATTGCACAAGCAGTTTATGATTTTGATGCTTCACTTGTCTTAGTAGGATTGTCAAATACATTACTAATTACTGAGGCCGAAGCTTTAGGTTTACGCACTGCATCTGAAGTGTTTGCTGATAGACGATATGAAGATAATGGTCAACTCGTTAGTCGTAAAGAGGCAGATGCAGTCATCACTAACACTAAAGAAGCGTTAGATCAAGTTTTAAAAATGGTTATTGAAAACAAAGTGGTTAGCAAAAACGGAAAAGAAATCAATCTAAAAGCAAATACGATTTGTGTGCATGGTGATGGAGCTCATGCTTTAGAATTTGTATCACAAATTAGAGAAAAATTAACGAAAGAAGGCATTGATATTCAATCCTTATAAGGGGGACCAATTATGGGAGAAAACTTTAACCAAAATTCAAATCAAGAAATAAATCCGAATGAGAAGGAATTTAAATTCACGAAGAATCACAGACGATTATTATATGGTTCTGTATTCCTAATGGCAACTTCTGCTATTGGCCCAGCATTCCTTACTCAAACAGCTGTATTCACAGCTGAATTTTATGCTAGTTTTGCATTTGCAATATTAATTTCAATTATCATTGATATAGGCGCACAAATTAATATTTGGCGTGTCCTTGTAGTTACTGGTTTACGTGGACAAGAAGTGTCAAATAAGGTGATGCCTGGTTTAGGAACATTAATTTCAATATTAATTGCATTTGGGGGTCTTGCATTTAATATAGGTAATATTGCTGGTGCAGGCTTAGGTTTAAACGCCATGTTTGGATTAGATATCAAATGGGGTGCTGCAATTACAGCTATTTTCTCTATTTTAATTTTTGTTAGTAGAAGTGGTCAAAAGATCATGGACGTTGTTTCAATGATTTTAGGGGTTGTAATGATACTCGTAGTTGCATATGTTATGGTAGTTTCAAACCCGCCATATGGTGATGCATTAGTACACACATTCGCGCCAGAACAGCCGGTTAAATTAATTTTACCTATTATTACATTAGTCGGAGGTACTGTAGGCGGTTACATTACTTTCGCAGGTGCACATAGACTTTTAGATTCTGGTATGAAAGGTAAAGAGTTCTTACCATTTGTAAACCGCTCTGCAATTGCAGGTATATTAACAACAGGTATTATGAGAACTTTATTATTCTTAGCAGTATTAGGTGTAGTTGTAACGGGTGTAACATTAAGTGCCGATAATCCACCTGCTTCAGTATTTGAACATGCAATTGGACCAATTGGTAAGAATATTTTCGGTGTCGTTATCTTTGCGGCTGCCATGTCTTCTGTTATTGGCTCAGCATACACAAGTGCTACATTCTTAAGAACATTACATAAATCATTATTAACTAAAAATAATCTAATTGTAATCGTCTTTATCGTAATTTCTACGTTAATTTTCCTATTTATTGGTAAACCTATTAGTTTACTTATTATTGCTGGTGCAATTAATGGTTGGATTTTACCTATCACACTTGGAGCGATACTTATTGCAAGTCGTAAAAAAGATATTGTTGGAGATTACAAACATCCAACATGGATGCTAATCTTTGGTGTTGTAGCAGTCATTGTAACTATTGTAACAGGTATCTTCTCATTACAAGATTTAGCTGCACTTTGGAAAGGATAAATAGCTTTTCTACGGTATAAGACATATTGCATTAGATTTGCTTAAAATTCTGGGTTATAGATTAATACTTTTATAAAAATATCTGATTAAATTCACTATGAAATATTGAGCTAAGAAGTTAGTGGTAGTATGCTTTTCTCAATTTAAATTACACATAAGAAGGGTGAGATTTTGAATTCAAATTGAATTCCATCTCACTCTTTTTTTGTAGAATTTATTCTCTTTTTCACTAGTAAAATTTATAAAAAGAGATGAATGTGTAAGGAATTTATTATTTTAAATACGGAGTGATGAAACATTGTCGTGATGAATGAAATTATATGATAAAATAGCAATTGCTAAGATAAAGACTGAGGTGTAAATATGATAGGAATTATAGGAGCTATGGAAGAAGAAGTAGCTATTTTAAAAGATAAATTAACAGAGATGAATGAAATTTCTGTTGCACATGTTAAATTTTATAGAGGGAAATTAAATACAACAGAAGTTGTTTTAACGCAAAGTGGGATTGGTAAAGTGAATGCCGCTATTTCAACAACATTATTAATTGAGAAATTTAATCCTAGACTCATTATCAATACTGGATCGGCAGGTGCGCTAGATGAAAGCTTATCTGTAGGAGATATGTTGATTAGTAATGATGTACAATATCATGATGTTGATGCAACTGCATTTGGTTACGAATTTGGACAAGTACCTCAAATGCCTTCTAAATTTGAGTCAAATCACGAACTATTAAACCTAGCTGAACAAGTTATTAAACAACAAAATTACACTGCTAAAATAGGCCAAATTGTGAGTGGTGATAGTTTTATTGGAAGTGTTGAGCAACGTTTAACGATTAAACGACAATTTCCTAATGCTATGGCTGTTGAAATGGAGGCAACTGCAATTGCACAGACATGCTACCAATTCCATGTTCCATTTATCGTGACACGTGCAGTATCCGATTTAGCGAATGGTAAAGCAGATATATCTTTCGAGGAATTCCTCGGTAAAGCTGCTAAATCATCAAGTTCAATAGTTGAAGCACTCATTAAAGTTTTATAAATATTAATAAAGGTGATAAATAAATGGGATTAATAAAGAAATATTTTATGCCAAATGATTACGTTAAGTCTGTATTTCAAATCGATATTGAAAAATTAGCTAAGGCTGGTTTTAAAGGTATTATTACAGACTTAGATAATACATTAATTGGGTGGGATGTAAAATCGCCAACTATAGAAATACAACAATGGTTTAAAAAAGCAAATGAATTAGGTATTACAATAACTATTGTATCTAATAATAATGAAGATAGAGTTTCAAGCTTTTCTAAAGACTTAAATGTAGATTTCATTTTTAGAGCAAGAAAACCTATGGGCAAAGCATTTAAAAAAGCCATCAAACAAATGAATATCAAACCTGAGGAAACCATCGTAATTGGAGACCAAATGTTAACGGATGTTTTTGGTGGTAATCGTAATGGCTTATATACAATTATGGTTGTGCCTGTGAAACGTACAGATGGATTTATTACTAAATTCAACCGTATTATTGAGCGTCGATTATTAAATTACTTTAAAAATAAAGGCTATATCACATGGGAGGAAAATTGATTGGATGACACATTAAAATGTATTGGATGCGGTGCACCACTTCAATCTGATGATAAAAGTGCACCTGGATATGTTCCAGAACATAACCTTTTTAGAGAGGACGTTATTTGTCAACGTTGTTTCAGATTGAAAAATTATAATGAAATTCAAGATGTCGGAATGGATAGTGAAGATTTTTTAAATTTACTCAATGAATTATCTGACCGACAAGGAATAATTGTGAATGTTGTTGACATTTTCGATTTTGAAGGTTCATTTATCAATGCCTTGAAACGAATTGTAGGCAATAAAAAAATAATATTAGCCGCTAATAAATTAGATCTTTTACCTAAGCAAATTAATAAACGTCGTGTAAAAGAGTGGCTCAAAAAAACTGCTAGAAAATATGGTTTAGAAGCTGACGACGTTATACTTATTTCTGCACAAAAAGGTTGGGGAATCGAAGATTTATTAGCATCGATTGATAAGCATAGACATAATCAAGATGTGTATATTGTCGGTACTACGAATGTAGGTAAATCAACACTTATAAATAAATTGATTGAACAAAGTGTGGGCGAAAAAGATGTTGTAACCACTTCTAGATTTCCAGGAACTACATTAGATTTAATCGATATACCTCTAGATGAAAAAACATTCATGTACGATACGCCGGGTATTATTCAGTCTCATCAAATGACACACTATGTATCTGAGAAAGAATTAAAAATAATCGTGCCTAAAAATGAAATAAAACAAAGAGTTTTTCAACTTAATGAAGGACAAACGTTATTCTTTGGTGGACTGTCTAGAATTGATTATGTTTCAGGTGGAAAAAGACCACTCGTTTGTTATTTTTCAAATGATTTGAATATACATCGAACTAAAACGGAAAAGGCAAATGATTTATGGCGTAATCAAATTGGTAATGTTTTGACACCACCAAATAATCCTGACCACTTCGACATGAGTGAAACAAAAGCTGTACGTCTTGAAACTGGTAAGGAAAAGAAAGACATAATGATATCAGGACTAGGATTTATAACGATTGAAGCAGGTGCAAAAGTTATTGTACGTGTCCCTAAAAATGTTGATGTAATCCTAAGAAATTCAATAATGTAAGGTGGGTTATTTATGAAGTATGCAGTAATAGGTGATCCCGTATCGCATTCATTATCTCCAGTCATGCATCAAGTTAATTTTGAATCATTAAATATGGAAGACACATACGAAGCGTTGCACATTCCCACACAAGACTTCCATGATATTAGACAAATTATTGAAGATAACCATATTAATGGATTCAATGTTACGATTCCGCATAAGGAAAGAATTATTCCTTATCTGGATGAAATTGATGACCAAGCAAAAGCTGTTGGAGCCGTTAATACTGTGAAAATTATTAATAATAAATGGATAGGTTATAATACAGATGGTATTGGTTATGTGATGGGCTTGAAACAAGTTTATCCCGATTTAGAAAATGCTTATGTTTTAATCCTTGGTGCTGGTGGTGCTAGTAAGGGAATTGCAAATGAACTCAGTAAAATTGTACAACCCAAATTAACAATCGCTAACAGAACAATGCGTAGATTTGAGACGTGGGATATGGATATTAATGCAATTTCATTAGAACAAGCAGAACAATATTTAGATGAATTTGATATTATAATCAATACGACATCTGCTGGATTAAATAATAACGAGGATATTGTTATTAGCTTAGATAATTTATCATCAAGTACACTCGTTAGTGATATTATTTATATTCCATATAAGACTAAATTTTTAAAAGAAGCAGAACTCAAAGGCAATACGGTTTATAATGGCTTGGATATGTTCATAAACCAAGGCGCTGAAAGTTTTAAAATTTGGACCGGCAAACAGCCTAATATATTAGAAATGAAATATGCAGTACTAAACAAATTAAAAGGAGTTTAATATGTTAACTGGAAAACAAAAAAGATATTTAAGAAGTTTAGCTCACAATATAGATCCTATTTTTCAAATTGGTAAAGCAGGCATTAATGACAATATGATTGCTCAGATTGATGATACACTTGAAAATCGCGAGTTAATTAAAATACATGTGTTACAAAATAACTTTGATGATAAAAATGAATTAGCGTCAACATTAAGTGATGCAACTAATAGTGAAGTTGTTCAAGTGATTGGTTCGATGATTGTCATTTATAGAGAATCAGTTGATAATAAAGAAATCACATTACCATAAATGATGAATAAAAAATCAATAGTGCTTTATGGTGGTCAATTCAACCCAATTCATACTGCACACTTATTAGTTGCAAATGAAGTCTATCATCAACTTAAACCTGACAAATTTTATTTTTTACCAAGTTATATGGCACCTTTGAAAACGCATGATGACTATTTAGATGCTAAATATCGAATCAAAATGATTCAACTTGCTATTGAAGAATTAGGTTTTGGTGAAATATGTGAAATTGAACTTGAGAGAAAAGGTCAAAGTTACACTTATGAAACGCTAAAAGATATCGTTAATAATGAAAAAGATGCGGATATCTATTTCATTATCGGAACAGATCAGTATAAACAATTAGATAAATGGTATAAAATTGAAAAGTTAAAACAACTCATTACGTTTGTAATTGTGAACAGAGATGTTAATTATCAAGAGGTCGACGAGTCAATGATATCGGTTAATATACCGCGAATGGATATTAGTTCATCATTGATTCGAAATCGTGTAAAAAATAAACAACCAATAAATATCTTGGTTCCTCGTAGTATTCACGACTATATAAGAGAGGAAGGATTTTATGAAAATTGATAAAGCGATTGAACTCGTTAAAGATAAACTACCGGAGAAACGTTTTAAGCACTCATTGAGAGTAGCTGAAACCGCAGTAAAACTTGCAGAAATTTATGATGGTGATAAAGATAAAGCTAACTTAGCGGGTGTATTGCATGATTATTGCAAGTATGATGACCTAAGCACAATGTACCAAATTGTGAGACAACACGATTTAGATAGTGAACTATTAAGTTATGGTGGAGAAATCTTACACGGGCCAGTCTGTGCTGCTATCATGCAATCAGAATTTGGTATTGAAGACGAGGAAGTGCTTCTTGCAATCAAGAATCACACAACTGGTCGAAAAGAAATGACTAAAACTGAAAAACTTGTGTTTATTGCTGATTATATCGAGCCTGGAAGAAAAACCCCAGGAGTTGAAGAAATTAGAGATATGGCATACAATCAAGGTAGCTTAGATAAAACAATTTATGAAATTTCTAAGCGAACAGTACTGTTCCTAATTAGTAAGGATATAACCGTTTATGGCACAACGATTTCATGTTTAAACTATTATAATTATAGTGATCAAAGGATAAAGGATGATTAAATGAATTCAGAAGAATTATTAAATATTGCTGTCGATGCGACAGAAAATAAAAAAGCAGAAGATATTGTTTCTCTTAATATGAAAGGTATCAGTGACATGACAGACTATTTCGTTGTTTGTCACGGTAATAATGAGCGTCAAGTTCAATCAATTGCTAGAGCAGTTAAAGAGGCAGCACATGAACAAGCTATTGATGTAAAACGTATGGTAGGGTATCAAAGTGCTAGATGGGTTTTAATTGATTTAGCAGATGTTGTGGTCCACATCTTCCATAAAGATGAACGTAATTATTATAATATTGAGAAGCTATATCAAGATGCGCCAATAGAATCATATGGGCAGGTTGCATATTAGATGGCTCAATATGGTGAAATGAGCTTAGTTTATGATCAACTTACGCAAGATCAACCTTATGACAAGTGGTTTGAAATCGTGAACCATTATACGCAAGAACTCAGTCATAAGCCGAAAATTCTTGATATTGGTTGTGGAACTGGCAGTTTAACTGCTCAGCTAAGTACTATTGGTTCGGTTACAGGAATGGATTTAAGCTCAGAGATGCTCTCCATTGCTGCTAATAAATCTAATCAAGTAACATGGTTAGAAGGCGATATGACCGATTTTTCATTCAATACTAAATTTGATGTAATAACAATATTTTGTGATTCACTGAATTATTTACCTGATATCGAAGATGTAAATGAAACATTTATCAATGTTTTTAATCATTTATCAGAAACTGGTGTTTTTATATTTGATGTCCATACTATTCAAAAGATGAATACGTTGTTTCATAATCAATGTTACATTGATGAGAATGAGTCAATCTTTTTAGCATGGGAAGCTATTGTTGGTGATGAACCTTATAGTGTGTATCACGACATGAGTTTCTTTGTAAAAAATACTGATGATACTTATCAGCGATTTGATGAATCGCACTATCAAAGAACCTTTAAAAAAGATACTTACATTAGTTTATTAAAGACAATTGGATTTAAAGCATTCGAAACATTTATCGACTTTAATCGCAATAATCACGATGAAAACGGCGATCGTTTATTTATCGTAGCTTATAAATAAAGTAAACTCATCTCCTTAAACGTTTATATATATAAGGAGATGAGTTTTTTGTTTAAAGATAAAATAGAATTATTGGCGTTTATCAAGCAATGGAAATTTCAACTGATGATCACTTTGACCATTATAATAGCTATCGCATGTACACTAATGTTTCTTAAACCTGTTAAAGAAACAAGCAATGACATGCCAATCGTTTCATCGCAAAGCAATTCAAAAGAAAAAAATAATACACATCAATCATCTAGACATATTAATGATGCAACTAAGAAAGATGAGTTGAATAATGGTATTGATGAAAATAAAACGGTAATTGTAGATATCAAAGGCGCTGTTGAGCACCCTGATGTATATAAAATGAAAGGGTCAGATAGAATTAAAGATGTATTAGAAAAAGCTAAATTACAAAAAGATGCTGATTTGACACAAGTCAATTTATCTGAAAAATTAACAGATCAAAAATTGATTTACATACCATCCACCAGTGAAATGAAAAATACTATAACGCATAGTGATGATAATAATAAGCGTAGTAATACAAAACCTTTAAATTCATTAACTACTGACAAAATAAATTTGAATACTGCGAGTGAAACTGATTTGCTTAAGATTCCAGGCGTAGGACCGACAAAAGTCAAAGAAATTTTAGATTACAGGTCAAAGAATAACCAGTTTCATTCAATAGAAGATATAAAAAATATCAAGGGCATCGGTGACAAAACTTTCGAAAAGATTAAAGATTATATTACAATCTAACTTTGTTGATTGGCTTAAATATAAAGATATTCTATAATAATGATAATAAATTTGAATCGGAGTGAATTTAATGCAAAGATTAAAATGGGACGAATATTTCATGGCGCAAAGCCATTTACTTGCTCTAAGATCAACTTGCCAAAGATTGTCAGTAGGGGCAACTATAGTAAAAGACAATAGAATTATAGCAGGGGGATATAATGGATCTGTTGCTGGTGAGGTGCATTGTATTGATGAAGGATGCTTAATTGAAGATGGCCATTGTATCAGAACCATACATGCCGAAATGAATGCTTTATTACAATGTGCTAAGCAGGGTGTTTCAACAGATGGTGCTACTATCTATGTCACTCACTTTCCATGTCTTAATTGCACAAAATCTATTATACAAGCAGGCATTAAACAAATATATTATGCTGAAGATTATCACAATCACGAATATGCGCTGCAATTATTAAACCAAGCTGGTATTGAATACAAAAAAATACCTTTTTCAGCTCGAAATGTGGCTCAATATTTAACTAACTAATATATGATTTATTTTGCATTGTCCTTTCTCATAGGTATTCTATGGATACATTTAAAATTAATGTCGTGTTTGATTATTATTTTATTAGTTATCATTTCAACGCAAAGAAGATTTAAAATGCATCATATATTAATAATGATTATTTGTGTATTTTGTGGTGTGAGTTTTGAACATTTTCACTATGAAAACAGTATAAGTAAAGATGATTTCTTCAAGAAAAACCCTAACATATTTACCAAAGTCGAATTTGGATCTAATATCGATCGTCAAGGAAAGCAATTAAAAGGTAAATTTACTATCAAAGATCAATCGTACGTTTTTCACTTAAATACCAATCAATTAAGTGAAAAAGACATTGAAAATAAATCATGTGTTATTAAAGGTAAAATTGTTAATGTTTTAAATCACACCCCTTATGTTTCTGTTAACAAAGTAGTCACGAATACGTGCCAAATCACTAAAAATTCAAATGTATTTGAAAAGCATTCGTCGTATATTACTCAAAAATTGGCTCACTCAAGCCTATCGCATCCTGAATATATTACTGCTTTAATTAGTGGTGATATCCATGGCATTAGTACCGAATTTATTGATAAGGTCAAGGACATAGGCATTTATCATTTATTAGCAGTGAGTGGGTCGCATATTGCTACTATTTCTTATCTTATATATCAACCTCTAGTTAGACTTAATATACCCAAAGTGATTATTAACGGTTTAATTATCATATTTCTAATTATATTCGCATATTATACCGATTTTGCACCAAGTGCATTGAGAGCAATTTTAGCTACGATAACCGTCATTCTCATTTCTAATAAGTCTAAAATGTCGACCATTGATATTTTAGGTCTAATCTTTATCATTATGATTTTAATAACACCTGACTATTTGTATGATATAGGCTTTCAATTTTCATTTATTATTTCATTTTTTATTCTAGTTTCCTTTCCACTTATAAGACAGTTATCTTTTTTTAATAATATTATTATCCTTACTTTAATAGCTCAGCTTTCTTCTTCAATCATCTCAATTTTTCATTTTAACCAATTACAATGGATAGGCTTATTTTCTAATATACTATTTGTTCCTTTATATAGTTTTATTATTTTCCCATTAGCAATATTATTATTTTTTACTTATCATTTTGTTAATGATATACCTTTATTTGGTGCAATATTCAATAAAATATATATCTTACACGATTACCTCTTAGAATTATTTTTGAAATTTAAATTTTATCAAGTTTTTATTGCACCTAAATCATCTTTTGAATATGTGCTTTTTGTAGTATTGATAATACTAATATTCATCTTTTTATGCCATAAAAAAATAAAATCACTCGTATTACTATGTGTCTTGTTTATATCTTTATGCATTTTTAATATCCAACCTAACACGAGTACAATTACTTTTTTTAATGTTGGGCAAGGGGATAGTTTAATATTTCAAACAAGTACGAAAGAAACTGTTATGGTTGATACTGGTGGTAAGGAAATTAGAGAAGGTACGATAGATAATCATAATATAGCCAAATATCATATTTTACCTACATTAAAACGTAAAAGTATTACCTCAATAGATCATTTAATTATTACGCATCCACATGCAGATCATATTGGCGAGCTACCTTACATCATTCAACACATAAGAATCAAAAAGTTATATATTCATGTATATAGCTATTCAGAAGTAGAACTAACAAGACTCATACGTTTGTGTAAAAATAACAATATCCAATTAGTAGATGCTAAAGAAATAGATTCTATCCAATTCAATAACGGTAAAATTTCATTCCTTCACGGAGATATTCCTTCAAGTGATGATAAAAATGAGCATAGCATTATTTTACTTATTGAATATCAAAACTACAAAATGATTTTATTGGGTGACGCGACGAAAAATAATGAAGCTAAATTGATGAAATTATATCAACTTCCTACCGTGGATATATTGAAAGTAGGACATCACGGAAGTAAAACAAGTAGTTCGGAAGTATTTATAAAGTCTATTAAACCGACTATTAGTATTATCTCAAGTGGTAAAAACAATAAATATCATTTGCCAAATAAAGAAACGTTGCAGACGTTAAAGTCGGTAAACAGTAAAATTTTGAACACTCAAGACGTTGGAGAAATAACAATAGATTTGGATCACAATATGAATATTACATCTAATCAAATTGATTGAACTGGTGACGCTTTACCCAAGCATGATATAATTATCAATGTTTGATATTTTAAAAGGGAGTTCACAATTATGACAAACAATATTATGGCTATATATGGTGAAGTGCCTGAATTAGTAGAAAAGAAAAGTAACGAACTGACAAATGCATTCTTAAATGAGGACAGAGATGACTTTAATTTTATAAAATTTAACCTTTATGAAACAAATATTTCGACAATTATTGAAGAGGCATTAACAATGCCATTTATATCTGAAAAGAAAGTAATTGTTGTTAAAAATTCATTTATATTTACTGGCGAAAAAGTTAATAAAGATTTACAGCCGAACAATGAACAAGTTATAGAATTTTTAGAGAAGTATGATGGTGATAATTTAGTCATTTTTGAAATCTATAGCAATAAATTAGATGAAAGAAAGAAATTAACTAAATCATTAAAAAAGACCAGTAATCTAACCAAAGTAGAACAAATGTCAGAACAAGAAATTAAGTCCTGGATTCAAAATCAACTACATGAGAATTTCAAAGATATAAAGCAAGATGCGCTAAACCTATTTATTGAATTAACTGGTGTGAATTTCAATATCGTTTCTCAAGAACTAGATAAACTCATTTTATTCTTAGGTGACAGATCTACTATTAATAAAAATGATGTAAGTTTAATTATTAACAGAAGCTTAGAACAAAATGTTTTTCTATTAACAGAATATATTCAAAAAAATGAAAAAGACAAAGCTATACAACTTGTAAAAGATTTAATCGTTATGAAAGAGGAACCTATTAAATTACTTGCACTTATTACAAGTAACTATAGATTGTATTACCAATGTAAAATATTAGCTCAAAAAGGGTATAGTGGGCAACAGATTGCTAAAACAATTAATGTGCATCCATATAGAGTTAAGTTAGCATTAAATCAAGTTCGTTATTATGAGTTAAAAGAATTATTAAATATAATAGATAACTGCGCAGAAACAGATTACAAACTAAAGTCGTCATATATGGACAAACAACTAATACTTGAGTTATTTATTCTATCCCTTTAAATTTGTAATCAATCCCTAGTTATATATTTAAATGCAAAAAAGCACGGAACATAGTTCCGCGCTTTTTTACACATTATTTACTTGATGACATTAATTGTGATTTAATGCGATCAGCTTTGTTTGAGTGAATTAAGTTACTTTGTGAAGCTTTATCAACTGATTTGATTGCGAAGTTAACTAATTCAGCTTTGTTATCAGCGTTATTGTTGATTGCTGTTTTAGCATTTTTCACAGCAGTACGCATAGCGTTTTTTTGTGAAATATTACGAGCTTCTGCGTTTTCAGTTGTTTTAACACGTTTAATAGCAGATTTAATATTTGGCATTACTGTCACCTCCTAAAAGTGATCTTAAGCATATCAAATTTTATTTTGATTACAACAAGAAATATTTTATCAAAACTAACATATTTGTGCAATCCTTAATTAAATATAGCATAATTAAAATCTCAATTAAATCATAATTACTGTTGGAATGCCCACTTTAACACTTTATAATGAGTATATATTCTAAAATTATATACGACTAACGCAAGTGATTTTATAATCATGTTTTAACATTTAATAGTAAGGATACGTTTGCAATTAATCATTAAAAACGATATCATATCAAAGATGTATACATATACGGGCTAATTTTATGAAAGCGAGAATGATAGGCTATGGATATGCAAGAACGCTATAACAGAAGAGAAAATATACGAAATTTTTCTATTATTGCTCATATTGATCATGGTAAATCAACATTAGCAGATAGAATATTAGAAAATACTAAATCTGTAGAAACAAGAGAAATGCAAGATCAATTATTAGATTCAATGGATCTTGAAAGAGAACGTGGTATTACAATCAAATTAAATGCCGTACGATTAAAATATGAAGCAAGTGATGGACAAACTTATACTTTCCATTTAATTGATACACCAGGACACGTAGACTTTTCATATGAGGTCTCTAGATCCCTAGCTGCATGTGAAGGTGCAATTTTAGTAGTAGATGCAGCACAGGGTATTGAAGCACAAACATTGGCAAATGTGTATCTAGCACTTGATAACGATTTAGAATTATTACCAGTCGTTAACAAAATCGATCTCCCTGCCGCTGAACCTGAAAGGGTTAAACAAGAATTAGAAGATGTGATTGGTTTAGATCAAGATGATGTCGTACTTGCTAGTGCTAAATCAAATATTGGTATCGAAGATATTTTAGAGAAAATTGTAGAAGTAGTGCCACCACCTGAAGGTGACCCAAGCGCCCCATTAAAAGCTTTAATTTTCGATTCAGAATATGATCCTTATAGAGGCGTTATTTCATCAATTCGCGTGATGGAAGGCGTTGTTAAAGCTGGAGATAGAATTAAAATGATGGCAACAGGTAAAGAATTTGAAGTTAGTGAGGTAGGTATCAACACACCTAAACAATTACCTATTGAAGAACTAACTGTAGGTGATGTTGGTTATATTATTGCAAGTATCAAAAATGTCGATGATTCACGTGTAGGTGATACGATAACACATGCAAACAGACCAGCTGAAGCACCGCTAAAAGGATATAAAAAAATGAACCCAATGGTTTATTGTGGTTTGTTCCCAATTGAAAACAAGGACTATAATGATTTAAGAGAAGCTCTTGAAAAGTTACAATTAAATGATGCGTCATTAGAGTTTGAACCAGAATCTTCTCAAGCACTCGGTTTTGGTTTTAGAACTGGATTTTTAGGCATGCTTCACATGGAAATTATTCAAGAGCGCATTGAAAGAGAATTTGGCATTGAATTAATTGCTACTGCGCCATCAGTTATTTATCAATGTGTAATGAAAGATGGTTCAGAAGTCACAGTAGATAATCCCGCACAAATGCCAGAAAGAGACAAAATTGATGCGATTTATGAACCTTATGTGAAAGCGACCATGATGGTTCCGAATGACTATGTAGGAGCAGTAATGGAGTTGTGTCAACGTAAACGTGGTCAATTTATTAATATGGATTATTTAGATGATATTCGAGTGAATATCGTTTATGAAATACCACTTTCTGAAGTTGTTTTTGATTTCTTCGATCAACTTAAATCTAATACTAAAGGATACGCTTCGTTTGATTATGAGTTTATTGAAAATAAAGAAAGTAATTTAGTGAAGATGGATATTTTATTAAATGGTGATAAAGTAGATGCACTAAGCTTTATCGTTCATAAAGATTTTGCTTATGAACGAGGCAAAGCATTAGTTGAAAAATTAAAAACACTTATTCCGCGTCAACAATTTGAAGTTCCAGTGCAAGCTGCAATTGGACAAAAAATCGTTGCAAGAACTAATATTAAATCAATGGGTAAAAATGTTTTATCTAAATGTTATGGTGGGGATATTAGTCGTAAGCGTAAATTACTCGAAAAACAAAAAGCAGGTAAAGCGAAAATGAAAGCAGTTGGTAGTGTTGAAATTCCACAAGATGCATTCCTAGCTGTACTAAAAATGGATGATGAATAGAACATAAAAGAGGTCGAGACGAATATAAATTGGTAGATACCATAACAATAATGAATATTATTGATAAAGAAACTACTAACTTATATTACTAAGTCTCAATCTCTTTTTTTAAGTTATAGAAGGGGTGTAACATTGGAAGTTAAAAGTGCGTACATACACATACCTTTTTGTGTCAGAATTTGTACTTATTGTGATTTTAATAAATATTATATTGATAAACAGCCAGTAGATGAATATTTATCCGCATTAATAAAAGAAATGTCGTTTAGTAAAACAAAACACCTTGAGACAATGTACGTTGGAGGAGGTACGCCAACAGCACTGAATGACATGCAACTTGAAAGATTATTACAAGCTATTACTTCAACTTTTTCAATCAATGGAGAGTTCAGTTTTGAAGCAAATCCAGATGAACTAACTTTTAATAAAGTAAAGTTACTTAAACAGTATGGTGTTAATCGTATTTCAATGGGTGTTCAAACATTTAAACCAGAGCTATTAAAAATATTAGGACGAACACATAACACTCAAGATATCTATAATGCAGTAAATAATGCTAGGAAAGCTGGTATCAATTCTATAAGCCTTGATTTAATGTATCATTTACCTGAACAAACGATAGAGGATTTTGCAGACAGCTTAAATCAAGCAATCAATATGGATATTGACCATATTTCAAGTTACGGTTTAATACTTGAACCTAAGACACAGTTTTATAATATGTATCGAAAAGGGAAACTAAAATTACCAAATGAAGATTTAGGTGCTGAAATGTACCAATATCTAATGAAAGCATTAAGTCAAACCGACTTTAAGCAATATGAAATTTCTAACTTTGCTAAAACGAATCATGAATCTGAACATAATAAAGTGTATTGGTTAAACGAAGAATATTACGGTTTTGGAGCAGGTGCAAGTGGATACGTTGAAGGCGAACGCTATACAAATTTAAATCCGGTTCAACATTATATTAATGCAATTAATGATGGCAAACGGCCTATACTAACTTCTAATCGACCAACCTTGAATGAAAAGATGGAAGAAGAAATGTTTTTAGGTCTGAGAATGAATCAAGGTGTAAATCGCGAACGTTTCGAGTTGAAATTTGGTCAATCACTTGATGCAATATTTGGAGAAACGGTTAAAGATTTAAAATCAAGACACCTTCTAATTGAAATGAATGGAAATATCTCACTAACCCCAAGAGGAAAGGTTATAGGAAACGAAGTATTTGAGGCTTTCTTACTAAACTAATAAAAAATTAAAAAAGTAAGGCTTTAACGTTGACTTACTTTGACCAATTTGATAAATTATAATTAGCACTTAGGACAAAAGAGTGCTAATGAGGTGAAAACATGATTACACAAAGACAATTAAGCATTTTAAATACAATTGTTGAAGATTATGTTGATTTAGGACAACCTATAGGTTCTAAAGCTTTAATTGATAGACATCATTTAGATGTCAGTCCTGCAACAATAAGGAATGAGATGAAGCAACTTGAAGATTTGAACTTTTTAGAGAAGACGCATTCTTCTTCAGGGCGTTCACCTTCCGAAGAAGGGTTTAGACTTTATGTCGATCAATTGTTAAAACAAACCTCTCGTCAAAACAAAAATAAAATACAACGTTTAAATCAACTATTGATTGAGAATCACTATGATATTTCTTCAGCATTAAGTTACTTCGCAAATGAGTTATCAATGAAATCTCATTATGCAACATTAGTTGTTCGTCCAAAACATAGTGAAGAAATGATTAATAATGTTCATTTAATTAAGGCAAATGATTCAATCATGATTTTAGTAATTATTTATAATTCTGGTCATGTTGAGCATTTTCACTTGAATTCTTCACTTGAGTTATCATCCAATAGATTAATCGCCATTTCTAATTTTATTAGTAATAATAATATAGAAATAAGCGCTAAACTATCAGATAAAATTCGTTCTTTCGCGAACTCAAATGAAGAAAATCAATTCATTAATGACATTGTTAAGATGATAAATTCTCATATTAGCAAACAAAGTAATAGCATTTTCTTAGGTGGAAAGGTTAAACTAATTGATGCGTTAAATGAATCTAATGTTTCGTCAATTCAACCAATTTTGCAATATCTAGAATCTGAAAGAATCACTGAATTACTACAGACAATTTCAACTAATGATATTAACGTTAAGATTGGAAAAGAGATTGATGAAAGCCTTAGTGATATATCGATTGTAACGAGTCAATATCACTTCGACAATTCATTGAAAGGTCAAATTGCGGTTATTGGACCTACAGCAATGCGTTATCAGAATGTGATTCAATTACTTAACCAAATATGGTGATTTTAATCGTAATTATATTGGAGGGTAAAAAATGACAGAAAAAGATGAATCAGTAAAAAGTAATTCTGAATATACTGAAGAACAAGAAGTAAAGAACGAAGAAACATCAACAGTTGAAAATGTTGAAGATACTACTTCTGATAGTGATAATTCATCTAACGACAGTTCGAACGAAGAAAGTTCTGAAGAAACTGCAGTTGATCCTAAAGATGAAGAAATTCAGCAATTACAATTAAAAGCTAATGAAAATGAAGAAAAATATTTAAGATTATACGCTGAATTCGAAAATTATAAAAGACGAATTCAGAAAGAAAATGAAACAAATAAAACTTATCAATCTCAACGTGTTTTAACGGATATTTTACCAACGATTGATAATATTGAACGTGCACTACAAATTGAAGGTGATGATGAATCATTTAAATCACTTCAAAAAGGTGTTCAAATGGTACACGAAAGTTTACTAAGAGCACTTAAAGATAATGGTTTAGAAGAAATTGAAACAGAAGGTCAAGCTTTTGACCCTAACTTCCACCAAGCAGTAGTTCAAGATGATAATCCAGATTTCAAATCTGGTGATATTACTCAAGAATTACAAAAAGGTTATAAGTTAAAAGATAGAGTATTAAGACCATCAATGGTAAAAGTAAATCAATAAATTGACGAAAATACCATATATCAAAATTTTTAAAATTGGAGGAATTTTATTATGAGTAAAGTAATCGGTATTGACTTAGGTACAACAAATTCATGTGTAGCTGTATTAGAAGGCGATGAACCAAAAGTAATTCAAAACCCAGAAGGTGCTAGAACAACACCATCAGTTGTAGCATTTAAAAATGGTGAAACACAAGTTGGTGAAGTAGCAAAACGTCAAGCTATCACTAATCCAAACACTGTTCAATCAATTAAACGTCATATGGGGACTGACTATAAAGTAGATATTGAAGGTAAATCTTATACACCTCAAGAAATTTCAGCTATGGTATTACAAAACCTTAAAAACACTGCTGAAAGTTATTTAGGAGATAAAGTAGATAAAGCTGTTATTACAGTTCCTGCATATTTCAATGATGCTGAACGTCAAGCAACTAAAGATGCTGGTAAAATTGCTGGTTTAGAAGTTGAACGTATTATTAACGAACCTACTGCTGCAGCATTAGCATATGGTTTAGATAAAACTGATCAAGACCAAAAAGTATTAGTATTCGACTTAGGTGGCGGTACGTTTGACGTATCTATTCTTGAATTAGGTGACGGTGTATTCGAAGTACTATCAACTGCTGGTGATAATAAACTTGGCGGTGATGACTTTGACCAAGTAATTATTGACTACCTAGTGTCTGAATTCAAAAAAGAAAATGGCGTAGATTTATCTCAAGATAAAATGGCATTACAACGTTTGAAAGACGCTGCTGAAAAAGCTAAAAAAGACTTATCTGGCGTTTCACAAACTCAAATTTCATTACCATTTATTTCAGCTGGTGAAAGTGGTCCATTACATTTAGAAATTAGCCTTACTCGTTCTAAATTTGAAGAATTAGCTGATTCATTAATCAGAAGAACTATGGAACCAACTCGTCAAGCATTAAAAGACGCTGGTTTATCAACTTCTGAAATTGATGAAGTTATTCTTGTTGGTGGTTCAACACGTATCCCAGCAGTTCAAGAAGCTGTTAAAAAAGAAATCGGTAAAGATCCTCATAAAGGTGTAAACCCAGACGAAGTTGTAGCAATGGGTGCTGCGATTCAAGGTGGCGTTATCACTGGTGATGTTAAAGATGTTGTATTATTAGACGTAACACCATTATCATTAGGTATTGAAATTATGGGTGGACGTATGAATACGTTAATTGAACGTAATACTACAATCCCAACTTCAAAATCTCAAGTTTATTCAACTGCAGCTGATAACCAACCAGCAGTAGATATTCACGTATTACAGGGTGAACGTCCAATGGCAGCTGATAACAAAACATTAGGAAGATTCCAATTAACTGATATTCCACCAGCTCCACGTGGTGTTCCACAAATCGAAGTAACATTTGATATTGATAAAAATGGTATCGTAAATGTTACTGCGAAAGACTTAGGTACTAATAAAGAACAAAATATTACTATTCAATCAAGCTCTGCGCTTTCTGATGAAGAAATCGATCGTATGGTTAAAGATGCCGAAGAAAACGCTGAAGCAGATAAAAAACGTCGTGAAGAAGTAGATTTAAGAAATGAAGCAGATAGCTTAGTATTCCAAGTTGAAAAAACAATTACTGACCTTGGCGACAATATTAGTGAAGAAGATAAATCTAATGCGGAAAGCAAAAAAGATGCTTTAAAATCTGCGCTTGAAGGACAAGACATCGAAGATATTAAAGCGAAAAAAGAAGAACTTGAAAAAGTAATTCAAGATTTATCAGCAAAAGTATATCAACAAGCTCAACAAGCTCAGCAACAAGCACAAGATGGTGCTCAACAAACTCAAAACGATAGTAATGTTGAAGATGCTGAATTTAAAGAAGTTAAAGATGATGAAGATAAAAAATAATTGCTAAGCGTTTATAGTGTATGCTTATATTAGCAAACTATTATGAATGTAAGCCAAAAAGTCAAAGTCAATTGAACATTGGCTTTGACTTTTTCTTTTATAACTTCGTTCTTTTAAACATATTAAATAATTAAGTTAAGGAGAGATGGTCGTGGCTAAAAGAGACTATTATGAAGTCTTAGGTGTAAGTAAAAGCGCATCTAAAGATGAAATCAAAAAAGCATATCGCAAACTATCAAAAAAATATCACCCTGATATCAATAAAGAAGAGGGTGCAGATGAAAAATTTAAAGAGATTTCAGAAGCTTACGAAGTTCTAAGCGACGATAATAAAAGAGCAAATTATGACCAATTTGGCCATGATGGACCTCAAGGTGGTTTTGGTGGCCAAGGATTTAGCGGCCAAGACTTTAGTGGATTTGGCGGAGGTGGATTTGAAGACATCTTCAGCTCATTCTTTGGTGGTTCACGTCAAAGAGATCCTAATGCACCTAGAAAAGGTGACGATTTACAATATACGATGACTCTAGAATTTGAAGAAGCTGTCTTCGGAACTAAGAAAGAAATCTCAATTCGTAAAGATGTGACATGCCATACATGTAAAGGTGATGGTGCTAAACCAGGTACTAGTAAAAAAACATGTAGTTATTGTAACGGCGCAGGTCACGTATCAGTAGAACAAAATACAATTTTAGGCCGTGTACGCACGCAACAAACATGTCCAAAATGTGATGGAACAGGTCAAGAATTCGAAGAGCCATGTCCAACTTGTCATGGTAAAGGTACCGAAAATAAAACAGTTAAATTAGAAGTAACTGTACCTGAAGGTGTAGATAATGACCAACAAATCAGACTTGCCGGTGAAGGAACACCAGGAGAAAACGGCGGACCTCATGGTGACTTATATGTCGTATTTAGAGTAAAACCGTCTGACAAATTTGAACGTGATGGTGACGATCTTTATTACAAACTTAATGTTAGTTTCCCACAAGCATCACTAGGTGATGAAATAAAAGTTCCAACACTTAACGGAAACGTAATGTTAACTATTCCTTCTGGCACTCAAACTGGTAAGCAATTCCGCTTAAAAGATAAAGGTGTTAAAAATGTTCATGGATATGGTCATGGTGATTTATTTGTTAATATTAAAGTAGTTACACCTACAAAATTAACAGATAGACAAAAAGAAATTATGAGAGAGTTTGCTGAATTAAATGGTGAGTCAATTGAAGAACAGCCATCTAATTTTAAAGATAGAGCACGCAAATTCTTTAAAGGAGAATAACTAAATGAACTGGACAGAACTTTCGATTGTTGTAAACCATGAAGTTGAACCTTTAGTGACTGATATATTAGAAAATTATGGATCAAACGGCGTTGTAATTGAAGATTCTAATGATTTAATTAATCAGCCTGCCGATAAATTCGGCGAAATTTATGAACTTAAACAAGAAGATTATCCTGAAAAAGGTGTTCGATTAAAGGCTTATTTCAACGAATTAAAGTTTGATGAATCTCTAAGAAATAAAATTAAAACAGATGTTACAAAACTTGAAAATATTGATTCATCTGTATTGAATTTTTCTGAAAAAACAATAGCTGAAGTTGATTGGGAAAATGAATGGAAAAATTATTTTCATCCCTTTAGAGCATCAGAAAAATTCACAATTGTTCCAAGTTGGGAACAATACACTAAAGAAGATACTTCTGAAATGTGTATTGAATTAGACCCAGGCATGGCATTTGGAACTGGAGATCATCCAACAACAAGCATGTGTCTTAAAGCAATTGAAACCTATGTTAAACCAGAGCATTCCGTTATCGATGTTGGAACAGGTTCAGGTATTTTAAGTATTGCCAGTCATTTACTTGGAGTAAAACGGATTAAAGCTCTGGATATTGATGAGTTAGCTGTTAACGTTGCTAAAGAAAACTTTGCTAAAAATCATTGTGAAGATGCAATTGAAGCTGTACCAGGAAACTTATTAAAAAATGAAACAGAAAAATTTGATATTGTTATTGCAAACATTTTAGCTCATATTATTGAAGATATGATTGAAGATGCTTATAATACTCTAAATGAAGATGGTTATTTTATAACATCAGGAATTATAGAGGAAAAGCATGAACAAATATTAAATCAAATGGAACATGTAGGATTTGATATTATATCAGTAAATCATGACAATGGTTGGGTATGTATTGTAGGTCAGAAAGTGAGTGAATAATTTGCAAAGATACTTTATCGATCAAAACGCTGATGACAGTCAGCGTTTTTTTATAACAAATAAGGAAGATATACATCATATTACTAATGTGATGAGAAATACAGTTGGTAACCAGATTATTGTAACGTTTAAAGATAAAACCGTGTTTAAATCGGAAATCATTACTGTTGAGAATGAATCAATTGAAATTAAATTGATTGAGCACATTGATATCAATTCAGAGTTACCTGTACAAGTTACTATATGTAGTGGCTTAATCAAAGCAGACAAATATGAATGGTTAATTCAAAAAGCAACAGAATTAGGTGCTGATAGTTTCATAGCTGTAGAAATGGACAGATCTGTAGTCAAACTTAATTCAAATAAAGTTCAAAAAAAATTAGAACGTTGGCAAAAGATAATTAAAGAAGCAGCTGAACAAAGCTACCGTTTAATTATTCCTAAAATCAATTTTAAGTCGAATTTAAATGAAATTTGTGATACTATAAATCATTATGACTATATTTTGTTAGCATATGAAGATGAAGCAAAACGTGGTGAAGTTAGTCTTTTTAAAGAAACCTTGAAAAAATTTAAGACTAACGATCGTATTTTATTAATATTTGGTCCTGAAGGTGGCTTTTCAGAGAAAGAAATCTCTCTGCTTAAAGAAACGAGTGTTAATGTTGGTTTAGGACCTCGAATTTTACGGGCAGAAACGGCGCCACTTTATGCTTTAAGTGCTATCAGTTATGAAAATGAATTAATGGGGTGAATATTATGTCAACAGTTGCGTTTCACACATTAGGTTGCAAAGTAAACCATTATGAAACTGAAGCAATTTGGCAATTATTTAAAGACGCTGATTACGATAGAGTTGATTTTGAAACGAATGCAGACGTCTTCGTAATCAACACTTGTACAGTAACAAATACTGGAGATAAAAAAAGTAGACAAATCATTAGAAGAGCAATTCGACAAAATCCTGATGCAGTAGTATGTGTGACTGGATGTTATGCGCAAACATCTTCTGCAGAAATTATGGAAATTCCTGGCGTAGACGTAGTGGTAGGTACGCAAGATAGACACAAATTATTGGACTACATCCAACAATTTAGAGAAGAACGCCAACCAATTAATGGTGTTGGTAATATTATGAAAAATCGTACATATGAAGAATTAGATGTACCATATTTTACAGATCGAACAAGAGCTTCACTAAAGATCCAAGAAGGGTGCAATAATTTCTGTACATTTTGTATCATACCATGGGCTCGTGGATTAATGCGTTCACGTGATCCTGAAAAAGTGGTTGAACAAGCTACACAATTAGTTAATGCTGGCTATAAAGAAATTGTTTTAACTGGAATTCATACTGGTGGTTATGGTCAAGATTTAAAAGATTATAATTTAGCACAGTTACTTCGTGATTTAGAAGAAATTGATGGTCTTGAACGAATTAGAATTTCATCTATTGAAGCTAGCCAATTAACTGATGAAGTTATTGATGTTTTAAAACGTTCAAATAAAGTTGTTAGACATTTACATGTTCCATTACAATCCGGTTCAGATACTGTATTAAAACGAATGAGACGTAAATATACTATGGAACATTTTTCAGATAGAATCACAAAATTACATGATGCGTTACCAGATTTAGCTGTTACAAGTGATGTGATTGTAGGATTCCCAGGAGAAACAGAAGAGGAATTCCAAGAAACTTATGACTTTATTGTTAAACACAAATTTTCTGAATTACACGTTTTCCCATATTCAGCTAGAATTGGTACGCCTGCAGCGCGTATGGATGATCAAATTGACGAATCTATCAAAAATGACCGTGTGCACAAATTAATCGCGTTAAGTGATCAATTAGCTAAAGAATATGCATCTAAATTTGAAGACGAAGTTTTAGAAGTGATTCCTGAAGAAGCTGGCGAAGTAGAAGGTACATTAGTTGGTTACGCTGACAACTATATGAAAGTTCAATTTGAGGGTAATGATTCTTTAATCGGACAAATTGTAAAAGTAAAAATCGTTAAAGCTGATTATCCTATTAATACAGGTAAAGTTGTTAGAATTGTAGAACACGCAACAAACAAGTCTGAAGAAGGCGTATTATTATAATTTTTAAAAATTATAATAATTTGGAATTGACCATAATAAATTCATATATTATACTAAGTAAAGCATAGTTGTATATTACTATGTATTGACTTTAAAGTTCCGTTGATATTTGGAGGGAGGGAAATACAGATGTCTAAAACAGTAGTACGTAAAAATGAATCACTTGAAGATGCATTACGTAGATTTAAACGTTCAGTATCTAAAAGTGGTACTATCCAAGAAGTACGTAAACGTGAATTTTACGAAAAACCAAGCGTAAAACGTAAAAAGAAATCAGAAGCTGCACGTAAACGTAAATTCAAATAATTAATAACTCTGTTGACTCCCTCAACAAGAATATTAATTATATATATGCTCTCGATTAGTTAAACTAGTCGAGAGTTTTTTTATATTAAAGCGTCTACTATCACTATTATAACGAAGTGTATTCATGTATAATCGGAATTGAGAGCGAGGTGAAATTGTGAACTATTTCAATGCGATACATACAGTTATCAATTCCATTTTAACTACTAATCATTTATTCAATAATCTATCTCAGATTGTAACGAGTCCATTAATATCACTTATATTAACGTGTATCATTTTTTTAGGCTTTTTATATCAATTGTATTCGAAGCGTATTAATTTTGCAGGAATTATCGCAATGCTTGCACTTTTAATTCTCTTCCTCGGCTTTTTAATTAACGGTGATGTTAATCTTATTTCTGTATTGCTATTCTTCGTTGGAGCAATACTCGTTATTATCGAATTATTTGTCATTGGTGCAGTCATAGGTATTATTGGCATATCATTGATTATACTTAGCATCATTATGTTAGGAGATAACATTCTTTTAATGCTATTAAATGTTGTGATTGCATCAATATTGGCAATTATTGAATGGGTGATATTAGTGAAATGGTTTAAAAGGAAAATTCCATTTTTAGATAAAGTTGTGTTAAAAGATTCTACTAATTCAGAAGCAGGATATAGATCTCACGATGATCGTTCTCATTTAGTTGGTCAAACAGCTCGTACTGTGACAGATTTAAGACCTGCAGGAATTATAACGCTTGATAATGAAAGAATAGATGCCGTATCAGATGGCGCTTTCATTTTAAGAAATAAAGAAGTTAAAATTCTTGAGGTAGAAGGATCTAGAGTTGTTGTTAGAGAAATTGAAAACACATAAAGGAGTGGTTAAATGTTTGGATTAGGCATTATAGTGATTGCAGTTATTATTGTTATTGCATTATTAGTGCTATTCTCATTTGTTCCAGTAGGACTTTGGATATCTGCAATTGCTGCTGGAGTTAAAGTAGGTATTGGAACATTGGTAGGTATGAGATTACGTCGAGTATCTCCACGTAAGGTAATTGGTCCATTAATTAAAGCACATAAAGCTGGTTTAAACCTTACAACAAATCAATTAGAATCACATTATTTAGCGGGTGGTAATGTCGATAGAGTCGTCGATGCGAATATAGCCGCTCAACGTGCAGACATTAACTTACCATTCGAACGTGGTGCAGCGATTGACTTGGCTGGACGTGACGTATTAGAAGCTGTTCAAATGTCTGTTAATCCTAAAGTAATTGAAACACCGTTTATAACTGGTGTAGCAATGAATGGTATAGAAGTAAAAGCGAAAGCTAGAATTACAGTACGCGCCAACATCTCTCGTTTAGTTGGTGGTGCAGGAGAAGAAACAATCATTGCTCGTGTAGGTGAAGGTATTGTTTCTACTATTGGTTCAAGTGAGCATCATACACAAGTACTAGAGAACCCTGATAACATTTCTAAGACTGTCTTAAGTAAAGGTCTTGATTCAGGTACTGCGTTCGAAATTTTATCTATCGATATAGCTGACGTAGATATTGGTAAAAATATTGGTGCTGACTTACAAACAGAACAAGCACTTGCAGATAAGAATATTGCGCAAGCGAAAGCCGAAGAACGCCGTGCTATGGCCGTAGCTTCAGAACAAGAAATGAAAGCGCGTGTTCAAGAAATGCGTGCTAAAGTGGTTGAAGCTGAATCTGAAGTGCCACTTGCAATGGCAGAAGCTTTACGTGAAGGTAATATGGGTGTCAAAGATTACTACAACCTAAAAAATGTAGAAGCTGACACTGGTATGAGAAATGCGATAAATAAACGTACTGAACAAAATGAAGATGAATCACCAAAGTAAATGTTAAGGGGTGATTAGATGAATATTGGTATTATAATTTTTATAATATCCATTATTGTAACAGGTATTAGTGCGATGAGGGATAAGAGTCATGAGCAAAGAAAAAATCAGAGACCACCACAACATAAGCCAACAACGTCTGATAAAAAAGAGACGCAAGGGAAAGGTTTCTTTGAGCAAATAGAAGAAGCATTTAGTGAATTAGAAAAAGAATTTACTAATGATGATGAGCCCTCTAAACAACAAAAGAAAACCGCACAACAAGAATCAAAACGCGTTTATCAAGATAAAGAACTTGAAAAAGAAATTATTGAGGAAAGTGTACCTGAAGAATTAGAGCGTTCAACTAGGCAACGTAATAGATTTGAAAGGGAAGCGCGCCAATCAACCAATACAAGAGAGCGTACTAGAGATGTTAATCATCTGAAAAAAGAACTTGAAAAACAACTCGTAGACGACTTATATAATGTACGCTCAGAAATTGATCGTGAAAAAGAAAAGCAACTTACAAGAATTGAAAATAAAGCAAGAGCGATTATTAATGATAAAAATCTATCTGAACGTACTAAACGTTATAGATTGAAGCAATTGTTAAATAGTAAGTTAATTGAACAAGATATGACACATCAAAAATTTCAATTCGATAATGATCCAGTCGTCAATGGTATTCTTTGGCAAGAAATTCTCAATAAACCTAAGCAATTATAATTAATATTTTAACCCGAAATTCATTTTCACATGATTTTCGGGTTATTTTTCTAATAAATATTAAAAGCTTATACTACAATTTAATAAAAAAAGCACACTAAGCCAAATAAATTTGTATACTTTAACAGACTTTAGTAAAATTTAAATGAAAGTTAATTTACTAAAGTAACTTAAATCTTAGCTTTTTAAAGATTTAGACATCATGTTTTATTTTTAAAACATAAGTGAACTAATATAATCTAAATATATACATTGTTTTAGTGAAAAGGAGCGCTTATATGCCAGGAATAATTCAAATAGACGACATTAATCATTCTCAAGCACTGTTAGGTAATAATGATGAACATATTAATGCGATTGAGGAAGCGTTTGATGTCGAAATACATGCTCGTGGCCAAGAAGTAGCAGTTAAAGGTCAAAAATTAGAGCTTGTAGAAAAATCAGAATTAGTTCTTAAAAATTTATTAAAAGTCATTGAAATGGGCAAAACCATAACTTTAAAAGATGTTGAAGCTGCTATAAAAATGGCTGAAAATGATACGATACATCATCTCATCGATTTATATGATGAAGAGATTACAAAAGATGCTTTTGGAAAGACGATAAGAGCAAAAACGATGGGCCAAAGATTATACATTAATGCTATGAAAAACAATGACCTAGTCTTTGGAATTGGGCCTGCAGGTACGGGTAAAACATTTTTAGCGGTGGTGTATGCAGCTAAACAACTTAGAAAAGGTGCAGTTAAACGTATTGTATTAACAAGACCTGCTGTAGAAGCTGGGGAGTCTCTAGGATTTTTGCCTGGTGATTTAAAAGAAAAAGTAGATCCTTATTTGAGACCTCTTTATGATGGATTAAATACAGTATTGGGTAGAGAACAAACTGCAAGATTTATCGAGAGAGGCACAATCGAAATTGCACCATTAGCCTATATGCGTGGCCGTACACTTGATGATGCTTTTGTCATTTTAGATGAAGCTCAAAATACAACGCATGCGCAAATGAAAATGTTCTTAACACGATTAGGATTTGGCTCTAAAATGGTAGTTACAGGAGATCAAACCCAAATTGATTTACCTAAAGGCGTCAAAAGTGGATTAAAAGAAGCAGTCAAAAAATTACATGGGGTTAAAGGAATTAATATTATGCAATTAGATCAAAGTGATGTTGTAAGACACCCATTAGTAAGTAAAATAATTGATCGCTATGAAGGAGACAATTAAATGTTTACAATTGATTTTAATGATCATACAGACCTTGTAGAAGAAACTTGGTATCAACAAATTGATGACTTACTTAATTTTGCTAAAGAACAAGAACAAATCGAAGAAGACGCTGAGCTTTCTGTTACTTTTGTTGATAAGAGTGAAATTCAAGAAATCAATAAAACATATCGAGATAAAGATAAAGTAACTGATGTAATTTCGTTTGCACTTGAAGAAGATGAGCCTGAAATTATTGGTTTAGACATGCCAAGGGTTCTTGGAGATATCATCATCTGTACAGATGTAGCTAAAGACCAAGCTGATTCATATGGCCATTCTTTTGAAAGAGAATTAGGTTTTCTAGCACTACATGGATTTTTACATTTACTAGGTTATGATCATATGAACGAAGAAGATGAAAAAGAAATGTTTGGACGTCAAGAGACAATATTAAATGCATATGGATTGACTAGAGATTAAGCAATTAAAGCGTTTCAAATATACGTTTGATGGGTTTAAAACACTTCTTCTTAAAGATCATAATTATTTACTACATATTGTAATTGCGATTATAACTATCATTTTAGGTTATATCTGCCAATTAAGTGCAACTGAATGGTTATTTATAATATTGGCTATCTTCTTAGTACTTACGATAGAAGCAGTTAATACTGCAATAGAATGTGTAGTTGATTTAGTCACAAGTGACTATCATGAACTTGCTAAGCAAGCTAAAGATATTGCTGCGTTTAGTGTTATGTTAGCATCAATTTTCGCATTAATAACTGGATTAGTTATTTTTTTACCACATATTTTTTAATATTAAAGGGGATGTTTTGATGAGTTATCAATCACATTATTTTCAAGAGGCACGAGAAGCACAAAGTCGGGCATACGTGCCATATAGTCAATTTAAAGTAGGTGCTTATTTAAAGACTAAAGATGGTCGAACATTTTATGGTGCCAACGTTGAAAATGCTGCCTATCCTGCTACAATTTGTGCCGAACGTTCAAGTTTAGTAGCAGCCATATCTGAAGGTTATCGACCTGGTGACTTTGAATCAATAACTGTAACGGTTGATGCTGAAAAGCCATCATCACCTTGCGGAACATGTAGACAAGTTCTTAAAGAATTATGTGATGATGATATGCCAGTATATATGACAAATCATAAAGGGGAATTACTTGAGTCAACTGTGGGCGAATTGTTACCACATGGCTTTTCAGGAAAGGATTTAGAATAGATGACAGAACATAAGTCAGGATTTGTATCAATTATAGGAAGACCCAATGTAGGTAAATCTACATTTATGAATAGAGTAATCGGACATAAAATTGCAATTATGTCTGATAAAGCTCAAACTACACGTAATAAAATCCAAGGTGTAATGACTCGAGACGATGCGCAAATCATCTTCTTAGATACACCTGGCATTCATAAACCTAAACACAAATTAGGTGATTATATGATGCGTGTTGCTAAAAATACATTATCTGAAATTGATGCAATCATGTTCATGGTTAATGTAAATGAAGAAATTGGGCGTGGCGATGAATATATCATGGAAATGCTAAAAAACGTTAAAACGCCAGTTTTCTTAGTGCTAAATAAAATTGATTTAGTACACCCAGATGCTTTAATGCCTAGAATAGAACAATATCAACAATATATGGATTTCACTGAAATCGTGCCAATCTCCGCATTAGAAGGATTGAATGTCGATCACTTTATAGATGTACTGAAACGTTATTTACCTGAAGGTCCAAAGTATTATCCGGACGATCAAATTTCAGATCACCCTGAACAGTTTGTTGTAAGTGAAATTATACGTGAAAAGATTTTACATTTAACGAGTGAAGAAATTCCTCATGCAATCGGCGTTAATGTAGATAGAATGATTAAAGAGAGTGAAGAACGTGTCAGAGTAGAAGCTACTATTTTCGTTGAGAGAGATTCACAAAAAGGTATAGTCATCGGAAAGGGTGGCAAAAAATTAAAAGAAGTAGGTAAAAGAGCAAGACATGATATCGAAATGTTATTAGGCTCAAAAGTGTATTTAGAACTTTGGGTAAAAGTTCAGAAAGATTGGCGTAATAAAGTTAATTTCATCCGTCAAATGGGATATATCGAAGATCAAGATTAATGGATCGAAGTTAGAAGGGTCGTGATACTATGCTCGAAAAACAAAAGGGAATCATTATAAAATCCGTAGATTACGGAGAATCTGATAAAATTATTACAATTTTAAACGAGCATGGTGCCAAAATACCATTGATGGTTAGACGAGCCAAAAAATCAAAAACAGGTTTACAAGCCCATACGCAACTCTTTGTGTATGGCTTATTTATTTATAATAAATGGAAAGGTATGGGGACTTTAAGTTCAGTGGATGTAATTAATCAATATTACGATCTACGGTTGGATATATTTAATAGCAGCTATGCAACATTGTGTGTTGAGGCCATTGAGCGTTCAATGGATAGTGATGACATTTCTCCATTCCATTATAAACTGTTACACTTTGTACTCGAAAAAATTTCATCTGGAAATTCAGCGCAACTTATGTCCATTATAGTAATGTTAAAATGTATGAATCTCTTCGGTTTTACAGCATTTTTTAATCATTCAGCTATTTCAGGTAGTTATGATCAATCACAATTAGCTGCATATAGTTTTGTTTATGATGGAACGATTCTTGAATCAGAATTATATAGAGATCCACATGCTTTACGTATATCTAACAAAACATTATATTTATTAGATGTCTTACAAAAATTACCTATAGATAAAATGAATCAATTTAATATTAGTCAAGGTATTCTGGATGAAATGTCGGAACTGCTTCTATTAATATACAAAGAATATGCAGGTATGTACTTTAAAGGTCAAAAGTTAATCAATCAATTGAAACGAATTGAATATTGATAAATCTTCCAATATAAATACAAAAACCCACCTCAAAAAATGATTTGAGGTGGGTTTTGTACTTTATATAATTATAGTTAGAAAGCAACTTTTTCAGCTAAGAACGTTTCCAATTCAGAAATAGGCATACGTACTTGTTCCATAGAGTCACGGTCACGCACTGTTACTTGATTATCTTCTAATGAATCAAAGTCAAATGTAATACAATATGGCGTACCAATTTCATCTTGTCTACGGTAACGTTTACCAATTGATTGAGATTCATCGAAGTCTATTGCAAATTTAGAACTTAATTGTTCGAAGATTTTAATCGCATCTTCAGATAATTTTTTGCTTAATGGTAAAACTGCAGCTTTATATGGTGCAAGGGCAGGGTGGAAGTGCAATACTGTTCGTGAATCTTTACTTCCTTCAACGCCTTCTTCTTCATATGCGTCACATAAGAATGCTAATGTAACACGGTCTGCACCTAATGATGGTTCAATACAATATGGCACATATTTTTCATTTGTTTCAGGATCATGGTATTTGAAATCTTCGCCTGAATGTTCACTGTGTTTTTTCAAGTCAAAATCAGTACGGCTTGCGATACCCCATAATTCACCCCAACCAAATGGGAAGCGATATTCAATATCTGTAGTTGCGTTTGAATAGTGTGATAATTCTTCTTCGTCATGATCACGTAGGCGCATATTTTCTTCGTTAATATTTAAATCTTTTAACCATTGGCTAGCAAATGTTTTCCAATAATTTTGCCATTCAATTTCTTCACCTGGTTTACAGAAGAATTCCAATTCCATTTGTTCAAATTCTCTAGTTCTGAAGATGAAGTTACCTGGTGTAATTTCATTACGGAATGATTTACCAATTTGACCAATACCAAATGGTAGTTTTTTACGCATTGAACGTTGAACATTTTTGTAATTTACAAAAATACCTTGTGCAGTTTCAGGTCGTAAGAAAATTTCATTTGTAGAATCTTCGGTAACACCTTGGAAGGTTTTGAACATAAGATTGAATTGACGAATATCTGTCCAATTAGCAGTACCACTTACAGGACAAACGATACCTTCATCGTCAATAATACGTTTCATTTCATCAAAACTTAAACCATCGGCGATAAAGTTTTCATCACCTTTTTCATTTTGCATGTAATCTTCAATTAACTTATCGGCACGATAACGGATTTTACTATCTTTATTATCAATCATAGGATCATTAAAGTTACCTAAATGACCTGATGCTTCCCATGTTTTTGGGTTCATTAAAATCGCTGCATCAATACCTACGTTAAATGGTGATTGTGTGATGAACTTTTGCCACCATGCTTTTTTAACATTATTTTTTAATTCAACACCTAATGGGCCATAATCCCACGTGTTTGATAATCCACCATAAATATCACTACCAGGAAAAACAAATCCTCTGTGTTTTGCTAATGATACAATTGTTTCCATATCTTTAACCATATAATCTCTCCTTATTAAATACATAAAAACGCCCCAAGACAATAAATAAATGAAAATATCACATTTATCATTATCTTGGGACGAGTTAATTTATTTCACTATATCAATTAAATATAGTTGATAACTTAATAACCCGCGGTTCCACCCAATTTAGTGTAGCCACTCACTTTTATCAAATTTTACGATTAGCCAAATTGAAGTTGTTAAGCTTACACCATCCTTAACTCGCTTACCATTAGTTTAATAGATTGATTATTTAATAGCAAGAAATTATATGTATTTGTAGGTACAATAATAAATAGGTATAATAGACGTGAACAATAAAGGGGTGAAGACCTATAGAACTTAGTAAAAGACAAGAACAAATTATTGAGATAGTCAAAAGTGGAGGACCTATTACCGGGGAACACATTGCCGAAAAACTAGACTTGACACGTGCTACTTTGAGACCTGATTTAGCAATTTTAACAATGTCAGGATTTTTAGAGGCTAGACCTCGAGTGGGGTATTATTATTCTGGCAAATCTAAAAACAAGTTAATGACTGATAAATTACGTCAATATGTTGTTAGAGACTATATGTCTCCACCAGTCATTGTAAAAGAGGATATGTCTGTTTATGATGCTATTTGTACGATCTTCTTAGAAGATGCTAGTACCTTATTTATTATTAACGAACACAATGATTTTATTGGTGTTTGTTCTAGAAAAGACTTGTTACGTGCATCTATGATTGGTGAAGATATTCATACCATGCCAATCAGTGTTAACATGTCTAGAATGCCAAATTTAACTTATCTTGAAGAAGATGAACTTATCATTTATGCAGCAGATCAAATGATAGAAAAAGAAATTGATTCAATACCAATTGTTAGAAGTAAAGGTAATCATAAATATCAAGTAACAGGTAGAGTATCAAAAACAATAATCGCAAATTTATTTGTATCATTATTTAAAGAATAGGTGGTAAAACGATGGAAAATATAAAGATAATCATCGCATCTGATTCAATTGGAGAAACTGCTGAATTAGTAGCTAGAGCGTGTATTTCACAATTTAATCCAAAAGAATGCAAACATGATTTTTTAAGATATCCATATATTGAAACTAAGGAAGATATAGATGAGGTTATTCAAGTAGCGAATGATAGAGAAGCAATTATCGTTTATACATTAGTAAAACCAGAAATGAAAACATATATGGAAAGCAAAATCGATTCCAATCAGTTACGCTCTATTGATATTATGGGACCATTAATGGAATATTTGAAAGAAGCATTTGAAGAAAATCCATATAATCAACCTGGTAGAGTACATCGTTTGGATGATGCTTACTTCAAAAAAATTGATGCGATTGAATTTGCCGTAAAGTATGACGATGGCAAAGATCCTAAGGGTCTACCTAAAGCTGATATCGTATTAATTGGTGTTTCTAGAACCTCAAAAACGCCGTTATCACAATACTTAGCCCATAAGAGTTATAAAGTGATGAATGTTCCAATAGTACCTGAAATAACACCTCCAGACATGTTATTTGAGATAGATCCAGCGAAATGTATCGCGTTAAGAATTAGCGAAGAAAAGTTAAATCGTATAAGAAAACAACGTTTAAAACAACTGGGACTAGGAGATTCAGCGAGATATGCAAATGAGTTGCGTATTAAAGAAGAGATTAAATATTTCGAAGATATCGTCAACAAAATCGGATGCACTGTGATTGATGTTTCCGATAAAGCAATTGAAGAAACTGCCAATGACGTTATTAATATAATAGAACGTCAATCAAAATAGTTTCAATTTAAACTTTAAAAATGTATAATATTATGATAAATATTTATGGGTGATGTACTTTGCGCATTGAACAATCAGTAATTAATGAAATTAAAGATAAAACAGATATTTTGGATTTAGTAAGTGAATATGTAAAATTAGAAAAAAGAGGACGCAATTACATCGGTTTGTGTCCTTTTCATGATGAAAAGACCCCTTCATTCACTGTTTCTGAAGATAAACAAATTTGCCATTGTTTTGGGTGTAAAAAAGGTGGCAACGTCTTTCAATTTACACAAGAAATTAAAGATTTATCATTCGTAGAGGCTGTTAAAGAACTAGGTGAACGTCTAAATATATCTGTTGACATTGGCAATTCAAGTGACTATACAAGTCAAATTGCGTCTGATGACTTAGCTATGATAGAGATGCATGAATTAATGAATGAGTATTATCAGTATGCTCTACTTAAAACGGTTGAAGGTGAAGACGCCTTAAACTATTTGACAAATAGAGGCTTTACTGAAGAACTTATTAAAGCGCGTGGAATAGGTTATGCACCGAATCACACGCATTTCTGTCATGACTTTTTACAACAAAAAGGTTATGATATTGAACTCGCATATGAAGCAGGCCTTCTATCTCGAAACGAAGAAAATTTTAGCTATTTTGATCGTTTTAGAGATCGCATTATGTTTCCATTAAAAAATGCGCAAGGTCGTATCGTTGGCTATTCTGGCAGAACGCACAATAATCAAGAGCCTAAATATTTAAACAGTCCGGAAACACCGATATTTCAAAAAAGACGATTATTGTATAATCTTGATCAAGCTAGAAAATATATACGTAAAAATGACGAAGCCATTTTACTTGAAGGATTTATGGATGTTATAAAATCTGATTCTTCCGGCTTAAAACCTGTTATTGCTAGTATGGGTACAGCGCTATCAGATGAACACATAACCGTTCTCAAGAAATTAACATCTCATATAACACTAATGTTTGATGGTGATTTCGCAGGGCAAGAAGCAACGATTAAAACAGGACAACACCTTCTTCAACAAGGGTTAAATGTTTTTGTGGTTCAATTACCTAAAGACATGGACCCAGATGAATATATTACAAAATATGGTAATGAAAAATTTCTAGAATATGTTAATAATGAAAAGAAATCATTTATTTTATATAAAGTAAATCGACATAAAGACGAAATTACTAATAATGATTTAGCTTATGAACGTTACCTTAAAGAAGTTACACAAGACATTGCAATGATGAATTCACAAATATTACAAAATAAAGTCATTAAAGATGTTGCTAATATATTTAACGTAGATCCTAGTACATTAAATGGTAATGTATTAGGCCAACAGCAATATGTTCAGAATGACCCTTATTTTAACGATTATCAATCGTATGATAGTGAGATTCAACAAAACGTAAATGCAATGTTCTCAAATTTATCAAAGCAAGAGAGTGCTGAGAGAGCGCTACTTAAACATTTTATGCACGATAAAGATTTGTTTTTAAATTATCATAAGCAACTTGAAAGCGACGATTTTAGCAATCAATTTTTCAAGCGCATCTATAGTATTTTAGAAGAATTTTACGCAGAAAATGACAAATATTCGATAAGTGATATGATATTATACACAGACAACGATGATTTAAGAGATGCAATTATTGCATTAGACAATTATGATTTAAATGAAGAACCATATGATAGCGAAATTGAAGATTATATGAATGTTATAAATGAAGCTAAATATGGTGACACCATTGAAGAATTAAATCATAAGTTGCGCGAAGCATCGCGACTAGGTGATGTAGAATTACAAAAATATTATTTAGAGCAAATCGTTAATAAAAATAAAGCAAGAATGTAACATCATTATTAAAATAAATACGTATTTGAAGCATACAGGTTTTAACAAATCATATAAATTGTATTTCTATTTAATAACCATTATTGTATAATGGTTATTATGCGTTTTTAACGGGTAGAAATGGAACATAAGTAATATTTAACGAATGTAGTAGTTTTGAAAACAAATTAGTATTTAACATTCAAATATTGAATATGAAATGTTACCATTGTTATGAATTTTTATTAATACTTTTCTTATTATATTGAAATATTATATAATTAAATATCTTGTTTGAAAGCATATATTACTATTGGGAGGCCTTTTCATGTCTGATAACCAAGTTAAAATTAAAAAACAAACAATAGATCCGACATTAACATTAGAAGATGTTAAAAAACAATTAATTGAAAAAGGGAAAAAGGAAGGTCACCTTAGCCATGAAGAAATAGCCGAAAAATTACAAAATTTCGACATGGATTCTGATCAAATGGACGATTTCTTTGACCAATTAAATGATAATGATATCAGTTTAGTAAATGAGAAAGATAGCTCAGATACTGATGAGCACTTAAATCCTAATGATTTAAGTGCTCCTCCTGGCGTTAAAATAAATGACCCTGTCAGAATGTATCTAAAAGAAATCGGGCGAGTAAATCTACTTAGTGCTCAAGAAGAAATTGAACTCGCGAAACGTATTGAGCAAGGTGATGAAATTGCTAAGTCTCGTTTAGCAGAAGCTAACCTACGTCTTGTTGTAAGTATTGCAAAAAGATATGTAGGCCGTGGCATGTTATTCCTTGATTTAATTCAGGAAGGTAATATGGGATTAATCAAAGCAGTAGAGAAATTCGACTTTAGTAAAGGGTTTAAATTCTCAACATATGCTACTTGGTGGATTAGACAAGCAATTACTAGAGCGATTGCTGACCAAGCCCGTACAATCAGAATTCCAGTACACATGGTTGAAACTATCAATAAATTAATTCGTGTTCAAAGACAATTATTACAAGATTTAGGTCGTGATCCAGCACCTGAAGAAATTGGGGAAGAAATGGACTTACCACCAGAAAAGGTACGCGAAATTCTTAAAATTGCTCAAGAACCGGTATCTCTTGAAACACCAATTGGCGAAGAAGATGATAGTCATTTAGGTGATTTCATCGAAGACCAAGAAGCGCAAAGTCCATCTGATCATGCTGCATATGAACTATTAAAAGAACAACTTGAAGATGTATTAGATACACTTACTGATCGTGAAGAGAATGTTCTACGATTACGTTTCGGCTTAGATGATGGTAGAACGCGAACACTTGAAGAAGTTGGTAAAGTCTTTGGAGTTACGCGTGAAAGAATTCGTCAAATTGAAGCGAAAGCTTTAAGAAAGCTTAGACACCCAAGTCGTAGCAAGCGACTAAAAGACTTTATGGATTAATAAATAAAATAATTCGAGTTTAAATTGATTTATTTTTCATTGCTCATTATAGATTGAACACTTATAAACGCGTTGGATTAGTAATGATTACACTTTGTTATAGGTGTTACTATAATGTGCTTTAGAAAAATGCTAGACTGAGACACTTAACTTTGTCCCAGTCTCTTTTTATAGTAAAGGAGATATCTATGATAACTTTAAACCAAAGATTAACTACTGTGTGCAACTATCTTGTTCCAGGAAACTTAGCCGACATTGGTTCAGACCATGCCTATCTTCCTATCTATGCGATTCAACATGGTCTAATTACACATGCTATTGCAGGTGAAGTCATAAAAGGGCCTTTTGAAGCAGCGAAAAAGAATGTGTCAGAAAATCAGCTCAATGATGTTATCGATGTTCGATTAGGGGACGGATTAAGTGTACTTCGTCAGAATGAATCTATTCAAAATATAACCATTTGTGGCATGGGTGGTCCGCTTATAGCAAGGATATTGAATGAAGGGCGCATTCATTTAGCAAATGGTCCTAGATTAATCTTACAAAGTAATATTCAAACTGAAGTATTAAGATACACGCTCATGACACTGAATTACCAAATTATAGAAGAAGTCATTATGGAAGAGAAAGGACATATCTATGAAATTGTGGTTGCAGCGCATATGGATCATCAGGATCATTTAGACAAAAAAGAATTAAAATTTGGGCCGAAATTATTACAAAATAAAAATGAAATATTTTATAAAAAATGGCGTCATGAATTAGAAGCCTTAAATCACATTCGTAATCAATTGAATTCAGAGTTACATCATGAGAGACTTAAAGAGATAGATAAGGATATATCATTAATTACAGAGGTGTTAAATAATGAAAATTAAACAATTAATGTCTATTATCGATACACATGTGCCATTAGAGACAGCTGAGAATTGGGACAATGTTGGATTACTCATAGGTAATCATGAATCTGAAATCAATGGTATATTAACGACGTTGGATTGTACAGATGCAATCGTTAACCAAGCTATCGACAAAGGCTATAATACGATTATCGCTCACCATCCTTTAATTTTTAAAGGGGTAAAATCAATCATTGATGATGGCTATGGTCAATTAATTCAAAAAATAATTCGTCACAATATCAACCTTATTGCGTTGCACACAAATCTTGACAATTACGTTTACGGTGTTAACCAAATGTTGGCTAATAAATTAAAATTGCAAGATATACAATTTTTAAATCAAGAGAATGAAACGTATTATAAAGTTCAAACATATATACCTAAGGATAATGTAGAAAACTTTAAAGATCGTCTTGATCAACATGGACTTGCCAAAGAAGGTAATTATGAGTATTGTTTTTATGAAACTGAAGGTAAAGGCCAATTTAAACCTGTAGGAAATGCTAATCCACATCTAGGTCAGCTGAATAACATAGAATATGTAAATGAAGTTAAAATTGAATTTATGATTAAAGCTAGCCAGTATGCATTAGCTGAAAAAGCAATTATCGACAATCATCCTTATGAAACGCCTGTCTATGATTTTATTAAAATGACTAAAACGGCAAATTATGGTCTTGGCAAAATTGGCATTTTAGAAGATGCGATGTCATTAACAGACTTTGTAAAATTTGTAAAACATGAACTTGATATCCCAAGTGTTCGATACACAGGCGATGCTAATAAACGTATCCAAAAAGTAGCTATCATCGGCGGTGCGGGAATTGGTTATGAGGCACTTGCATTTAACAAAGGCGCAGACATCTTTATAACTGGAGATGTTAAACACCACGATGCACTTGATGCACAAACGTATGGTATGACCATTTTAGATATCAATCATTACAGTGAGTATGTGATGAGAGAGGGACTTAAAGAATTATTAGAACAATGGCTATATGATGAAAGTATAGATTTTCCAATTGATGCTTCTAATATCAATACCGATCCATTCAACTACATGTAAATTGGACTAAAACAACTTCAACTGAATATTTTAAGGAGGCCAAATCGATGGCAACTCACCCATTTGAATTATTTAATTTAGACTCAAAACTTATAGAAGCAATTAAAGACTTAAAATTTGATAAACCAACTGAAATACAAAATAGAATAATTCCAAGAATTAAAAAAGGCGTCAATTTAATAGGTCAATCCCAAACAGGTACAGGAAAATCACATGCATTTTTATTACCACTTATGGATAAAATAGACGAAGAAAACAAAGAACCTCAATCTATTGTGGTAGCGCCAACTAGAGAATTAGCGCAGCAATTATATCAAGCAGCTAGTCATTTAGCTCGTTTTAAACAAGGGGTTAAGGTAAGCCTTTTTATAGGTGGTACAGATATTGAAAAAGATAGACAACGAACTAATAATCAACCTCAATTAGTCATTGGAACACCGACTAGAATTAATGATTTAGCTCAAAGTGGTCATTTACATGCGCATTTGGCATCATACCTCGTTGTTGACGAGGCTGATTTAATGATTGACTTAGGCCTTATCGAAGATGTAGATTTAATTGCTTCACGCCTAGATGAAAATGCACATATAGCAGTTTTCAGTGCTACGATTCCTAAATCATTACAACCATTTTTAAATAAATATCTAAGTAATCCGGAATATGTAGAAGTGGATTCCAAGTCTCAAAATAAAAAAAATATTGAATTCTATTTAATTCCAACTAAAGGAACTGAAAAAGTAGATAAAACACTTCAATTAATCGATATTTTAAATCCATACCTATGTATCGTTTTCTGTAATAGTAGAGATAATGCGGATGAACTGGCAAATTCACTCAATGCTGCTGGAATTAAAGTTGGCATGATACACGGAGGTTTAACACCAAGAGAGCGTAAGCAACAAATGAAACGTATACGTAATTTAGAGTTTCAATTTGTAATCGCAAGTGATTTAGCTTCTCGAGGTATAGACATTGAAGGCGTTAGTCATGTTATTAATTTTGACGTACCTAAAGATATTGACTTTTTCACTCACCGTGTTGGTAGAACAGGTAGAGGTAACTATAAAGGTGTAGCAATCACACTTTATAGTCCTGATGAAGAGAATCTAATTACGTTAATTGAGGATAAAGGCTACCATTTTGAAAATGTTGATGTAAAACATAATGAATTAACACCAATTAAAGCGCATAACACACGACGTAAACGTGAAAGAAAAGATGACCACTTAACAAACGAAGTCAAACATAAAGTACGTAGTAAGACTAAAAATAAAGTAAAACCAGGTTATAAGAAGAAATTTAAACAAGAAGTTGAACGAATGAAAAGACAAGAAAGAAAACAATTTAGTAAGAGACAAAATAGACAGCAATGAAAAAATAATAAAAAAGGTTAGGTGAACATCATGTTAATTGGATCACATGTATCAATGAGTGGGAAAAAAATGTTAGAAGGCTCTGCTGAAGAAGCGCATAAATTAGGTGAATCAACATTTATGATTTATACAGGTGCACCTCAAAACACGCGACGAAAAAGCATTGAAGATCTAAATATTGAAAAAGGCCACGAAGTTATGAATAAATATGGTTTATCTAATCTAGTGGTTCATGCACCATACATTATCAACATTGCAAACACTACAAAGCCCGAAGTTTTTCAGTTAGGTGTAGACTTCCTTCAAAATGAAATAGAACGTACACAAGCACTTGGTGCCAAAGACATCGTTCTGCATCCAGGTGCCCATGTTGGTGCTGGTGCTGAGAAGGGCATTCAACAAATTATCAAAGGGTTAAATGAAGTTTTAACTCATGATAATGATGTGCGTATTGCATTGGAAACTATGGCTGGAAAAGGTTCTGAAGTAGGACGCACGTTCGAAGAAATTGCTCAAATCATTGATGGTGTCACACATAATGATCGATTATCAATCTGTTTTGATACATGTCATACGCATGATGCAGGGTATAATATCAAAGATGATTTTGATGGTGTATTAAATGAATTTGATAAAATTATTGGTTTAGACCGAATAAAAGTGGTTCATGTCAATGACAGTAAAAATGAACAAGGCGCGCATAAAGATAGACATGAAAATATTGGTTTCGGACACATTGGTTTCGATGCACTTAATTATGTAGTGCATCATGATGCTTTTAAAGATATTCCTAAAATTTTAGAAACGCCTTATGTCGGTGAAGATAAGAAAAATAAGAAAGCACCTTATAAATTTGAAATTGAAATGTTAAAGGCACAACAATTCGATTCTGAGTTAAAAAATAAAATTCTTCAGCAATAGTTGTATTATACTGTAAAGTAGTTAGCGATAGTTTTAAGCATTGACTTTGTAATTGCTTAGCACCTAACTAACTCTAAAAATAAAACTTTATTGCTCTAGTTAGCCATATGGGTGGTACAATCAATTCTAAATGAATTTTGTATCACCCTTTTCTAAATAACAAAAACAAGTCGTAAACATTACTATTTACAATATATGAAGTTAATTGTATAGTATTAAACGAGGTGAAATAATGAGCCAACCTGTATTTGAATTAAAAAACATAGATTATTATTTTGAAAATAAGCAAGTATTAGATAACATCAACATTCACATAAATAAAGGTGAATTTTTGGCAATTGTCGGCCCTAATGGCGCTGGTAAGTCAACTTTACTTAAAATCATATTAGGATTACTGCCTTTACAAAAAGGCGAAATATATATTGATGGCAAATCATATAAGAAGCAAAATCAATCGGAATTAAAAATTAGTTATGTTTCACAAAAAGCTACAGCTTTCAATGCTGGATTTCCAGCTAGCGTTAAAGAAGTTGTTCTCAGTGGACTTACAAAAACGAAGAAGTTATTTCAAAGATTCAATAAAAAGGATGAAGCATTAGTTGATACCGTATTAACGAGATTGAATATTCAACATCTTATCAATAAAAATATTGCAGAACTTTCAGGTGGACAACAACAACGTGTATTAATTGCTAGGGCATTAATATCTAATCCCTCCGTACTTGTATTAGATGAACCTACAAATGGTATCGATGCTAAACATGTTAGTGAATTCTATGAAACACTTGAGCAATTAAAGCATGAGGGCATTACAATTATACTAGTTACGCATGATATTGGTGTTGTAGCAGATACAGCAACAGAAGTAGCATGCTTAAATAAACATTTACATTTCCATGGATCGACTGAAGAATTTAAAAAGTTAGATGAAGTTGAAATTTCGAAAATATATGGTCATCCCGTTAAATTTGTAGATCATCAACATAATAGAGAATGTTGCGAAGCTTAAAATTTAATATATTAGGAGTTTAAAAATGAACAGTTTTATCAAACAAGTTAGTGGTGATATCCATGATTGATGCGTTATTAAATTTTGACTTCATGAGATATTCATTACTTAGTGGGATTTTAATAGGGTTTATTGCACCTTTGATTGGTGCTTTTATTGTTGTAAGAAGATTATCTTTGATTGCAGACGCATTAAGTCATGTCACATTAGGCGGCATTTCCTTTGGTATGTTTGTATTGACTTTATCACCTGCACTCGCTATTATCAATCCAATGTGGTTTGGAATATTATTTGCCATTATAGGTGCAATACTAATCGAAAAGTTAAGAACATCATACTCTAATTATCAAGAGATTGCTATTCCTATTATTATGAGTGCTGGGATAGCGCTCAGTGCCATTTTCATCTCCCTTGCTGACGGATTCAACCAAGAGATCGTAGGCTTATTATTTGGTTCAATAAGTGCAGTAAGTCTTAGCGATTTATTAACGGTTGTCGTTATTGCTATAGTTGTCGTGTTATTCATCGTATTATTCTATAAAGAACTATTTATTCTTTCATTTGATGAAGAGTATAGCAAAGTTATAAATATTCCCAAATGGATTCAATTCCTATTTATAGTTATCGTTGCTATGGTTATTTCAGCTTCAATGAGAGTCGTTGGGATTTTATTAGTCAGTGCTTTAATAACATTACCAATTGCTATAGCTATGCGAATTACTAAAGGTTTCAAACAATTAATCATTTTAAGTGTTATAATTGGTGAATTCTCAGTAATATTAGGACTTATACTTGCATTTTATATGAATATTTCACCTGGTGGTGTTATTGTAGTACTATTAGTTTTATTATTAGGACTTACAATGTTATTCCAAAAATCAACCGTAAGACTTAAAAAGGGGAAATAACTTATGAATACAAATGATGCAATTAAAATTTTAAAAGATAACGGTTTGAAATATACAAAAAAACGTGAAGATATGATAAATGTTTTTGTTAATGAAGATAAATATATCAATGCTAAGCATATCCAAAAACAATTAGATAAAAATTATCCAGGCATATCTTTTGATACTATTTACCGTAACTTACACTTATTTAAAGATTTGAAAATTATTGAAAGTACTGAATTAGATGGAGAAATGAAATTTAGAATCGCTTGCATGAATCATCATCATCATCATTTTATTTGTGAAAATTGTGGTGACACTAAAGTTATTGACTATTGCCCAATCGATCAAATTAAATCTTATTTACCAAATGTTGATATTCATACGCATAAGTTAGAAGTTTATGGTGTGTGTGAAGCATGTCAAAAATCAAAATAAATTTTAAATTAATACATTCTACAAACTAAGCGAGCCGGGAGTGGACGACGAATTGAAAAATTCTGTCCACTCCGTTTTTTTAGTCTATTTAAGTGGGAAACCAATTGAAATATAGGTCAAAAGTAGGATTTATCTAAAAATGACGAAATATTGACTCGTATTATGTTTAAAAGCTACCTTTTTGAGATATATTATATAAGTAAGTTGATAATAAGCGTATTAATATTAGTTGCAAGCAAATATTTTGTTGCTTTGTTAATAACTTGTTATTATAAATGTAACGAATTTTTAGGAGGATGATTAAATATGGCTTTTGAATTACCAAATTTACCATATGCAGCAGATACATTAGAACCACACATTGACAAACAAACTATGGAAATCCATCATGACAAACACCACAACACTTATGTTACTAAATTAAATTCTGCAGTTGAGGGTACAGATCTTGAATCTAAATCAATTGAAGAAATTGTTGCTAACTTAGATAGTGTACCTGAAGATATTCAAACAGCTGTTCGTAATAATGGTGGCGGACACTTAAATCACTCATTATTCTGGGAATTATTAACTCCTAATTCTGAAGAAAAAGGTACTGTTGTTGATAAAATTAAAGAACAATGGGGCTCTTTAGACGAATTCAAAAAAGAATTTGCTGATAAAGCAGCAGCTCGTTTCGGTTCAGGTTGGGCTTGGTTAGTAGTTAATAATGGTCAATTAGAAATTGTTACTACACCAAACCAAGATAACCCATTAACTGAAGGTAAAACACCTATCTTAGGCTTAGATGTTTGGGAACACGCTTATTACCTTAAATATCAAAACAAACGTCCAGATTATATCAGTGCTTTCTGGAATGTTGTTAACTGGGAAAAAGTTGACGAATTATATAATGCAACAAAATAATTCTGCTTTTTCAATTTAGCAAGTGGTCTCTTTATGAGGCCACTTTTTTTATGAAAATGATGGTAATATGTCTCATTTTCATATATCATTTATGAGTAAACATGTTTAATAATTGAGGTAGGTTATCTTGCTTAAAAGATTAAAAGAAAAGTCAAATGATGAAAAAATAAAGCACACAATGAATAAACGAATTAGCTTCGTATTTGGTGCTATTATAGTTATATTTGGAATTATAGTTTTAAGATTAGGATATTTACAGATTGCACAAGGTTCACATTACAGTCAATTAGTTAAAAATGACGAGAACATAACTGTAAATGAATCCGTACCTAGAGGGCGAATTCTAGATAGAAATGGAAAAGTCTTAGTAGATAACGCATCTAAACTAACGATTACATACACTAGATCTCGAAAAACAAGTCAAAAAGATATGTTAGATACTGCTAAAAAATTGTCATCTTTAATTTCTATGAAGACAAATAAAATCACTGAAAGAGATAAACAAGATTTTTGGATTCAGAAACATCCTGATGAAGTTGATACATTGATGAAAAAAGAAATGTCGATGCTAAATGAAGGCAGTATCACTCAAGATCAATATGATAAACAGTTATATAAGAAAGTCGGCGATAAACAAATTGAAAGTTTATCAAAAAAAGACTTACAGATTTTAGCAATTTATCGTGAAATGGCTGCTGGTTCTACAATGAATCCACAAACAATTAAAAACGAAGATGTAAGTGAAAAAGAATATGCTGCAGTATCACAACAGTTAGATAATCTTCCAGGTGTCAATACAACAATGGATTGGGATCGTCGCTATCCATATGGAGATACTTTGAGAAGTATATTTGGAAGCGTCTCTACGTCTAGTGAAGGTATTCCTAAAGAATTAACTGAACAATATTTAGCTAAAGGCTATTCTAGAAATGACAGAGTCGGAAAATCTTATTTAGAGTATCAATATGAAGATATTTTACGTGGTAAAAAGAAAGAAATGAAATATACAACTGATAAATCTGGCAAAGTTATCAATTCTGAAGTCATCAATCCTGGTTCTAGAGGTGATGATTTACAATTAACAATTGATATAGATTTACAGAAAAAAGTTGAATCATTATTAGAAAATCAAATAAAAACGTTACGTAGCCAAGGTGCTAAAGATATGGATAATGCGCTAATTGTGGTCCAAAATCCTAAAAATGGTGATATTTTAGCAATGGCAGGAAAACAAATTGATAAAAATGGTAATCTTACTGATTATGATTTAGGTAACTTTACCGGCCAATTTGCAGTTGGATCTTCTGTCAAAGGTGGAACTTTACTAGCAGGATATCAAAATAACGCTATAAAAGTAGGCGAAGAAATGATAGATGAGCCATTGCATTTCAAAGGCGGATTAACTAAGCGTTCATACTTTAATAAAAATGATAAAGTTAGAATTAATGATAAAGAGGCTTTAATGCATTCATCTAACGTTTATATGTTTAAAACCGCACTGAAATTAGCTGGTGATCCTTATTATAGTGGTATGGGCTTACCTTCAGATATAAGGGAAGCTGGTCAGAAATTAAGAAAAGGGCTTAACCAAGTTGGATTAGGTGTTAAGACAGGTATTGATTTACCGAATGAAACAATAGGTCAAATTGAACCCTTAACCAATAATTCAGGAAATTACCTTGATTTGTCAATTGGACAATATGATACGTATAGTCCAATCCAGTTATCACAATACGTTTCTACAATTGCAAATGATGGATATAGAATCCAACCACATATAGGTTTGGCAATTCATGATGCTACAAATAGTGATGATATCGGTCCAGTTAAACAAAAAATTAAAGGCAATGTCTTAAACAAAGTAAATAATTCAGAAGATGAAATTAAAGAAGTACAAAAAGGATTTGAAATGGCATTCAATGAAAAAGATGGAACAGGCTATTCAAGTTTCCACAAAACAAAAGTACCTTCTGCAGGGAAAACTGGTACTGCCGAAGTATTCCAAGATGGTGAATCAAGAGTTAATTCAACTTATATAGGTTATGCACCAATCAAAAATCCTAAACTATCATTTTCAATTGTTTACACGAATCAACCCGTTCCACCACCATGGTTAAATGGTGGAGATTTAGGTAGAGACGTCATTAATTATTATTTTGATGATAAAAAGTAACCAATTCACTTTTAATTGATTGAAATTATTAATGTATAAAAAATAATACTTTTCAATTATTGTACTAAGTGGTATGATAATAAAGTCGTATTTAGAAAAGGTAAGGAGGATTTAACATGCGCGTAAATGTAACATTAGCTTGTACAGAATGTGGAGATAGAAACTATATTTCTACTAAAAACAAAAGAACTAATCCTGAACGTGTTGAAATGAAAAAATATTGTTCACGTGATAATAAACACACTTTACACCGTGAAACTAAATAATAGCTAACTAAAGCTTTATAAAAATAATTAAAGGCTACAATGCAAATTTGTAGTAGCTAACTAAGCTGATAAGAACTTGTTTAGAGTTTTTATCAGCTTTTATTACTTTAAGGAGGCAAGACAATCATTCATAAGAATGCCGTCTGCCTCCTTTTTTATTTCATCTAAATGACATCACCTTTTAATAACGTTATAATATATATAGTGTTAAAAGGGTGGGGATTTTATGAGTAAAAAAGAGATTAGAAAAGATATATTATCTCGAATGAAACAATTAAACAAAGAACACAAACAACAAGCAGACACTTGGTTAAAAAATCAATTGGTTAATAGTCAAGTATATAAAAATGCTAATAGGATAGGTATTGTCTTATCTATGCCTCATGAGGTTGATACATACCCAATTATCGAATCGATGTTAGCTGATAATAAACATGTCTTCGTTCCTGACACAAACTATAAGTTGAAAGAAATGAAGTTTAAAGAAATATTATCTTTTAATAGTCTTGAAAAAGATGAAAAAGGCTTATTATATGTTAATGAAGATACTGAAATCACTGATAACCTAGATTTGATAGTTGTTCCTGGTGTAGCATTTAGAAATGATGGCTATCGTATAGGCTATGGTGGGGGATATTATGATCGGTTTTTAAGTCAGTCTGAAGCTAGTACTGTTAGCTTACTCTATGACTTGCAACTATCACAGTTCGATATTGAGTCTCATGACCAACCTGTTGACGAACTAATCATCTTTAATACTTAATTATATTTGGAGGAATTAATGGATACAGAAAAATACTTCTGGAAGTCTATCTATTATTTTATTAAATATTATAACTTTGACTTTGTTAATATTGATAAAAATGATAGTGAAGTCTGGCTAATACATAAAAAAAAGAATACGCTAGCGATATTTAGAAAAGAGATCGTCTCTAACCAAGAAATTCAGTTTGATAAAGCGAAAATGATTGATAATTACAAGCAATTTGAAAATGAGCTTAATTGCAAACTAAAAAACATTAATTACTATTATTTTACTGAACAAGCATTTCAGTATGATGAATTCGCTGAATCTAGTCCAATTAAAATAGAGTGTGTACGCATCGCTAATAACAATGATTTACACAAATTGATTCATCAACAGTTATTAACTAAGTTATTATTCAAAAAAGATAACAAGCTTTCTACTTATTATAAAAGGTGCGTATTATCAAATAATCCAATTGATAAACATATGTTACGTTTCACCCCAATGACATATGGCTTAATCACAGTCAATGTATTGATATGGTTAATTATGATACTCTATTTAAACCATTTTTCAGACGTTAAATTATTAGATTTAGGTGGTTTAGTACACTTTAATGTCGTTCATGGCGAATGGTATCGACTGATTACCTCCATGTTTTTACATTTTAATTTTGAACATATTTTAATGAATATGTTGTCATTATTTATTTTCGGGAAAATTGTTGAATCAATCGTTGGTCCATTGAAAATGTTAGGCATATATATTATTTCTGGTTTACTTGGTAATTTTATATCCCTATCATTTAATATTCATACTGTTTCAGTTGGAGCGAGTGGCGCAATTTTTGGTCTAATAGGCGCTATTTTCGCGATGATGTTTGTTAGTAAGACGTTTACTCGAAAGGTAATTGGCCAAATGTTAATCGCCTTATTAGTGTTGATAGTCTTATCATTATTTATGTCTAATATTAATATAATGGCACATCTTGGCGGATTTATTGGTGGCGTTTTAATTACCTTAATTGGCTATTATTTTTGGACAAATCGAAATTTATTTTGGGTTTTCTTAATTATATTACTTGTTTTATTTGTAGCTTTACAAGTAAGAATTTTTACTATTAAAGAACAAAATATATATGATAAATTAATCGAAGATGCCATCTTAGATTATGATTATAAAGAGGCTAGTTCAATCGTTAATCATACGATTGATAAAGGTTATGATGATGATCGAACTTATTATTTAAAAGGATTAATAACAGCTACAACAAGTTCAAGAGCAGAAGGAATGGCAGATTGGGAACGCGGACTAAAAAATCATCCTAATTCCGGTCTTTTAAATTATGAATTGGCAATAGCTAATAGAGCGCTTGATGATAATGAAAAGGCACTCACTTATGTAAAAAAAGCTTTAGCTATTGATTCGAATAATAATAATTATCAAAATTTAAAAAAAGAGTTGGAAAAGACAAATGAATCGAGAAATTAATAATTTCTATGATGTATTACAACTTCTGAAACGTTATGGTTTTATAATTTATTTTAAAAATCCAAACGATATGTATGAAATGATGTTACAAGAAATCAAATCATTACATCATTACGAATTATTATCTAAAGATGAATATCTAAAATGTATTTTACTAATTAACCAAAGAAGGAATGAGCATAAATGAAAAATATTATTTTAGCAGCTGATATTGGTGGGACAACTTGTAAACTTGGTATATTCGACGGTGAGCTTGAGCAACTACACAAATGGTCAATCAAAACAGATACGTCTGACCATACGGGTAAAACCTTATTAAAGAATATCTATGATTCATTTATAGAAACACTTGCAACACATCAATTAAATATCGATGATGTGATCGGTGTCGGGATAGGTGTGCCGGGTCCTGTTGATTTCGAAACAGGTATTGTTAATGGGGCAGTCAATTTACATTGGCCTGGAAATGTTAATGTTCGTCAAATATTTAGTGAATTTGTTAACTGTCCAGTTTATGTAGATAATGATGCTAACGTAGCAGCCTTAGGAGAAAAGCATAAAGGTGCAGGTCAAGGTGCTGATGACGTCGTTGCAATCACTTTAGGTACAGGTTTAGGTGGCGGTATTATCTCAAACGGTGAACTTGTACATGGTCATAATGGTTCTGGCGCAGAAATAGGTCATATCCGAACTGATTTTGACCAACGCTTTAATTGTAATTGTGGTAAATCTGGTTGTATAGAGACCGTTGCCTCAGCTACGGGAGTTGTTAATTTAATTGATTTCTATTATCCTAAATTAACATTTAAATCATCAATATTACCGTTAATTAAAGAAAATAAAGTGACAGCTAAAGCTGTATTTGATGCAGCTAAAGCAGGAGACCAATTCTGTATTTTTATTACTGAAAAAGTTGCAAATCATATTGCATACTTATGTAGTATTATTAGCGCAACAAGTAATCCAAAATATATTGTTTTAGGTGGTGGTATGTCTACTGCTGGATTAATTTTAATTGAAAACATTAAAACAGAGTATCACAACTTAACATTCACTCCTGCTCAGAAGGATACAGAAATTGTACAAGCACAACTAGGTAACGACGCTGGCATCACTGGTGCAGCAGGACTAATTAAAACATATATACTAGAAAAGGATGGTGTTAAATAATGGCAATTGTCGATGTTGTTATTATTCCAGTTGGAACTGAAGGTCCAAGTGTTAGTAAATATATTGCAGAAATACAAATGAAACTTGAATCATTTAAGCAAGAAGGTAAAATTGATTATCAATTAACACCTATGAATACACTTATTGAAGGCGATCTAAAAGACTTGTTTGAAGTAGTACAAGCAATTCATGAATTACCATTCAACAAAGGTATAGATAGAGTATGCACAAACTTGCGAATAGACGATAGACGAGACAAAACACGTAAAATGAACGACAAATTAAAGTCTGTGCAGAAACATATCGATAAACAAGGAGAATAATATGAGAATCTCAAGCTTGAGTTTAGGATTAGTAGATACTAATGCGTACTTTGTCGAGAATGAAGACAGCGTTATTTTAATTGATCCGGCTGGTGAATCAGATAAAATCTTTAAAAAATTAAATCAAATTAACAAGCCATTAAAAGCAATTTTATTAACACATGCGCACTTTGATCATATTGCAGCTTTAGATGAAGTAATTAATAAATATGATGTTCCATTGTACATGCATAAAGAAGAATTCAGTTTTCTGACTGATTCTGAAAAAAATGGTTCTGCTAAGTTTAAACAGTATGGTATGCCTTTAATCACTAGCGAAGCCAAACCATTAGAATTAGACGAAGGAAAACATCACATTGCTGATTTTGAGTTTAATGTACTTCATACACCTGGTCATTCTCCAGGAAGTTTGACGTATGTGTTTAAGGAATTCGCAGTAGTTGGTGATACTTTGTTCAATAATGGAATTGGACGTACAGATTTATATCGTGGCGATTATGAAACACTTGTTGATTCAATTAAAGATAAATTATTTGAATTAGAAGGTGATTTACCATTATTCCCTGGTCATGGCCCGTATACAACTGTGGATGATGAACAGTTAAATCCATTTTTAGATGGACAATAAAATAAAGTAATTTCTTTTCCTCCTACGTTTATATATGTAGGAGGTGTTTTTTTGAAGTTACTATTCAGAGAAATTGTAAATAAGGCCATTACAAAAAATGCGAGTGATATACATTTCATCCCTTCAGTAGATGAAGTACATATTAAGTTTAGAATTAATGACTCTCTTGAACTATATGAAACCTTTAACTTAGATGTATATCAGAAATTACTCGTATTTATGAAATTCAGATCTGGTTTAGATGTTTCTTCACAACAAATTGCTCAAAGTGGTCGATATACCTATCAAGCTAAATCTACTTACTATTTAAGAATTTCAACTTTACCATTATCATTAGGGCTAGAAAGCTGTGTAATAAGGATAATCCCTCAATATTTTAAAGCTAAGAAAGAATATAAAGCGTTTGAAGATTTTAAGCATTTAGTAAATAAGAAGCAAGGTTTAATTTTATTCACTGGTCCAACAGGTTCTGGTAAAAGTACATTGATGTATCAGATGGTGCTACACGCTTACAAAGAATTAAATTTGAACGTCATCACTATTGAAAACCCGGTAGAACAATTACTTAAAGGCATTACTCAAGTATCCATTAATAAAAAAGCAGGAATTGATTATGTTAGTTCATTCAAAGCAATATTGAGGTGTGATCCAGATATAATTTTAATAGGGGAAATACGAGATGCTGAAGTAGCTAAATGTGTAATTCAAGCAAGTTTAAGCGGTCACCTAGTTCTATCGACAATGCATTCTGCTAATTGCAAAGGCGCTCTATTGAGGTTAATTGAAATGGGAATTTCAAAACAAGAATTAACGCAATCTATCAATATTATTTCAAATCAAAGGTTAATTACAACAACACAGAACGAACGACGTCTAATTTGTGAAACGATTGATAGGCATCAAATTGAATATTTTTTTGATCATAAACAAACTTTACCGCATAATTTTAATAATCTTGAACATCAATTAAATTTATTATCCAAAGAAGGAACGATTTGTGAAGATACTGCAAACAAATATTTTTAATTTTCCATCAAAGAATTTAACTAGTGCTCAAATGATACATTTACTAGAAACGCTGACGAACTTATTAAAAAGTGGGTTTACATTACTTGAAAGTTTTGAATTTATCAATTTATATTTTAAATACAGAGATAAAGAATTAAATAATAAAATTATGACATCTATTAAAACAGGTAAAACATGCTATGATATTTTACAATTAATAGGTTATCCTAATTCAATCACCACTCAAGTATATTTTTCACAAAAATATGGAACTCTAGAAGATGCTTTAGAAGAGTCTATAAAATATATGAAAACAAACTTATCTGCAAAACAAAAAGTGATTAAAGCAGTTCAATATCCATTGTTATTATGCACCGTTTTCATGTGCATGATTATTGTTTTGAATTATACTGTAATCCCTCAATTTGAACAATTATACGTATCTATGGATGTTAATTTATCATTTTATCAAAAATTTTTAACATCTATGATTACCTCTTTACCAACAATTATCTTTATAAGTTTCATCATCTTACTTATAACGATTTCATCATTCATCATCATTCTATTTCGCTTGAATACCTCAAAAAAAGTACTTATTTTATCGTCATTACCATTAATCAACAATTATTATAAAATTTTTAAAACGTATCAACTCTCTAATGATTTAAGCTTATTTTATAAGAACGGTGTGAGTTTACAGGACATCGTTACAACTTACTTAGCTCAAAAAGAGAATGACTATTTAACTTATCTGGGAGATTTTCTAATGGATAAAACTAATAATGGCCTTTCTTTGGCAAATAGCCTGGCTATGATGCCTTGCTTTCAAGATGACTTGATTAAATTTATACAGCAAGGAGAAAAAAGTGGCAAATTAGATGTTGAACTAAAAATATACGCAACTATACTCATTAACCGATTTCAAGAAAAATCTGTTCAACATACTAAAGTGATTCAACCCATTATTTTTCTATTCTTAGGCATATTCATTGTTAGTTTGTACTTAGTTATAATGCTACCTATGTTTCAATTAATGCAAAATATTAAATAATAAGGAGTTTTATATGAAGAGAACCGTTAAAAATATGAAGAAGTTAAAAGCCTTTACACTTATTGAAATGTTATTAGTATTGCTCATTATTAGCGTTCTATTAATATTAATCATTCCCAATATTGCTAAACAAACTGCTCATATACAGTCCACAGGCTGTGAGGCACAAGTAAAAATGGTAAATAGTCAGATAGAAGCCTATACTCTAAAGCATAATCGTGCCCCAACTAATATAAATGAACTTATTGCAGAAGGTTTAATAAAAGACGGACAAAAACAATGTCGCTCTGGAGAAACTATTTCTATATCAAATGGTGAGGCAATTGCGAATTAATAAATTGCCTGGATTTACACTACTTGAAACATTACTCACTTTAATTATTTTAATCATTTTCTTAAGCATTTCCCCATATATTTATAAAACAAATCATTTAAATTTATTTGAGAGTAGATTAAAAATCAATAATATTATTGCTCAATTTGAATATCTTAAATCAAAAGCAATTGCCGAAAATCAATCTATCACAATAGTACTTAATAAGAATGCTTCAGAAATGAAAGTGATAGAACAGAATGGAAAAAAGTACACATTAAGTTTATTTGGAGCAAAGATAAGCTCTGTTGCAAAAGTACAAACACTCACATTTAATAATGAAGGGAAAATAAATCATTTTGGATCAATTATTTTAAAATATAAAACACACTTTTACAGAATAATTTTCCATATAGATAAAGGAAGGATACGTTTTGTCAAATTATCAAGTTAAAGGAAGTCTATTAATTGATAGTTTATTTAGTTTTATGGTGATGTCAGTCATCACTTTAACTTTTTTGCCACTATTACAACAATTCAATGTCAATTTGCGAAACCAATACGATATGCTAGATATGAAACATGCAATCATGACTAGTCATAAATATTACAGCCTTAATGAACTCAAAAAAGGAATTAACATAGGGAAAAATGAAATTAAACTTTACAAAAATACGATATGTAATAACAATAATTCAGCAAAGAGAAAAGTTTGCATCCGACTTAGTAATTAAAGGTTTTACATTTATTGAAATGCTTATTTCTTTATTCATTACGATCCTCATTTTAACTGTAATGCCAAATTTAATTCGTTTGACCGATACATATTTAATTAACGCTTATGAATTTGATCAGTCCGAATATTCATTTTTTCAAGTAGACCTAAATAAAATGACTAATTCTAAAACAATTACTATGAAATTGATAAACAATCATACTATTATGATTCAACGACAACATCAAAATGACTATATTAAGTTCCAGAATCATAAGATTATTTTTGAAAGCAATAGTAAAGGAAATATCACGCTCTTAAATAATGTACTAGACGCGAATTTTATATCTAGGCAACGAGGAATTATAGAAGTAATTTTAAGAATTGGAAATGAGGTGAATTATTATGACAAAACACTCTTTATATAAGTTTAGTGGGTTCATGAGCACTTACACTTTGCTAATTTTTATTATTTATTTGTCTGTCATCACTTTTTATACAACTCAATATAGTTTAAAATTGAAGACAATTCATAACATGAGTAGTTTTTATGACCAACAAATTAATCAACTATTTGACAAAAGGTGAGGCTATTGAATAAGAAAAATTCACCAATAATACTTATTGGCTTTATGGGTACAGGTAAAAGCACTATAGGAGAATATTTATCCTTAGAGAAACAATTGAGTTTCATAGATTTAGATATTTACATTGAAATCAGAGAAAATAAAACAATACCTGACATTTTTAAAGATATCGGAGAAATAGGATTTAGAGAATTAGAGTATAAATATTTATCGGAATGTACACAAAAATATGATGTCATTGCTACTGGTGGTGGTATTATCGAATACTCTAAATCATTAAATTATTTAAAACAGTATAAATACATTTTTTGGCTAGATTGTGACATAGATATTATCTTCAAAAGAGTTTTGAACGATAAACATAGACCAAATGCAATTGATAAATCTAAAAAACAGTTAAATAACTTGTATTTATCAAGGATTTCAAGATATAATGAAATCGCATTCATGAAAGTGAATAGTGATAAAACAATCAAAGAAATTTATAATGATATTATAAATTATCTATCTTGCGGTTGATCAGTATTAGAGAGAATAAAAATATTTTACTTAATTTAAAGTATCATCATTTTTATCGCCGAAGGTGCAAGTTAACTACTAAACTCTCAGGCAAAAGGATAATACTGTTACGCATTCCTGGATTAAGTGTATAAACAGGGTAGCTATTTGCTACTCTGTTTTTTATAAAAAATATAGGGGGTTTTCTAATGACAAGCGAATTAAAAAAAACACCATTGTATCAAAATTATGTAGATAGTGGTGCAAAAATTGTAGAATTCGGTGGATGGGCAATGCCTGTTCAATTTACAAGTATCAAAGAAGAACATAACGCAGTTAGATATGAAATAGGTATGTTCGATGTAAGCCACATGGGAGAAATCTCTATTAAAGGCAATGATGCTAGTAAATTTGTCCAATACTTACTTTCAAACGATACTAATAACCTAACTGACACTAAAGCTCAATATACTGCTTTATGTAATGAAGAGGGTGGTATTATTGATGATTTAGTAACATATAAAGTTGGCGATAATGATTATTTATTAATCGTTAATGCTGCTAACACAGATAAAGACTTTGCTTGGGTTGAAAAACATGCATCTAAATTCGATGTTGAAGTGTCAAATGTTTCTGATCAATTTGGTCAATTAGCAGTTCAAGGACCTAAAGCAAGAGATTTAGTTAGTGAATTAGTCGATATTGATGTAAGTGAAATGAAACCATTTGATTTCCAACAAGATGTTACTTTATTTGGAAAAAATGTTATTTTATCTCAATCTGGTTATACAGGTGAAGACGGATTCGAAATCTACTGTGATGCAAAAGATACTGTAGATATTTGGAACGGCTTTATTGAACATAAAGTAGTACCATGTGGTCTTGGTGCACGTGATACTTTAAGATTAGAAGCTGGCTTACCTTTACATGGTCAAGATTTAACTGAATCTATTACACCTTATGAAGGCGGAATTGCCTTTGCTGCTAAACCATTAATTGAAGAAGATTTCATTGGTAAATCAGTATTAAAAGACCAAAAAGAAAATGGTTCAGAACGTAGAACTGTTGGTTTAGAATTACTTGATAAAGGTATTGCTAGAACTGGCTATCCAGTATTAGACCTTGACGGTAATGAAATTGGTGAAGTTACTTCAGGTACACAAGCACCATCTTCAGGTAAATCTATCGCAATGGCAATCATTAAGCGAGATGAGTTTGAAATGGGTCGTGAACTTTTAGTTCAAGTACGTAAAAGACAACTCAAAGCTAAAATTGTTAAGAAAAACCAAATTGAAAAATAATTAAGGGGTGTGTATTGTGAGTCATCGTTATATACCATTAACAGAAAAAGATAAAAAAGAAATGTTAGATAAAATTGGCGCTAGTTCAATTAATGAATTATTTGGAGATGTGCCAGAGGATATCTTATTAAATAGAGACTTAAATATTGCTTGTGGTGAAGCTGAAACTTCACTTTTAAGAAGATTGAATACAATTGCTAATAAAAACGTAACTAAAGAAACTCATACGTCTTTCTTAGGTGCAGGTGTGTATGATCATTATGCTCCAGCAGTTGTAGATGCTATGATTTCTCGTTCAGAATTCTATACAGCTTATACGCCATATCAACCTGAAATATCTCAGGGTGAGTTACAAGCTATTTTTGAATTCCAAACATTAATTTGTGAATTAACAGATATGGATGTAGCAAACTCATCTATGTATGACGGCATCACAAGTTTTGCTGAGGCTTGTATCTTAGCATTTAATCACACTAAGAAAAATAAAATCGTAGTTTCTAAAGGACTTCATTATCAAGCTCTTCAAGTACTAAAAACTTACGTTAAAGTTAGAGAAGAATTTGAAATAGTAGAAGTTGACTTAGATGGTACAATTACAGACTTAGAAAAATTAGAACAAGCAGTAGATGATGAAACTGCAGCAGTTGCAGTTCAATATCCAAACTTCTATGGTTCTATTGAAGATTTAGAAAAAATCCAATCATTTATCGAAGGTAAAAAAGCATTATTTATCGTTTATGCTAATCCATTAGCTTTAGGATTATTAACACCTCCAGGTTCATTCGGAGCAGATATCGTAGTCGGAGACACACAACCATTTGGTATCCCAACACAATTTGGTGGACCTCATTGTGGTTACTTTGCTACAACTAAAAAATTAATGCGTAAAGTTCCTGGTAGATTAGTAGGACAAACTCAAGATGATGAAGGTAACCGCGGATTTGTTCTTACTTTACAAGCTCGTGAACAACATATCCGTCGTGATAAAGCTACTTCAAATATTTGTTCTAACCAAGCCTTAAACGCACTTGCATCATCAATTGCTATGTCAGCACTTGGTAAACAAGGTATTTATGATATTGCAGTTCAAAACTTAGAACACGCAAATTATGCTAAAAAACAATTTAAAGACAACGGTTTTGAAGTTCTTGATGGTACTTCATTCAATGAATTTGTTGTTAAATTCGACCAACCAATCAAAGATATAAATAAAAAGCTAGCTGAGGAAGGTTTCATTGGAGGCTTTGACTTAGGAGAAGCTTCAACAGACTTCGAAAACCATATGCTAATTGCTGTTACTGAATTAAGAACTAAAGATGAAATTGATACATTTGTTAAGAAAGCTGGTGAGCTAAATGGTAGTAAGTAAATCAAGTCCATTAATTTTTGAAAGATCAAGAGCAGGTAGATATGCATACTCATTACCTCAAAGCGATATTAAAACAGATTCAGTTGAGAGTATTCTTGACGATAAATTTATCCGTAAAAACAAAGCGGAATTTCCTGAAGTTGCTGAATTAGATTTAGTACGTCACTATACTGAATTATCTAATAAAAACTTCGGTGTTGATTCAGGTTTCTATCCCTTAGGATCTTGTACTATGAAATATAATCCAAAAATCAACGAGAAAGTAGCTCGTATTCCTGGATTTGCTGAATCACATCCATTACAAGAAGAAGATCAAGTTCAAGGTTCTTTAGAAGTTGTATACAGTTTACAAGAAGAACTTAAAGAAATTACTGGTATGGATGAAGTGACATTACAACCAGCTGCAGGTGCGCATGGTGAATGGACGGCTTTAATGATTTTCAAAGCATACCATTTAGATAATGGTGAAGGTCACCGTGATGAAGTAATCGTTCCTGACTCAGCACACGGTACAAACCCTGCATCTGCGTCATTTGCTGGATTTAAAGCTGTTACTGTTAAATCAAATGAACGTGGCGAAGTTGATATCGAAGACTTAAAACGTGTTGTTAACGAAAACACTGCTGCGATCATGTTAACAAACCCAAATACACTAGGTATTTTCGAGAAAAACATCATGGAAATCCGAGAAATTGTGCATGCAGCTGGCGGATTATTATACTATGATGGTGCAAACTTAAATGCCATCATGGATAAAGTACGTCCAGGAGACATGGGATTTGACGCAGTACACTTAAACTTACACAAAACATTCACTGGCCCTCACGGTGGCGGTGGCCCTGGTTCAGGACCAGTTGGTGTAAAAAAAGAATTAGCTAGTTATTTACCAAAACCAATGGTAATCAAAGATGGAGATACATTCAAATATGATAATGATATTAAAAACTCTATCGGAAGAGTTAAACCATTCTATGGTAACTTTGGTATCTATTTAAGAGCATACACATATATTAGAACAATGGGTGCGGAAGGTTTAAGAGAGGTTTCTGAAGCAGCAGTTCTAAATGCTAACTATATTAAAGCTAGCTTAAAAGACCACTACGAAATTCCATATGAACAATATTGTAAACATGAATTCGTATTAAGTGGATCTAAACAAAAAGAACATGGTGTTCGTACTTTAGATATGGCTAAACGTTTATTAGACTTCGGCGTACATCCACCAACAATTTACTTCCCACTAAATGTAGAGGAAGGTATGATGATTGAACCAACTGAGACAGAATCTAAAGAAACATTAGATTACTTTATTGATTCAATGATTGAAATTGCTGAAGAAGCTAAAAATGAACCTGATACAGTCTTAGAAGCACCACACAGTACAATCATTGATAGATTAGATGAAACTACTGCTGCACGTAAGCCTGTATTGAAATTTGAAAACCTTCACGAAGAAAAAGAATAATATTCAATTCTTGTCCCTGTAACCTTATAAATGGTTATAGGGACTATTTATATACATAAATTTGTACTTTGAAATTATACGTATTGTTAACACAATTTAAGAGAAATTATTATAATACGCATAGATTTGTTACATTAAAGGCGTAAAAAAACTCTTAAAGATTTTATCTTTAAGAGTTCATAACAGACATACGATTATTTTTTTGTTTTAATCTTACCAGTCCATTTTTTGTATCCGCCTTTTAACATATAAATATCTTTATAGCCATTCTTTTTAAGAATACGGGCTGCACGATAACCTGCAACACCATTTGCATCACAAAGATAAATTGGTTGATCTTTACGTAAACCTTGATATCTTTGACTAAACATTGATATTGGAATGTTGCGAGCGCCGTTTATATGGCCGTAATCATAGTCTACTTTTTCACGAACATCAATCACTTGAGCTTTTCTTAAACCTTTATGAAATTCATTTTGCTCAAGTTCAGTTACTGCTCGTTTATTCATAAACCAATTTCCAAGCATATATAAAATAATAATGACTATAATAGCTAAAGCTATAATCAAAGATACATTCATATTGCATCCTCCCTAATTAACCGATATTATAATTATAAGACTGTTAGCTAAATTTATCAAAATTTTTTATTAGCTATTTTTATCAAAGTTTTATATGTAAAATTTAATATTTTCTTTAGTTAATTATATATTGTGATTGGAGTTTGTTTTATGACAGAGACATGGAATTTTATAAATACAGGAAGTCACGATCCATATTATAATATGGCAATGGATGAAGCGCTTTTAAACTTTGTATCAAGAGGGGAAATCGATCCTGTTGTTAGATTTTACACTTGGAATCCCGCAACATTATCAGTGGGATATTTTCAAAGATTAAAAAAAGAAATCGACATTGATAAAGTAAAAGAAAAAGGATTCGGATTAGTTCGAAGACAAACGGGTGGTAGAGGTGTACTTCATGATAAAGAATTAACATATAGTGTTATTGTGTCAGAAGAACATCCTAATATGCCTTCTACTGTAACTGAAGCGTATCGTGTTATTTCTGAAGGGTTACTTGAAGGATTTAAATTACTAGGATTTGAAGCATATTTTGCGATTCCGCGGTCAAAAGAAGAACGAGAAAAATTAAAACAACCAAGAAGTGCCGTATGTTTTGACGCGCCAAGTTGGTATGAATTAGTTGTTGAGGGTAGAAAAATTGCAGGAAGTGCTCAAACTAGACAAAAAGGCGTCATTTTACAGCATGGTTCTTTATTACAAGATGTTGATGTTGATGAACTTTTCGACATGTTCACTTTTAAAAATGATCGTCTTAAACATAAAATGAAAAAAGCATTTGTAGATAAAGCAGTGGCAATCAACGATATTGCTGATAGACATATAACAATTGAGGAAATGGAAAAAGCATTTGAAGAAGGCTTTAAAAAAGGATTAAATATTGAATTTAAACCACTTATTTTATCTGATAAGCAGATGGAAGAAGTAAAAGAATTAGAAGAAAAATATCGTTCTGATGAATGGTTATATAAAAAATAAAAAGCCAGTAAATGTGTTTTTAAATTGATGTGCACTCTAAAAATTAGAATTAAATTCTGACTTTATAGGGTGCACTTTTATTTTAGTCAACCACTGCCAATATATATTTATAGGGAGTGGGACAGAATTCATTTTAAATTCGTCGTCCCACTCCCAGCTTGCTTTGCTTGTGGAATTTCTTAATGAAATTCTCTCTGCTGGGGCCCCGACTCCCAGCTTGCTTTGCTTGAGAATTTCTTGATGAAGTTCTCTTTGCTGGGGCCCCAAGGATGACTAGATCTGAGAAAAGCTTGAATTAAGTGCCTTCTCAGTACAGTCAGCTACTGCGAATGTGCAAAATAGCATTATTATATTATTTATGTCCCA
>NZ_KV838572.1:134868-167649 GCF_001838705.1 Staphylococcus sp. HMSC34C02
AATAGCATTATTATATTATTTATGTCCCAGCCTCGTATTATTTACGATGTTTCTTTTTATATTTTCTTGCAGCTCTTCTATATTTACGTTGATCTTCAGTCAAGAAGAAGAAATAGTATATTAAATAAATTATGATTGCGATGATTATAAAAGTAAAAATAGTTTTAGCAAATGACATCATAAACGCATTCAGATTTAATATTAAGCCAATTGTTGCAATAATTAATATTAAATAAAACAATATATTTTTCAAAACAAAAACTCCTATATTTATGAATTATTGGACATGTTAACTTGAGATAGCTTTGTCTTACCTTTATTTAATTTATTAGAATTGTTAGTTTCATATCCACTCTTTATATCTTTAAATGCTGATTGTAATTCTTTATTCATTTGTCTGATATTCTTATCTTCGTTTTTATTGGCACTTGATAAATCTTTAGTTGAAATCGTGCCTTTATATTTACTATACGCATCATCAATATCGTTTGTTATAGTATTTAATTTTTCAAGATTTTGCTTTTTATCCTCTTTTTTCTTTTTAGTTAAATCTAGTTGATTATAATTACTAATCACTTTAGTAATATCCTGATAATATTTTGAAGAAGCATCTAGAAATTTAGCTTCTTTATTGTTATCAACAGTTTTAGATACATTCTTTTTATCTTTATTAAGAGCTTCAACTTGTGCTTTTTGATTACTAATATCTTGATTTAGCTGTTGGATATCTAACTTCAAGTTATGGTTTTCATCTCTTAATTTGGTTGTCTTGTCTTCCAAAGGTCCTAAATTTTGAGAGCCACAACCAACCAATAAACATGAAGCTCCTAGAATAACGATTAATTTTTTCATTAAAATCTCCCTAAACCAAAATCTCTTTATTTCTAAAATAATTATGCTATTATTTTAATGTAAATAGAGCAAATGTACAAACGTTATACTAGGAGTGATTTGTATGAATAAATTAGCAAAAGTTCAAGAACTACTCAATCATCATCAAATAGATGCTTTAGTTATCTTATCAGATTATAATCGAAGATATTTATCTGATTTTACTGGTACAAGTGGTGCATTAGTTATTTCAAAAGATCGTTATCAATTAATAACAGACTTCCGTTATATTGAACAAGCTACCGAACAGGCTACTCATTTCGAAATTATCAAGCGCAGTGGTGGATTAATTGAAGAAATCGTTGAAATTATCAATCATAACCAATTTAAGTCAATTGGGTTTGAAGGTCACTTAGTAAGTTACGATACTTACCAAACGTTAGATCAATCAAGCGCAAATTTAGTTTCAATTGGTGATGACATTGAAAAAATTAGAGAAGTAAAAACACCTGAGGAAATTGAGAAAATTAAATATGCTGCTAAAATAGTTGATGATACATATAATTATATCTTAGAAATTGCCGAGGCTGGCATGACTGAAAGAACATTAAAGGCGAAATTAGAGAGCAAAATGTTAGAATTAGGTGCAGATGGACCTTCATTCGACACAATTGTAGCATCGGGTTATAGAGGCGCCTTACCACACGGCGTAGCAAGTGATAAAGTTATTGAACAAGGGGATATGATCACGTTAGACTTTGGTGCATACTACAGAGGGTATTGCTCTGATATTACAAGAACATTTGCTATAGGTGAACCTGATCCAAAGATGAAAGATATTTATAATATTGTTCTTGAATCCCAAATAAAAGCCATCAATGAAATTAAAGCTGGCATGACTGTGGCAGAAGCAGACGCTTTATCAAGAGATTATATTGCGTCTCATGGATATGGTGAAGCATTTGGTCATTCACTTGGTCATGGTATTGGATTAGATATACACGAAGGGCCATTATTGTCTAAAAATGCAAAGGGTACGATTCAAGTAAATAATTGTGTTACTATTGAACCAGGTATTTATGTAGATGGTCTTGGTGGTGTACGTATAGAAGATGATATTTTAATCACTGAAAATGGCTGCGAAGTCTTTACTAAATGTACAAAAGACCTTATTATTTTATAGAAAGCGCATATTTGAGGAGGAAACTGAATGATTTCGGTTAATGATTTTAAAACAGGTTTAACAATTTCTGTAGATAATGGCATTTGGAAAGTTATTGATTTCCAACATGTAAAACCAGGTAAAGGTTCTGCCTTTGTTCGTTCTAAATTACGTAATTTAAGAACAGGTGCAATCCAAGAAAAAACATTTAGAGCTGGAGAAAAAGTTGAACAAGCAATGATTGAAAATCGTCGTATGCAATATTTATATGCAGATGGTGATAATCATGTGTTCATGGATAATGAAACGTTTGATCAAACTGAATTATCAGCAGATTATTTAAAAGATGAATTAAAATTCTTAAAAGCAAACATGGAAGTTCAAATTCAATCATATGAAGGTGAAACAATCGGTGTTGAATTGCCTAAGACAGTTGAATTAGAAGTTACTGAAACTGAACCTGGTATTAAAGGTGATACTGCTACTGGTGCAACTAAATCAGCTACAGTTGAAACTGGTTATACATTAAATGTACCTTTATTTGTTAATGAAGGTGATGTATTAGTAATTAATACTGGTGATGGAAGCTATATTTCAAGAGCCTAATTTATTATGAACGATAACTAGAGTCTTTCTGATTACCAATTAGAAAGACTTTTTTTAATACTCAAATCATGCAAACAAAAAATTATAAAATATCAGGAGGCTGGGACATAAATAATATAATGGAGCTATTTTGCAAATTCGCAGTAGCTGACTGAACTGAGAAGGCGCTTAAATCGAGCTTTTCTCAGTTCTAGTCATCCTTGCGGGGGTGGGACAACGAATTTAAAAAGAATTCTGTCCCACTCCCAACTATTTGCCATAAAATGACACATGCTTGAATTGGCAAGTTGAGTCAAGTAAAATAGATTGGTAGATGAAAACTAAGTCGAGGAGTCAGTAACTTATGAATTTTAAAGAAATAAAAGAATTAATCGAAATTCTTGATCAATCAAGTTTAACTGAAATTAATATTGAAGATAATAAAGGTAGTGTAGTTAATCTAAAAAAACAAAAAGAAACTGAAATAATTACACCACAATATACACAACAAGCACCTTTAGCACCTGCTGCACCAACAATGTCAACACCAAATCAAAGTGTGTCAGAAGCACCTGTTGAAGAAAATAAAAGTCAAGATGATGAATCATCATATCAAACAATTAATGCACCAATGGTTGGTACATTTTATAAATCTCCATCACCTGAGGAAGATGCTTATGTTCAAGTTGGTGATAAAGTTACAAATGAATCAACTGTATGTATTTTAGAAGCAATGAAATTATTTAATGAAATTCAAGCAGAAGTTTCTGGAGAAATCGTTGAAATATTAGTAGAAGACGGACAAATGGTAGAGTATGGCCAACCGTTATTTAAGGTGAAATAATGAAAAAAATCTTAATCGCTAATCGTGGAGAAATTGCAGTTAGAATTATCAGAGCTTGCCATGATTTAGGCATACAAACCGTTGCTATTTATTCTGAGGGAGATAAAGACGCATTACATACTCAAATTGCTGATGAAGCATATTGCGTTGGTCCTACTCAGTCTAAAGATTCATATTTAAATATTCCTAATATCTTATCTATAGCAACATCAACAGGGTGTGATGGCATTCATCCGGGTTATGGCTTTTTAGCTGAGAACGGTGACTTTGCGGAACTATGCGAAGCTTGCCAATTGAAATTCATTGGTCCTAGCTATGAATCTATTCAAAAAATGGGTATTAAAGACGTTGCAAAAGCTGAAATGATTGCTGCCAATGTACCAGTTGTACCAGGAAGCGATGGTCTTGTCACATCTATAGAGGATGCTAAACAAATCGCTGAAGAAATCGGCTATCCTGTAATTATTAAAGCGACAGCAGGCGGTGGCGGTAAAGGGATTCGAGTAGCCAGAACAGAGAAAGAACTTGAAAATGGCTATCGAATGACCCAACAAGAGGCAGAAACTGCTTTCGGTAATGGGGGACTTTATCTTGAAAAATTTATCGAGAACTTCCGCCATATAGAAATTCAAATCATTGGTGACCAATACGGAAATGTAATTCATCTCGGAGAAAGGGATTGCACGATTCAGAGACGTATGCAAAAGTTAGTTGAAGAATCACCATCACCTATATTAACGAATGAACAACGTGAAGAAATGGGAAATGCTGCAATTAGAGCTGCTAAAGCAGTAAATTATGAGAACGCAGGTACAATTGAATTTATTTATGACTTAAATGACAATCAATTTTACTTTATGGAAATGAACACGCGTATCCAAGTTGAACATCCGGTTACTGAAATGGTTACGGGAATAGACTTAGTTAAATTGCAATTAAAAGTTGCGATGGGTGAAACATTACCATATACGCAAGATGATATTACGATTAATGGGCATGCGATTGAATATCGTATAAATGCTGAAAATCCATATAAGAATTTCATGCCTTCTCCTGGTAAAATTACCCAATACCTTGCGCCTGGAGGTTATGGTGTGAGAATCGAATCAGCTTGCTATACGAATTATACAATCCCTCCATATTACGATTCTATGGTTGCTAAGTTAATTGTACATGAACCTACTCGTGAAGAAGCGATTATGACTGGAATCAGAGCATTAAGCGAGTATTTAATTTTAGGAATCGACACAACAATTCCGTTCCACTTGAAATTAATGAATAATGATATTTTTAGAAGTGGATCATTTAATACAAATTTCTTAGAGCAATATAATATTATGAATGATAATGAGTAGGAGGTAGTCTAAATGGTTAAAGTGGCAGATTATTCAAATTCAAATTTAGGTAAAATTGAAATTGCACCAGAAGTTATCTCTGTAGTTGCAAGTATTGCAGTATCAGAGGTAAACGGTGTTACCGGACATTTTGCAGAATTAAAAAATAGTAATATTGAGAAAATGAGTCGAAAAAATCTCAATAGAAATTTAAAAATTGATGTTAAAGAAGATGGCATTCAAATCGATGTATATTGCTCTATTAAACATGGTATAAATATTTCTAAGTTTGCGAGCAAAATTCAAACATCCATTTTCAACTCAATTAAAACAATGACTGCAATTGAGCCTAAAGAAATTAACGTTCATATCATGCATATCACTGTCGAATAATATAAAGATTACATTAACAAGGAGTTATTTATGAGTCGAAAAGAATCAAGAAAGCAATCATTTCAAACTTTGTTTCAGTTAGAAATGAAAGATACAGAATTAACTATCAATGAAGCAATCAATTTTATTAAAGATGATGAGCCAGATTTAGACTTTGAATTTATACACTGGTTAGTGACTGGTGTAAAAGATCATGAACCAGTTTTAGATGATACGATCAAACCATATCTTAAAGATTGGTCACTTCAACGTTTGCTAAAAACAGACCGTATTATACTACGTATGGCTACATTTGAATTATTACACAGTGATACACCACCGAAAGTAATCATCAATGAAGCTGTAGAATTGGCAAAACAGTTTAGTGACGATGAACATTATAAATTTATTAACGGTGTGCTAAGTAACATAAAATAATTAATTTGAGTGATGACTATGTCTGAATACTTAAGTGTAACAACATTAACAAAATATATTAAATACAAATTTGACCAAGACCCACATTTACAGTCTATTTTGCTTAAAGGCGAACTATCTAACTTTAAAAGGCATTCTAGCGGACACCTTTATTTCAATGTTAAAGATAAAGATAGCGTCATTAGTGCAATGATGTTTAAAGGCAATGCTAGCAAACTTACTTTTGATCCTAAAGAAGGTGACGAAGTTCTCTTAGAAGCACGTGTTTCTGTATATGAGCGACGTGGAAACTATCAAATTTATGTAAATAAGATGGAATTAGATGGTATAGGGAACTTGTATCAAAAGTTAGAACAATTAAAGATAAAATTAAAAAAAGAAGGCTATTTTAGTAATGAATATAAAAAGCCTATTCCCCGATTCCCTAAAAAAATTGCGATCTTAACTGCAAGTACCGGTGCAGCAATTAGAGATATTGTGTCTACAATCAATAGCAGATATCCTTTAGTTGAAAAAATTCAATTAAGTACTTTGGTGCAAGGAACTCAAGCAAAAGAAGATATTATCGAAAAAATAAAACACGCTGACGCGCTTGGCGTCGATACCATTATAGTTGGTCGTGGTGGTGGTTCTATAGAAGACTTATGGAACTTTAACGAAGAGGATGTTGTGAAAGCAATCTTTGAATGTCAAACACCTATTATTTCAGCTGTCGGACATGAAACTGATTTTACTTTGAGTGATTTTGTCGCTGATGTAAGGGCAGCAACACCTACTCAAGCTGCGGTCATCGCTACACCCGATCAGTACGAATTGATGCAACAAATTAAACAACATCAATTTTCGCTTTCAAGATATATAAAACAATATCTTGAAAAACAACATAAACAGCTCGACCATTTATCATCGTATTATAAATTTAAACAACCTTCATTATTATATGATCAACAAATTCAACGAAAAGATGATTTAGAAAAGCAATTATCTCAATTAATATCATCTAAAATTGAAAGTAAAAAGTATCAAATTAAAGTACTTCGTCAAAATTTTAATTTAAAAGCTTTGAAGCAATCCATTACGCAAAATAATAAACACTTAATGAACATTAATAGTCGATTAACAAACTTAACCAAGAAAAGTATTCAAAATAATCAATTAGAGCTCAAAAATAAAATTGAACTATTAAATAACTTAAGTCCGACTAATACAATGCTAAGAGGCTATACTATTATTAATAAGAACGACCAAGTGGTTACAAGTACACAAGACTTAAATGAAAATGATGAAATTACATTATCAATGAAAGATGGTAGCGTTGATGCTATTGTTAAAAAGGTTAGGTGTGAACATGAGTAAAGATCAACAAAGTTTTGAAGAAATGATGCAAGAATTGGAAAAAATCGTTCAAAAGTTAGATAATGAAACTGTATCTCTTGAAGAATCACTAGAGTTATATCAGCGAGGTATGAAACTTTCAGCCACATGTGATGCAACGCTGAAAGATGCAGAAAATAAAGTTAATCAACTTATTAAAGATGAAGCAGAGGATGAAGATAATGACAAAGATGTCAATGAATGAGTTAATTGAACAAATTAATAGCGCTCTTGACGGTGTAATTAAACCTTCACCATTAAATACCAATCTTGAAGAAAGTATGCAGTATTCACTTAATGCAGGTGGTAAAAGAATAAGACCACTACTTGTTTTCTTAACGTTGGATGTATTAAATCAAGATTATACCAAAGGTAAACAAACGGCTTTAGCATTGGAAATGATTCACACATATTCTTTAATACATGATGATTTACCTCCTATGGATAATGATGATTATCGTCGTGGAAAATTAACAAATCATAAAGTTTATGGTGAATGGAAAGCTATTTTAGCTGGAGACGCACTTTTAACGAAGGCTTTTGAAATCGTTGCTGACGATGATTTATTAGAACCAGAGGTTAAAGTAAAGGTGCTTTCACGATTAGCTCACAATAGCGGTCACTTAGGTATGGTGGGTGGCCAAACACTAGACATGCAAAGTGAGGATAAACCTGTTGATTTGGAAACCCTTGAACAAATGCATAAAGCTAAAACAGGTGCATTATTAAAATTTGCGATATTAAGTGCTGCCGATATTGCAAAAGTCGATCAATCGACGTCACAATTACTTGAATCATTTAGCGATCATCTAGGTCTAATGTTCCAGATTAAAGATGATTTACTAGATGTGTATGGTGATGAATCTAAGTTAGGTAAAAAAGTAGGTAGTGATATTGAAAATCACAAAAGCACTTATGTTTCATTATTAGGAAAACAAGGTGCAGAAGATAAACTTGATTTTCATAAAAATGCTGCCACTGAATCAATTGAAAAGCTCTCTGAGCAATACGATATTAAGCCTTTACTAGATGTCGTTGATTTATTTTACACTCGTGATCATTAAGTTGAACGAATAAGAACCCTTTAAAGTTATTGTTTTAAACAGCAGCTTTGAAGGGTGTTTTAATACTTTATTTTAATGACTAGGTGCTCGTGATCATTATTATTAAAAATTTACATAATTATTTATAAATATATACATTTTTTCAAACAAAATCATTCAATAATAGCGCTATGTCATTAATTTAAACAATTTACGATTATTGAGTTATCAGTTACTTATGCATAATAGCAATAGTAGTAGTAAAAATTATGTTGTGTTAAAATCATTGTATAATTATTCGAAACTAGGAGTGTTCATAATGGCAAAAAAATCAGTGAGACACATAAAAATAAGAGAAATTATCTCAAGCGAAAAGATAGAAACGCAAGACGAACTCGTCAAACGTCTAAATGAATACGACCTTAATGTGACTCAAGCAACCGTATCTCGTGATATTAAAGAATTACAATTAATCAAAGTACCCGCACCAACAGGTCAATATGTTTATAGCTTGCCGAATGATCGAAAATATCATCCACTTGAAAAATTGGGACGTTATCTTATGGACTCATTTGTTAACATTGAAGGAACTGGAAATTTATTAGTCTTAAAAACATTACCAGGTAACGCTCAATCTATAGGTGCTATACTAGACCAAATCGATTGGGACGAAGTGCTCGGTACTATTTGTGGAGATGACACTTGTCTTTTAATTTGTAAAGATGAAGAAGCAAGTAATACAATTAAAACTAGAATTTTCAATTTATTATAAGGATGCGATGAATTCATGTTACAAACCTTATCAATAAAACAATTTGCAATTATTGATGAATTAGAAATTCATTTTTTAGATGGCCTTACAGTACTGAGTGGTGAAACTGGTTCAGGTAAGTCAATCATCATAGATGCTATTGGCCAGTTAATTGGAGTGCGTGCTTCATCAGACTATGTTAGACATGGTGAAAAAAAGGCAATTATTGAGGGTATCTTTGACATAGACGAAAGTAAAGATGTTATTCATATCCTTCAGGACCTAGATATAGATATTGATGAAGACTTTTTATTAGTAAAAAGAGAAATTTTTAGTACTGGTAAGAGTATTTGTAGATTAAACAATCAAATCGTAACACTTCAAGATTTACGTAAAGTCATGCAAGAGTTATTAGATATTCATGGTCAACATGAAACTCAAACACTTCTTAAACAAAAGTACCATTTAAAATTATTAGATGACTATGCAGAGGATAAATATTCAACTACAAAAGAACAATATCAAAACGTGTTTAACCAATATAAAAGTAAAACAAAGGAATTAGAAGATCTAGAGTCTGCAGATCAAGCGTTACTTCAACGTTTAGATTTAATGAAATTTCAATATGAAGAACTAGAAGAAGCTTCTTTAAAAGAAGGCGAAATTGAACAATTAGAAGTTGATATTCGTAGAATTCAAAATTCTGAGAAGCTAAGCTTAGCGCTCAATAATGCCCATGTTACTTTAACCGATGAACACGCGATTACAGATAGACTTTACGAATTAAGTAATCATTTACAATACATTGATGAAATTCTGCCGGATAAATATAGTAAACTTAAAGAGGATATCGACCAATTTTATTATACGCTTGAGGATGCTAAACACGAGATATATGACGAAATGTCGAACAACGAATTTGATGAACAAATGCTCAATGAATTAGAATCCCGAATGAATTTATTAAATAATCTCAAAAGAAAATATGGCAAAGATATTAATGAATTAATGACTTACAAAGACAAGCTCCAAAATGAAATTGCTAAAATTGAAAATTATGAGGAAAGTACATCTCAATTACGTGAGGAAATTAATCGATTATATGAAGAAGTCATGTCTCAAGGCAAGTTATTATCTAAGGCGCGTCGTACCGTAGCACGCACATTAAGAGACCATATCGTTTCCGAAATTCAAAATTTACAAATGAAAGATGCTAATTTAGAAATTTCTTTCCAATTATTAGAAAAGCCAACGATTGATGGTATAGAATTCGTTGAGTTCCTAATTAGTCCAAATAAAGGAGAACCACTTAAGAGTTTAAATAAAATCGCCTCTGGTGGTGAACTATCTCGTATTATGCTCGCTTTAAAAAGTATATTTGTACAATCACGAGGACAAACAGCAATTCTATTTGATGAGGTTGATTCGGGCGTGTCTGGTCAAGCTGCCCAAAAAATGGCTGAAAAAATGAGAGATATCGCAGAATATATCCAAGTTATTTGTATCTCTCACTTACCACAAGTCGCATCAATGAGCGATCATCATTTATTAATAAGCAAAGCTTCCAATGATGACCGTACAACAACTCAAGTTAAAGAATTAAAAGATGATGACAAAATTGATGAAATCGCACGCATGATTTCTGGTGCAAGTGTAACGGAATTAACTAGAGAAAATGCAAAAGAAATGATTAGTCAAAACCAAAGAAAAAATAGGGTACGGTACAGCAATTAAAGTTAATCGTTGTCCCGCCCCAGCATGCTTAGCTTGTAGAAATTTTTGATAAAATTCTCTTTGCTTGGCAACGCATAGGTAAGAATGTCTAGGTTTGAAAAAACTTGATTTTAGCGCGTTTTCAAACGAGTCGGCTACTGCTAAAATAATAAATTAGGCTGAGACTTATATTTTGTCCCAACCTCTTATGTAATTCATTAGTTTTATTACTATTAAATTTTGATGTAAAATGTATAATAAATCACTAATTTAAATAAATTGATTTTTATGAGCTATGCTCATTGCGTTATAAATGACATTAGACATTTAAAATCTATTTATATTGAGCATTATTGCATCATACTATTGATAAATAAATTGTAAATGCGTTAGGAGTAAAAAAATGAGTGAAAAGCAATATGACCTAGTCGTTTTAGGTGGAGGAACCGCTGGATATGTGGCGGCCATACGAGCATCTCAACTGGGTAAAAAGGTAGCTATTGTAGAGAAATCATTATTAGGTGGAACTTGTTTACATAAAGGGTGTATCCCTACAAAAGCATTATTAAAATCTGCTGAAGTATTAAGAACGGTGAAAGAATCCGCAGACTTTGGGGTGAATATAGATCATTTTTCATTTGACTTAAAAACAATGATGGAACGTAAAGACAATATTGTTAGCCAAATGCACCAAGGTATAGATAGTTTAATGCAAAAAAATCACATTGATGTTTTTAATGGTACTGGAAGAATAATGGGTACATCTATTTTTTCACCACAAAGTGGTACAATCTCAGTTGAATACGAAGATGGTGAATCTGATCTTTTACCTAATCAATATGTCTTAATTGCTACAGGATCATACCCAACACAATTACCATTTTTACCTTTCAATCATGAAACCGTATTATCTAGCAGTGACATGCTTGAACTCACTGATTTACCCTCAAAGATAGCAATCATAGGCGGTGGTGTGATTGGACTTGAATTTGCTTCTTTATTAATAGACTTAGGTGTAGAGGTTAGTGTAATTGAGGCTGGCGAACGAATTCTACCTGCTGAAAGTGCTCAAATTGCAAAATATCTTAAAACCGCTCTTAGCGAAAGAGGCGTTGCATTTTATGAAAATTGTGCTTTGAGTGATACATCAGTAACCGTTAATACTAATTCCGTAACCATTCAAGTCAATGAGGAAAAAACATTAGAATTAGACAAAGTTTTAGTAGCGATTGGACGTACTCCTAATACCAATGATATTGGGTTAAATAATACTAAAATTCAAACAGATCAATTAGGTAACATTTTAGTTAATGATTGCTTACAAACAGAAGATAAACATATCTATGCTGCTGGTGATTGTATAGGCAAATTACAATTAGCTCATGTGTCTTCAAAAGAAGGCATTTTAGCTGTCGAACATATGTTTAATGGATCTAGCTTACCTTTAAACTATAACAAAATGCCTAAATGTATATATACACATCCTGAAGTTGCTTCCATTGGTTATAATAAGGAGTCTGCTAAAGCGCAAAATATTAAATCTAAATCATTTAAAGTAGGGTTTAATGCAATAGGTAAAGCTGTGATAGAGACTAATGCTAAGGATAAAGGCTTTTGCGAAATGGTTATTGATCAAGAAACAAATGAAATTATCGGTATTAGCATGATAGGACCACAGGTTACTGAATTAATCAATGAAGCGTCATTATTACAATTTATGAATGGCTCAGCAATTGAATTAGCTCTGACAACACACGCACATCCTTCAATATCTGAAGTATTAATGGAATTGGGATTGAAAGTAGAAAATAGAGCGATACATGTTTAATAGGAGGAATATTTAAAATGATTGATTATAAATCTGTCGGACTTTCAGAAGATGACCTCAAAGAAATCTATAAATGGATGGATTTAGGCAGAAAAGTAGATGAACGATTATGGTTACTAAACCGTGCGGGTAAAATTCCCTTTGTCGTAAGTGGACAAGGACAAGAAGCCACTCAAATAGGAATGGCTTATGCTATGAAAGAAGGAGATATTTCATCTCCATATTATAGAGATTTAGCATTTGTAACTTATATGGGTATTTCTCCTTATGATACAATGCTAGCTTCATTCGGTAAAAAGGATGATATTAATTCTGGTGGCAAGCAGATGCCATCTCACTTCAGTCATCGTGAAAAAGGTATATTATCTCAAAGTTCTCCTGTTGCAACTCAAATACCGCATTCAGTAGGTGCTGCTTTAGCATTGAAAATGGATAAAAAACCTAATATCGCTACAGCCACAGTAGGTGAAGGAAGTTCAAATCAAGGAGATTTTCACGAAGGCTTAAACTTTGCAGGTGTACACAAACTACCATTTGTTTGCGTCATTATTAATAATAAATACGCGATATCAGTTCCAAATTCACTACAATATGCCGCCGAAAAACTTTCTGATAGAGCTTTAGGCTATGGTATCCACGGTGAAACTGTAGATGGTAACGATCCTATTGCTATGTATAAAGCGATGAAAGAAGCTAGAACGCGTGCATTAAATGGTGAAGGTGCTACCTTAATTGAGGCCGTTACAAATCGTATGACACCACATTCATCAGATGATGATGATACATATCGTACTAAAGAAGAACGAGAAGCTTTAAAAACGTATGATTGCAATCTTAAATTTAAAGATTATTTACTCGAACAAGGTATCATCGATCAAGCATGGTTAGATCAGTTAGAGCAAGCACATAAAGAAATTATTACCAAAGCCACAAAAGACGCAGAACAAGCGCCATATCCATCTGTAGATGAAACATATCAATTTGTGTATGATCCAGAAGGAGGTATTGGCAATGAGTAAAATGACGTATATTGAAGCGATACAACAAGCACAAGATTTAGCCATGGAACAAGATAACAATGTATTTATACTTGGTGAAGATGTTGGGAAAAAAGGTGGCGTATTTGGCGCTACACGTGGTTTACAAAAAAAATACGGTGTTGAAAGAGTAATTGATACCCCGTTAGCCGAATCTAATATCGTTGGTACTGCTATTGGCGCTGCAATGATTGGCAAACGACCAATTGCAGAAATTCAATTTGCAGATTTTATCTTACCAGCAGTTAATCAAATTATAAGTGAAGCAGCAAAAATGCGTTATCGTTCAAATAATGACTGGCAATGCCCGATTACAATAAGAGCACCTTTTGGTGGTGGTGTTCATGGTGGTTTATACCATTCTCAAAGTATCGAAAGTATTTTCGCTTCTACACCTGGACTTACAATCGTCATTCCATCATCACCTTATGATGCTAAAGGGTTATTATTATCTTCTATTGAATCTAATGATCCAGTATTATTTTTTGAACATAAAAAGGCCTATCGTTTCTTAAAAGAAGAAGTACCAGAGGAATATTATACTGTTCCTCTTGGAAAAGCTGATGTTAAACGAGAAGGCAACGATATTACAGTATTTACATATGGATTATGTGTAAATTATTGTATGCAAGCTGCTGATATTTTAGCCGCCGATGGTATCAGTGTAGAAATTGTCGATTTAAGAACAGTTTACCCTTTAGATAAAGAGACAATTATTGAACGCGCCAAAATCAATGGCAAGATTTTACTCGTAACTGAAGATAATCTTGAAGGTAGTATCATGTCAGAAGTTTCAGCAATTATTGCTGAAAACTGTTTATTTGAACTTGATGCACCGATTATGAGGTTAGCTGGACCAGATGTACCTTCAATGCCATTTTCTCCGAATTTAGAAAATGAAGTTATGATGAATCCTGATAAAATTTTAGAAAAAATGAGAGAGCTTGCACAATTTTAAGGAGGCAAAATTATGGATGTTAAAATGCCTAAACTAGGCGAAAGTGTTCATGAAGGTACAATCGAGCAATGGCTTATTTCTGTAGGAGACTATGTAGACGAATATGAACCCTTATGTGAAGTCGTTACTGATAAAGTAACCGCAGAGGTACCTTCAACGGTTTCAGGTACTATTACTGAAATCTTAGTTTCTGAAGGGGAAACAGTTCAAATAGATCATGTTATATGTAAAATTGAATCTTCTGAGTCAAATCAATCAACGAACACGCATAATCATAAACAAGGAACAGATGATAATAAGAATGAAACAACTGTAAATACAAATAATACGGATGCCTTAACTGATAAAACGTCAAAATCAGACTCAAGTGTTCCCACTGATCAGAATGTTCGTCAAAATGAACAATCAAGTACAGAATCAGCATCAACACCACTAAATAATGGTCGCTATTCTCCTGTCGTATTTAAAATTGCTTCTGAAAATAATGTTGATTTATCACGTGTACGTGGCACAGGTTTCGAAGGAAGAGTAACTAAAAAAGATATTGAATCTTATGTGGATTCTGAGAATCAAATTTCTAAACTTAATAACAAAACAGAGCCATCTTTTGAAAATCAAGTGGCCAGCACTGATTCAAATCATACGCAATCAGGTCAGTCTATTCCAGTAAAAGGCGTACGAAAAGCAATTGCCCAAAACATGGTAACAAGTGTTACTGAAATTCCACATGGATGGATGATGGTTGAAGTTGATGCAACTAACTTGGTTAAAACGAGAAACCTTCATAAAAACACATTCAAAGAGAATGAAGGATATAATTTAACCTTCTTTGCATTCTTTGTAAAAGCAGTTGCAGAAGCGCTCAAATCAAACCCACTCTTAAATAGTAGTTGGGACGGTGAGGAAATTATCCTTCATAAAGACATTAATATTTCGATTGCAGTTGCAGATGAAGATAAATTATATGTTCCAGTTATCAAACATGCTGATGAGAAATCTATTAAAGGCATTGCTAGAGAAATCAATGAATTAGCACGAAAAGCTAGAAATAAACAATTAACTCAAGAGGACATGTCAGGTGGAACGTTTACGGTTAATAATACTGGTACATTCGGTTCTGTTTCGTCAATGGGTATTATTAATCATCCACAAGCTGCAATATTACAAGTAGAATCAATTGTAAAAAAACCTGTCGTGATTGATGACATGATAGCAATTAGAAGCATGGTTAATTTATGTATTTCGATTGATCACCGTATATTAGATGGTGTCCAAACAGGTCGCTTCATGTCGCAAGTAAAACAACGAATTGAGCAATTTACAGTTGAAAATACAAGTATTTATTAGTATTTAATAAGATGGCATAGCCTTGGACAACCTATTTGAACTCTATCGTTTAAATTAGTAGAATAACATTGAATAAATAAAAGATTGAAAGGTGATTCAAAATGGATTTAAATTTTGATTTATATATGAATGGTGTGGTTGAACAAGCTCGTAACGAAATTGAAAGTGCAGGATACGAGCAATTAACATCAGCAGAAGACGTTGATAAAGTATTACAACAAAATGGTACATCATTAGTAATGGTTAATTCTGTATGTGGGTGTGCAGGTGGAATTGCGCGTCCAGCAGCATCACATGCATTACATTATGATAAGTTACCAGATCGATTAGTTACTGTATTTGCTGGTCAAGATAAAGAAGCTACGCAACAGGCTAGAGATTACTTTGAAGGATATGCACCTTCAAGCCCATCTTTTGCTCTAATTAAAGATGGTAAAATTACCGAAATGATCGAACGTCATCAAATAGAAGGCCATGATGTAATGGATGTTATTAATCAATTACAAAGCCTATTTGATAAGTATTGCGACGAGAGATAAGAGGATTTACCGATGCTAAAGTTAAATCCGTATAAGATTGGATTTAGAACACTTAAAACTGCGGTAGGTATAACGCTAGGTGTCATTTTAGCCAAATGGATAGGACTTGATAATTATGCATCAAGTGCTATCCTCATTGTATTGTGTATCAAACATACAAAAGTTCATTCAGTACAAGCTATCGTATCACGATTTGTATCTTGTATTTTAATTCTACTATTCGGTTCACTTGTATTTAGCCTATTAGGCCAGAGTGCACTTGTTCTAGGATTAATTGTTTTATTATTTATTCCTATAACTGTCATGCTCAAGGTTCAAGAGGGTGTTGTAACGAGTTGCGTTATATTATTACATGTTTTTAATGCAACAACGATTAATTTACATTTAATCATCAACGAACTACTCTTATTAACTATTGGGCTAGGAATTGCATTCATTATGAATTTAATTATGCCGAGTTTAGATAAAACACTCGTTTCTTTCAAGAAAGAAATTGAAAAAGGATTTAAAGACATATTTATGGCATACAGTGAAGCGTGCTCGGATTATAGTAATGATTTGTCATTATCTTTCGAGAAACTTCAATTGGATATTCGTAAAGCGAAATCTATTGCATTTAGAGATGTTAAAAATCATTTTATTCGAAATGAAAACTCTTATTATCACTACTTTGATATGAGACAAGAACAACTTGAATTACTTCGTAGAATTAAACCTTTATTAAATCAAGTTACTGTCGACGATCCTCTATTGGCAGATGTATCACATTTAATGACAGAAATTGGTAATAATGTAAATAGTAACGACTATACTGCACTCCGTTTACATTCATTATATGAAATCCGTTTGTCATTAGATGAATTACCACTTCCTAAATCTCATCAATCTTTAAAATCACGTTCAAGTATGATGCAAATATTAAATGAGTTAGAAGAATATCTAAATATTAAATCTCAATTTGGTTCATTAAGACTGCATAATGAATTATAATAAGTTATTGAATAGAAAAGAGGGTAAGACGAGATGTTCGTCTTACCCTCTTTTCTTTAAAGATTAATGCATCAATGGCACTAAACTTGTGAGTAGTAATGCTGCTATAATAGCGACTAACATTACAATAATTATAATTCTTAGTACTTTATTATTCACTATTTGACGCTCCTTATTAAAGTACTTAATAACATGTACTTTACCAAATATATAAATTAACCATAAATGATTTTAATACAAATGGCAATCAATTTATTTTTGATATTGTAGAAAGTTAGTTAAAATAGAAATTAAATAAGAAAGGGGTTTTATCACAATGATAAACAGTCAACGATTACTTGAAACATTTCTAGAATTAGTGAAAATAAATTCTGAAACAGGTCATGAGGAAGTCATCCAACCCATTCTAAAAAAGAAATTTGAAGCATTAGGTTTACATGTTGCTGAAGACAGAGCTTCAGAAAAGTCATGGTTAGGTGCAAATAACCTTATTTGTACATTGCCCGCAACAAGTGATAACCAAGACGTAGCTAAAATTTATTTCACGAGCCATATGGATACCGTAGTGCCAGGTTTAAATATTCAACCTCAAATTAATGATGATGGCTATATATACTCAGATGGAACAACCATCTTAGGTGCGGATGACAAAGCAGGATTAGCAGCAATTATTGAGACAATACAGTATCTTAATGACAATAAAATACCACATGGTCAAATTCAATTCATAATTACTGTTGGTGAAGAGTCAGGTCTTAAAGGTGCAAAAGAATTAGATAAATCACTCATAGACGCTGAATTTGGTTATGCTGTCGATGCTAGTCAACCTGTTGGTACAACAGTCGTAGGTGCACCAACTCAAATGATCATCAATTCGACTATTTTAGGGAAAACTGCTCATGCTAGTACGCCTTCAGAAGGGATTAGTGCAATTAATATTGCCGCAAAAGCAATAAGTCGTATGAAATTAGGTCAAATTGATCAATATACAACTGCAAATATAGGTAAATTTCACGGTGGTTCTGCAACTAATATTGTTGCAGATGAAGTCGTGCTAGAAGCTGAAGCACGTTCTCATAATGATCAAAGTATTGAGCAACAAGTAGCACATATGAAAGAAATATTTGAGTCAACTGCACAAGAATTTGGTGGAGAAGCCAAAGTAATAATTGAGAAAAGCTATCCTGGCTTTAAATTAAATGATGAAGATAAAGTTACGCAATATGCTATAAATAGTGCGAAAAAATTAGGATTAACTGGTGATACTGTTATTGCTGGAGGTGGCTCTGATGGTAGTATTATTAATACATTTGAAATCCCTACAGTCATTTTAGGTGTTGGCTATGAACACATTCACACTACATCAGAACGCATTTCAATTAAGTCTCTCAACGACTTAGCAACACAAATTGTCAAAATTATTGAATTAGTAGCTAAATCGTAATTTAGTTTAGTGAAGTACATTCTAGTTTTATGATACAATACTATTGAAAAATTGAATGAGAGAGGTAAGTAATATGACTCAACAAATAGGTGTAGTAGGTTTAGCTGTAATGGGAAAAAACCTGGCTTGGAATATCGAATCACGTGGGTATAGCGTATCTGTATTCAACCGTTCAAGTGAAAAAACAGATGAGATGGTGAATGAATCTAAAGGTAAACAAATCCACCCAACATATTCTTTGGAAGAATTTGTGAATTCATTAGAAAAACCACGTAAAATTTTATTAATGGTCAAAGCTGGTCCTGCAACAGATGCAACAATTGACAGTTTACTGCCATTATTAGATGATGATGACATTTTAATTGATGGTGGTAACACTAATTATCAAGATACAATCCGTCGAAATAAAGCCTTAGCTGAAAGTGGTATTAACTTTATCGGTATGGGCGTATCTGGTGGTGAAGTAGGTGCCCTTACTGGTCCTTCATTAATGCCAGGCGGTCAAGAAGCAGCTTACAATAAAGTAAGTGATATATTAGATGCCATAGCTGCAAAAGCTAAAGATGGTGCATCATGTGTAGAATATATAGGACCAAATGGTGCAGGCCACTATGTTAAAATGGTTCATAATGGTATTGAATATGCAGATATGCAACTTATCGCAGAAAGTTATGCAATGATGAAAGATTTATTAGGCATGTCACATGAAGACATCTCTAAAACGTTTAAAGAATGGAATGCCGGTGAGTTAGAAAGTTATTTAATTGAAATCACAGGTGATATCTTTACTAAATTAGACGATGACAATGAAGCACTTGTTGAAAAAATCTTAGATACTGCAGGTCAAAAAGGTACAGGTAAATGGACTTCTATCAATGCTTTAGAATTAGGTATTCCTTTAACAATTATTACTGAATCTGTATTTGCGCGTTTCATTTCATCAATTAAACAAGAACGTGTAAATGCTTCTAAAGAATTAAATGGCCCTAAAGCAGAATTTACTGGTGATAAAGAAGCATTCTTAGAAAAAATCCGCAAAGCTTTATACATGAGTAAAATTTGTTCATACGCACAAGGATTTGCGCAAATGCGTAAAGCTAGCGAAGAAAATGAATGGAATTTAAAACTGGGCGATTTAGCAATGATATGGCGTGAAGGTTGTATTATTCGTGCTCAATTCTTACAAAAAATTAAAGACGCTTATGATAATAACTCAGAATTACAAAACCTTTTATTAGATCCTTATTTCAAAGGTATTGTCACAGAATATCAAGATGCGTTGAGAGACGTAGTAGCAACAGGTGTGCGTAACGGTGTACCAACACCCGGATTCTCTGCCAGCGTAAACTACTATGATAGTTATCGTTCTGAAGATTTACCAGCAAACTTAATTCAAGCGCAACGTGATTACTTCGGGGCACATACGTATGAACGTAAAGATAAAGAAGGTATCTTCCATACACAATGGGTTGAGGAATAATCACTAATACTTTAGAGAAGCGCCTAAGACTTAAATAATATATTGATGCTATTTTGCAAAATCAAAGTAGCTGACTGTATTAAAAATGAACTTGTAACAAGCTTCTTTCAAACCAACTCGAGACTCTTGAAAACAGCATTTCATCAAGAAATGCGACAAGCTAAGCAAGCTGGGAGTGAGACAGAAATATATTTTGAAACAATACTATTTCTGTTTCACTCCTCTTTTTTTGCATTTAGTGCAAACGATTGCACAAAATGATTGACTTACAATAATGAATTCTATACGATAAAAATATAGATGAATCTGAAAGCGTTTACTATGAAATCTTAGTGAGGTGATATACGACGGTTACAATTAAAGATGTTGCAAAAGAGGCTAATGTAGCTACATCTACAGTATCAAGAGTCATACAAAACAATCCGAAAATTAGTAATTCGACTACTATTAAAGTCAAAACAGCTATGGCCAAATTAGGTTACATTCCTAATCAAGCGGCGAGAACATTAATAACAAATAAAACATTGACTATTGGATTAATACAAAAAAGTTCTGCACTTGAAATACGTCAAAATCCCTTTAATAGCGATGTTCTCAACGGTATCAATCAGGCATGTAATCGAAGAGGCTATTCAACTAGAATGACTGTATCAGAGAAAAGCGCTGACCTATACGAAGAAGTAAAGACAATGATTCAATCTAAAAGTGTAGATGGCTTTATTCTTTTGTATTCTTTGCAAGATGATCCTGTAGAACGACTACTTCATGAGTTTAATGTGCCTTATCTTATCATTGGGAAATCTTTAAACTATGATCAAGTCATACACATCGATAATGATAATGTCGATGCAGCTTATCAATTAGCAAAGTATTTGTATCAATTAGGTCATCGGTCAATGTTATTTTTACAAGAATCCGGACATTATGCAGTTACAGAAGATCGTACAAAAGGATTTAAACAATACTGTAACGACGTTAACATTCCTATTAACTACGCCGTAATAGCGTCTATCAAAGATTTGCGTGATTGTATAAAACACTATTGTATTGATGTTCGTCATAAGCCTACAGTGATTATAACGTCTGATGCTATGTTAAATATGCAATTATTGAATGTGCTGTATGAATATCAAATCCGCATTCCAGATGATATACAAACTGCTACATTTAATACATCTTTTCTCACTGAAAACGCAACGCCATCACAAACAAGTGTAAATATTAACCCAGATATACTAGGCCTAACAGCAGGTAATACAATCATTGATGTATTAGGGAATAAAGCTATTTCTTTTACTGCAAAAATGATTTCAACTCAAATAGTAGAGAGGGTATCAACTACAAAACGATAAAGGAGCATACTTATGACAAAAAATTGGTGGAAAGAAGCAGTAGCGTATCAAGTTTATCCAAGAAGTTTTAATGATAGTAATAATGATGGTATTGGTGATTTACCAGGTGTAATCGAAAAATTAGACTATCTCAAAGACTTAGGTATAGATGTTATTTGGCTAAGTCCAATGTATAAATCGCCTAACGATGATAATGGTTATGACATCAGTGATTATCAAGATATTATGGATGAATTTGGTACAATGGAAGATTTTGACCGCTTATTAAAAGGGGTACATGATCGTGGTATGAAACTCATATTAGATTTAGTCGTTAACCATACATCTGATGAGCATCCATGGTTTATTGAATCTAAATCTAGTAAAGATAATCCAAAAAGAGACTGGTACATTTGGGCAGACCCTAAAGAGGATGGTTCTGAACCTAATAATTGGGAGAGTATCTTTAATGGGTCAACTTGGCAATTTGATGAGACAACGAACCAATATTACTTCCATTTATTTAGTAAAAAACAACCAGACTTAAATTGGGATAACCCAGATGTACGTGAGGCAGTATTTAACATGATGAACTGGTGGTTTGAAAAAGGTATTGACGGCTTCCGTGTCGATGCTATAACCCATATTAAGAAAACATTTGAAGCTGGCGACTTACCTGTACCAGAAGGAAAGACATATGCTCCAGCCTTTGATGTAGATATGAATCAACCAGGTATTCAGAATTGGTTACAAGAAATGAAAGATGCGTCACTTAGTAAATATGACATTATGACTGTTGGAGAAGCTAATGGTGTTAATCCAGATAATGCAGAAGACTGGGTAGGAGAAGATAAAGGGAAATTCAATATGATTTTCCAATTTGAACATTTAGGCTTGTGGAGTACTGGTGATTCTCAATTTGATGTTAAATCATATAAAACGGTTTTAAATCGTTGGCAAAAGAGACTAGAAGGAATTGGTTGGAATGCACTCTTCATAGAAAACCATGATCAACCTCGACGTGTGTCTACTTGGGGTAACGATAAAGATTACTGGTTTGAATCCGCTACAAGTCATGCAGTTGTCTATTTCTTACAACAAGGTACACCGTTTATCTATCAAGGACAAGAAATCGGTATGACAAATTATCCTTTCGAAAGTATTGAAACATTTAATGATGTTGCTGTTAGAAATGAATATCAAATTGTCAAAGCGCAAGGTGGAGATGTTGATCAATTACTAGATAAATATAGAATGGAAAATCGAGATAACTCACGTACACCTATGCAATGGGATGATAGTCCAAATGGTGGATTCACGGAAGGTGAACCTTGGTTCCCAGTTAACCCGAATTATAAAAAAATCAATGTTGCTCAGCAATTAGAAGATCCGGACTCTGTACTTAACTTCTACAAACAATTAATACAATTAAAAAAATCTCATGATATCTATACGTATGGCCAATTTGATTTGATTGATGCTGATAATGAAAATGTATTTGCATATACAAGACAATTAGATGGCAAAACTGTAGTAGTTGCAGGTAATTTAACTGATAAACAAAGTTCATTAACATTACCTTTTGCTATCGATGATGAAGCAATCAAACTACACAATTACACGAGTCAATTAGACGTAGCAGCACTCAAACCATTTGAAGCATTTGTCGCAGAAATTTAATTTAATAAAGACGAGACTGTGACATAAATAATATCATAATGCTATTTAGCAAATTCGCAGTAGCTGACTGAACTGAGAAGACGCTTAAATCGAGCTTTTCTCAGTTCTAGTCATCCTTGCGGGGGTGGGACAACGAATTTAAAAAGAATTCTGTCCCACTCCCGTCTTTTTAATTAGACTATATTTCTCATTATTTAAGAAATGTAAGTAGATAAAAAGTACTCATTAATACTTATCATCGCATGACTTACATGTCATAAGTTTCTTGTTCAATAGGCAACCATAATTGAATTTTAGTGAATGGGCCCTCAAATGAGATATCAAAAGGATAAATCTCTACATATAAGCTATCTCTTTCATATGGTAAAGTGAGTTGTAGACTGGATTCAATATAATACCAAGCTTCATTTACAGCATAATCGATTTCGCCTTGAAGATTAAATTTTGCATAATGTCTACCAGGCAACACTCTACTTTCTAAATGAGAAGGGTATCTATCACTTGGAACACCTATGAATAATTCTAAACCACGATCTAATGGGCAAGTAATTACAAATAACTCATATGGACTTATATTATTATACCTTTTCAAATCTTTAATTTTACCATCAAGAATTAAATCTTCTAAAAAATCGGGAACTTTATAAGGATTAGATAAATCGTTTGCTTCAATATAACGAACATAACCTACTAATGCTATATCTTCTGTAGTATCTAGTCTATATGGATAAGGCGCTCGTTCAGTCGTTGTTAACTTTATATATAAACGTTCTTGTAATTTTAATTCATCTTTTTTGGTAGATGCTTGAATTGGTGAAATGCCATGGAAATCACTAAAGTCATTCGCAAAATCATTAGAACTATTGTAGTTATACTTTTTTGCGACATCTACTAACCTTGAAGAACTTTGAACCATTTCTTTAGCAGCTGCAGTCATTTTTCTAGCATGCGCATAGTGTTCAGGTGATTGTCCAACAATCATTTTAAATGATTGATCAAGATGGTAAGGAGAAAGACCAACGTAATCACTCAAATCTTGCAAACTAAACGGCTCTAACAAACGATCTTCGATAAATACAATTGCCTGTTGTATCTGCTTGATAACGTCCAAAACTCTCACTCCAATAAATATACAATCATTAACTTTTATTTTACCTTATTTTTTGAAAATATACATCTTAACATGTGCTATATAAAAAATTTTTTGAGAAGAATAGAAAAGGGGAGTGGACAGAATTCTAGAAAAATTCATTCATCCACTCCCAACTTGCTTATTAAAGAAATGTCTTTATGCCGTAACTCTCGCGCGCACAGTTGCTGAGAACCAAGTAAAAGCCTAATTTAAGTACATTCTCAACTCTGTGTACTTGCTCAGAAATCTCAAAATATAATCTTTGCTCCAGACGCATAGTCATAGTTATAAATTGATGATTTATTGAATATCATCCCACCAGTGATTACCGTCTCTACTTAACAATAAATCACTTTCTAATGGGCCATTTGTACCAGACGCATAGTTAGGGAAATTAGGTTCATTCATTGTCCATTCATCTTGAATAACATCCACAAATTTCCAAGTTGATTTTAATTCTTCCCAATGTGTAAAGTTTGTTGCATCACCTTTTAAACAGTCAAAAAGTAAATTTTCATAGGCGTCTACTGTGTTCATTTTATCTTGAGCACTCATAGCATAAGATAATTGTACAGGTTCAGTATCAATACCTTGAATATTCTTTTTCGCGTTTAAATGTAAAGATATGCCTTCATTAGGTTGAATATTGATAACTAATAAGTTCGAGTCTAATAATTTATCAGTTTGATAATACAGGTTCATTGGCACTTCTTTAAATTCAACTACAACTTGAATCGATTTCGACTTCATTCGTTTTCCAGTTCTAATATAGAATGGTACGCCTGCCCAACGGAAATTATCAATAGTTAATCGGCCTGAAACAAATGTAGGTGTGTTTGAATCTTCAGCAACACGATCTTCATCTCGATAAGCGATGACTTTTTGACCATCAATAAATCCTTTATCGTATTGACCGCGTACGAAATTTTGTTTTACTTCTTGTGGGTCTAGTTGTCTAAGTGACTTCAATACTTTAACTTTTTCAGCACGAATATCTTCACTGTTCAAACTAATTGGCGCTTCCATCGCAAGAAGTGCAACCATTTGTAACATATGGTTTTGAACCATGTCCTTCAATGCACCACTAGATTCATAATAACCTCCACGATCCTCAACTCCGAGCACCTCTGAAGACGTTACTTGAATATTTGAAATATATTTGTTGTTCCATAACGGTTCAAACATCGCATTTGAAAAACGTAAAACTTCAATGTTTTGCACCATATCTTTACCTAAGTAATGGTCTATTCTATAAATTTCTTCTTCTTTAAATGATCGTCTTAATTGATTATTTAATTGCTCCGCTGATTTCAAATCACTGCCAAATGGTTTTTCTATGACTAATCGTTTAAATCCATTTGTATCAGTTAAACCTGATGATTTTAAGTAATCTGAAATAATACCGAAGAATTGAGGTGCCATTGCTAAGTAAAATAAGCGATTACCTTTTAATTGATATTTTGAATCTAATTCATTAGAGAAGTTCAATAATGAATTGTAGCTTTGTTCATCACTTACGTCATGTTTAAAATAGTATACGTGTTCCATAAACGCATCAATCTGTGATGTATCTTTAACATGCTTTTGAATAGAACTTTTAACTTGTTCACGAAATACTTCATTCGTGTAATCTCTACGTCCAATTCCTATGATAGCGATATGTTCGTCTAAATTATCTTGTTGAAATAAGTGAAATAATGATGGAAATAGCTTTCTATGACTTAAATCTCCGGTTGCACCGAAAATAGTAATTAAACAAGGAATATGTTTAGAATGTTTACTCAAGTTCAAAACCTCAATTCTTTTAATACTATGATTGTATTATTATAAAATATATTTGCACCGCTTCAAACTTATTTGCCTAATTTTATTGTTTCTACAAAGGCACTTGAATTATGGAATGATGCACAATTTAATATCATTATAACTCAAAATGAAACACATGCATTTATTTTATGACTTTTTATAGCAAAATAAATCACATATGATAAAATATAATGAAAGAAAAGGAGGCATATGCATGGAAGTTACATTCTTCGGAACAAGTGCGGGGTTACCTACTAAAGAGAGAAATACGCAAGCAATTGCTTTAAACCTTGAACCTTTTTCGAATAGTATATGGCTATTTGATGTCGGAGAGGGCACACAACATCAAATTTTACATCATTCAATTAAACTTGGAAAAGTTGACCACATTTTTATAACGCATATGCACGGAGATCACATTTTCGGATTACCTGGTTTATTAACGAGTCGTTCTTTTCAAGGTGGGGAAGATAAGCCATTAACAGTTATTGGCCCTAAAGGATTACAACAATATATTGAGACTTCTTTAAGATTATCCGAATCTCATCTAAATTATCCTATCACATATATTGAAATTGATAATCAGTTTACATATCATCATAAAGGCTTTACAGTTAGTGCCAAATTATTAAATCATGGTATTCCTTCTTATGGTTATCGCATTGAATCACCAACAACGCCAGGGACTATTGATGTCGAAGCACTCAAATCAATAGGTTTATATCCTGGGCCTAAGTACCAAGAAGTAAAGGCTTATGATAATTTTGAACATGAAGGCCAAATTTACAATTCTGAAGATTTCAAAGGACCAGCTAAACCTGGACCAATCATCTCTATCTTTGGAGATACGAAACCTTGTCAATCAGAGTTAAGCATTGCAAGAGATTCTGATGTAATGATTCATGAGGCTACTTATATTGAAGGCGAAAAAACATTGGCCAATAACTATCACCATAGTCATATTGAAGATGTATTTTGTTTGATAAAGCAAGCTAACGTTAAGAGAAGTTTAATTACGCATTTGAGTAATCGTTATAATTATGATGAGATAGATACTATTAGACATCAATTAAAAGCTAATGAAAATGTTCCTCACTTTGAATTTGTTAAGGATTTTGATACATTCAAAATTTAAAACAATATATTTTTAAAATACTAGGTGCAATTTTATTTCATATAAAAGACTGGGGCAATGTAACGCCTCAGTCTTTTATATATATATATTAATTTAATTATCTTCATTTTTTGATAATTCAACACTACGTTGAACTGCTGCATTTAAACAATCTTTAAATATTGCCTCAATATCATGTTGTGATAGGGCATTTAAACCTGCTTGTGTCGTTCCACCTTTAGAGGTAATATTTTTACGCAATTGTTCCATACTTAAATCTGATCTTTCAATCATTTTACTTGTACCGATAATTAAATTTTTAATTGATTCTTCAACTTGATCCTTTCCAAGCCCTAAATCTGTTCCTGCTTTAACATACTGTTCAAAAACATGATATAAGAAAGCTGGACCGCTTCCTGTAATGGCTGTTACTTGGTGTAAATGGTCTTCGTTTACTTCAATTACCGAACCAAACGCGTTAACTAAATCAATAACTTCTTCCTTTGATTTTGGTCCGAAATTCCCAGAAAAACTAATACCTGTCACTGAATGGCCCACTTGGGCATTCGTATTAGGCATGATTCGAGCGATTGGATTTTCAACGTGTAATTGTTCTTGGATATAGTTAATAGGTAAACCAGCCATGATAGAAATAAAGCGATTGTTTTCATTAATAAACGGTTGAATACGTTGAGCTACTTTTTCGAAATCATAAGGTTTAGATCCTAAAAATACATAATCGGCATCTTGGAGTAACTTTTCATCATCATAACTATATTCAACACCTAATTCTTCAGCGAAATTTTTCAAAGCTTCTTCATTAGATTTATTCGTTAAGTAGATATCATGTGACTTCAATTTTTTAGAATTAATAATTCCTTTGAAAATTGCTTGTGCCATATTACCTGCACCATAAAAAACTAATTTCATTGACAACATCATCCTCACTCTTTAATTTATAAACCCATAGTAACATATAAGGGAGTGGGACAGAATTTTTTACAATTCGTCGTCCCACCCCCACAAGGATGACTAGGACTGAAAAAAGCTTGATTTAAGCGCCTTTTCAGTTCAGTCAGCTACTGCGAATTTCAAAATAGTATCATTGTATCATTTATATCTTCATTTTTTACGCATAAGCTTTAGCTTAGGTGATCCTTAGGGGGATTTTTAAAAAAAGTTAGTGTATGCAATTAGATTTAAACTCAATTACTAGAAGACTTTATACACTAAATAGTTTAAGGTAATATAAAATTATTCAAAGTTAGAGAGGAAATGTCTATGATAGGTAAACACTATGTGGTAACTGGTGGTACAAGTGGCTTAGGTCTCGAAATCACTAAACAACTTATTCAAAAGGGCGCGCATGTTACATTACTTGCTAGAAGCAAACAAAAATATAAACACATTGACTTCTCACCATATGAACATAATGTCCAAATGATTCTGTGTGATATGCAAGACAAACATGCAATTAGCCAATTACCTCAATATATCGATACGCAAATAGATGGCATTATTTATAGTTCTGGTTTAGGGTATTTTAAATCAATCAACCAACACACACCTGATGAAATGACTGAAACGTATGAAGTTAATATTATCGGGTTTAATTTATTATTACATGCTTTAATGAACCAATTGTCTCCACACGCGAGTATTGTTGGAATCTCTAGTCAAGCTGCCTTTGTCACACAAGCTAATGCCGCGCATTACGGTGCGTCTAAAGCGGCTTTGAATGCGGTATTAAATGCACTACGACTGGAACACCCATCTTTTCATGTAATGTCTGTGAATACCGGTCCGATTAGAACAGCATTTCATGAAAAGGCAGACCCAAGTCTCGCTTATGCACACAAGTATGACGCAATGATGTTAGATCCAACTTTATTAGCTAATGATGTTATTAAAGGGATCATTGAACGTAAATGTGAAATCAATCAACCTAAATGGATGCACACCACTTTAAAATTATATCAATTATTCCCTAGGTTGCTTGAATCACTTTTTCCATTTTTATTCAAAAACAAACAATAGATCGGAGTGATTGTATGTTATGTTGTGTAAACCATAACGTTAAACAATGTATTGAGAATATGAATGCATTACCACCACATTCCATTTTTACAATTGCAGATTTAATAGGGGAAAATAATTATGACTTACTAAATGCTGACGAACAATCATTCATAAGTTTCAAATTTCATGAATTAATTTTGAGAGGTGAGATCATGAATGTGACGATCAAAGACGAAAATCACAATGGTCATTACACTTACTATAAGCAGTATTAGAGTTAGATTTGAGTTGTAATAAAAAGGCGGGAGTGGGTCAAAATTCTTTTATGAATTCTTAGTCCCATCCCGCACTGTGGTTTAGCAAAACAGTATTTTTACATCATTTATGTCTCAAACGCTTCTGTATTATAACTACATTATTTTAAATGCTGTGTGTATTCTAAGTTTTTCACTCTGTCACGAGCTGCTTTTACTTGATCAAGGCTTACATGTTTATTGTAATTATTAACATTTTCTTCTAATTGTTGTGGTGAGCTAGCGCCAACGATGATTGCACCAAGTGCATCGTGAGATTTTAAATATTCAAAAGATAAAGCACTAAGATTACTTTCTATTTCTTTAACTGAAGCAATCGTTTCGCCTAAATCATGATGTGTATAATCAAATATGCCCTCACTGAATTTATGATCTAGGGCATCAATACTATTAGAAGTTAACAGTCCTTTAAACACAGGGCCACGTGCTAATACTTTAACACCATTGGCATGTATGTCATTCAGTAATTGTTCTGGTCGATTATCAATTAAATTGAATTGAGACATAATTGTCTCGATTTCACTATGTTTTAAATAATAATCGATAACATTAGGACGGATTGAAGAAATACCATAGGCTTTAATAATACCTTCTTGTTTTAACTCATTAAATGCACTGATTGTTTCATCTAATGGATCATCTATCGTTCCACCATGTAATTGATATAAATCGATATGGTCCAATCCTAATCGTTGTAAAGAACCTTTAACACTTTCCTTAATATATTGTTTAGATGGATCCCATGTAGTCCCGCCATCTTCAGTAGGACGATTTCCTACCTTCGTTCCAATTATAATATCATCCCGATTTTGATATTTTTTTAAAGCTTTGCCTACAATTTCTTCATTAATGCCTCGGTCATAAATATCTGCAGTATCAAAATACGTAATACCACTTTCAATTGCTTTTTCAATGATAGGTTCAGCCTTGGCAAAATCTGTACCTAGACTCATACATCCTAATCCTAATTCTGAAATTTCGATGCCACTCTTTAAAATATTCTTTTGCATGTCCAATCTCCTTTCGATACACTTTAAGTAACGCATTCATCTTACCAATTTATATACTGAATTAAAAGGGACGTGAATTTTTTGGAATTTAATGAGAAAACTTTCGATAGAACTGTTATTTACAATGGTAAAATTATTGATTTAGAAATACATGATGTAGAATTGCCTGATGGGAATACATCTAGAAGAGAATTAGTTTATCATAACGGTGCGGTAGCAGTTTGTGCAATAACGCCAAATGATGAGGTATTACTTGTTAAACAATTTCGTAAACCAGTTGAAAAAGCATTATTAGAAATTCCAGCTGGAAAATTAGAACAAGATGAAATACGTGAAGAAGCTGCTAAACGCGAATTAGAAGAAGAAACAGGTTATGTTGCAAATAACTTAGAATTTGTTACTGACATGTATGGTTGCCCTGGGTTCACCAATGAGAAACTTACGATTTATTTCAGCAGTAACCTAAGTGAAGGTCAACTCAATCTAGATGAAGATGAGTTTGTAGAATTGCATAAAGTGCCTATTTCAGAAATAAAAGCATTACTTGATAATCATGAAATCGAGGATGCTAAAACAATCATTGGGTTGCAGTATATATTATTAAATTATAATCATTCTAATTAAGTGCTGTAAATAGCTTGCATTTAATTGAAAATATTGGTAATTTAGTAATTGAAATATTTTCAATTTAAAATGATTATAATTATTAATAGAGGAGTGTCGCTCCCATGGAAGAACGATTAAATCGCGTAAAACAACAATTACAACAATCTTCATATAAATTAACACCACAAAGAGAAGCTACTGTCCGTGTTCTAATTGAAAATGAAAAAGACCATCTTAGTGCTGAAGATGTATATTTGAAAGTAAAAGACAAAGCACCTGAAATAGGTTTAGCTACTGTCTATAGAACTTTAGAACTTCTAGCCGAAATAAAAGTCGTCGATAAAATTAATTTTGGTGATGGTGTTGCTCGTTTCGATTTAAGAAAAGAGGGCGCTAAACATTTCCATCACCATTTAGTGTGCATGGAATGTGGTAAAGTAGATGAAATCCATGAAGATTTACTACCACAAGTTGAAGAAAGAGTCGAAACAGAATATAACTTCAAAATTTTAGATCACAGATTAACGTTTCACGGTGTTTGTGCTGAATGCCAAGCAAAAGGAAAATAAACAAATAATAGGCTAGGACAATTTCAAATGATTGTCTTAGTCTTTCTTAATATCACATCATAGTTTAATGTGAGTCTATTCAAATAGAGGTGTTGTAATGGAAACAATTATTGAAGAATATTTAAAATTTATACAAATCGAAAAAGGCTTAAGCGAGAATACGATAGGTGCCTATCGCCGAGACTTAAAAAAATATCAAATATATATGCAAGAAAACAAAATTGCGCATATTGATTTTATTGATAGACAAACGATTCAAGAATGTCTAGGTCATTTAATAGATCAGGGGGCTTCTGCTAAATCTATTGCGCGATTTATTTCAACGATTCGCAGTTTCCATCAATTTGCGCTACGTGAGAAATATGCAGCGAAAGATCCTACAGTTCTTATTGAAACGCCTAAGTACGAGAAGAAACTTCCAGATGTGTTAGATGTTGAAGAAGTGATTCAGTTACTTGAAACACCAGATTTAAATAAAAATAATGGATACCGCGACCGTACAATTCTCGAATTATTATATGCGACTGGAATGCGTGTGACTGAATTAATACAAATCGAGATAGACGATGTTAATTTAATTATGGGGTTTGTAAAAGTGTTTGGTAAAGGGAACAAAGAACGTATCATCCCATTAGGCGATACTGTAATCGAATATCTAGACACATATATCAATTCTGTTAGACCTCAATTACTTAAAAAAACAGTCACTAACGTGCTTTTTTTAAATATGCATGGACGACCATTGACACGTCAGGGTATTTGGAAACTAATTAAACAGTATGGTTTAAAGGCAAATATCAATAAAACATTGACACCTCATACGTTAAGACACTCATTTGCAACACACCTATTGGAGAATGGTGCAGATTTACGTGCAGTTCAAGAAATGTTAGGTCATTCTGATATTTCGACTACACAATTATATACACATGTTTCTAAAACTCAGATTAGACAGATGTATAATCAATTCCACCCAAGAGCATAAAAGAAGTAAGTATTTATAGTAATGATTAATTTTAGATAGAGGATTACTTAAAAGGAGATTGGTTTATATTAACGAATGAGGAGAGGGTCGTAGAGACTGACTATTTCTGTATCCCCAGCTTGCTTTGCTTGTAGAATTTCTTTTT
>NZ_KV838573.1:0-5485 GCF_001838705.1 Staphylococcus sp. HMSC34C02
CAACTACGTTCCATTACCCATTTTAGAACTACTTACCTAAGAGCTATTGCTCATAGGTTCATTAAAATTAAAGATTCCTTAGGAGTCTCCGCAACTCTGTTTCGTAATCTTCTAGCGTCATTCAACTGCCTTTCATTAATGTTCAATATAGGTATTTATGACTACACGTTGTAATCTGTCATAGAACTTCTTACGTAAGTGTGTGTGCATGCAACTATGTACTATTATTCATTTTACATTTTTCTAAGTGGCTAATTCTCAATTTCGAAGATGGATTTAAATTCATTATTAAAGTATGTTATTTTTGAAATAAGGGTTTACAATTGGTATTTAGTTTGAATTTTTAGAAAATTTATTGAATCACCATTATGAGATTGCTATAATTTAATATACTATTATTAACTTAGAATGATTTAGGAGGCTTTCATCATGTCAGAAAAAGTAAAATTTGAACAACGCGACGCGCTTAAAGAAAAACCAGAAGGTAATTTAGGATTCGGTCAATACTTCACAGATTACATGTTAAGTTTTGATTATGATGCAGATCAAGGTTGGCATGATTTAAAAATTGTTCCTTATGCACCATTTGAAGTTTCACCAGCTGCACAAGGTCTTCATTATGGACAAGCTGTATTTGAAGGTTTAAAAGCATATAAACATGAAGGCGAAGTTGTATTATTTAGACCAGATCAAAACTTCAAACGTATCAATGATTCATTAGCACGTCTAGAAATGCCTAAAGTAGATGAGGAATTATTACTAGAAGGTTTAAAACAATTAGTAGACGTTGAACGTGATTGGGTACCTGAAGGCGAAGGCCAATCGTTATATATTCGTCCATTTGTATTTGCCACTGAAGGTATCTTAGGTGTAAGAGCATCTCATCAATATAAATTATTAATCATTTTATCTCCATCAGGTGCTTATTACGGCGGAGACACTTTAAAAACAACTAAAATTTACGTTGAAGATGAATATGTTCGTGCCGTACGTGGTGGCGTAGGATTTGCTAAAGTAGCAGGTAACTATGCAGCAAGTTTACTAGCACAAACAAATGCTAATAATTTAGGCTATGACCAAGTGTTATGGTTAGACGGTGTAGAACAAAAATATGTTGAAGAAGTTGGTAGTATGAACATTTTCTTCGTTGAAAATGGTAAATTAGTTACACCTGCTTTAAATGGTAGTATCTTACCAGGTATTACACGTAAATCAATCATTGAATTGGCGAAAGAGTTAGGCTATGAAGTTGAAGAACGTAAAGTATCAATCGATGAGTTATTTGAAGCATACGACAAAGGTGAATTGACTGAAGTATTCGGGTCAGGTACAGCTGCCGTGATTTCACCAGTAGGTACTTTAAAATATGAAGATAGAGAAATCGTCATCAACAATAACGAACCTGGCGAAATTACTAAAAAATTATATGACACATACACTGGCATCCAAAGTGGTAAATTAGAAGATACGCATGGTTGGAGAGTCGTTGTTCCAGAATATAAATAAGGTATGTTTATTATGCTAGAAATCTCAAGTAATTGAGGTTTCTAGCTTTTTATTTTATTCAATTGTGATGGCTTGAGTCTATGCTTTTTGAATGATATCTAAAATAAGCGACTAGATAATTGAATACTTTGACCTTATGGACTTAAATATTTGGAACTTAAAGATTTGATTATTTAAATTTTAATGTATTACTTGTTCAATTTTTATCATTATCTTTCTTAATTTTCTTATCTATAAAGAAAAAAACGATAATTATAACTAAGAAAAGAGAATAGAAAATGGTCTTACCATATGGAATATGAAAAAATGCGATGAAAATAATTGAGAACATGTTCAATAATACCAAACTAATCGTTAAGGCTATTTGATATTTTTTCATTATCAATCTCTCCTTTAGCATCATTAAGAAAATGTTTTTAAATGGAGATCGTTATAAATTTGGTAGATCTCGAAACAGTAATTAGCTATTTCCCATCTAAACGCCGACTGATATAGCCTAATACAGCACCAATTATAACTAATACTAAAATATATATTAAATTTGATAATTGATTATCTAAAGTAAGCATTGGCTGAACATAAAACGTAGCAACAATTAGTATTATTAAAAATATAACACCTGCAATTATTCTGTATTTCATCATAGACATCCCTACATTTTTAAGTCATTTTAGAAATTCCCCACATTTTAATTATGCAGTTTTTTGATAAATTTTAAAAACTCAAAGTATATATAGCTATTTATCATCATCATGTTTTTTCTGTTTAGGTGCGTAGTGATCGATTATAAATTGAAAAATGAAAATGTATGTCCAAAAAAGTATAATTCCCCAAATATTTGTAAGAATATGAATATCTGTTATCCACATAAAAATACAAAGTAGTATGATTGATCCAAAATATATAATATTTAGAATTAATCTCAATTTAGATTTTGACATATATTATGCAACCCTTCATGAAAATCTCAACTATTGAATTTCAACCATTCAAAAATGATATGACATATATTAATAAATACTGTATAAGAAAGTTTGATTTATTAAATCATTAGGTTACACAAATATTTAGCGAAAAAAGGCATTTCTTATCTTTAGGTATATATTATCTTATGATCACTAATGTTTTTAACATTGTTTGTAAATATAAAAATAACATAAAATATTAAAAATATGAATTAAACATTTTTATATAATCAGTTTTATTTATAGTTTCTTTAATTCATCTATGTTTAAAGTACAGACATGTTGGAGGGATTAATATTATATTTTAAGCATGGTGTTATTCAAATTAAAGATCATACTTTTATATATAACGTATTATGTATAATATTAGTATCATAAAAAGCATACTTAAATATATGATAAGTAAGAAGGTGCATAGTGTGGAATATAAAACACTTAAAAAGCTTTTTCATATGTATGGTTGGGATAATGTAGAAACAGAATATAATATGCGGTTAAATAGTTATTCAAGTTATGTTACCGACTTTGTTATTCATCCAATTCAGGACGAGAAACAACAAAGAGACGCAGAGTATCCTTTATTCTTTATTCTAAATCGATCATTAGGCATTAACCTTGAAAAGGTCTTAAAAAACTCAGATAGAATTAAACAACTTTCCTCAGCATTGGCTAAAGTCGCGAATGAAGCATATATTAAATATTTATTAATCACTGAACTCCAAAATACAAATGAAATTGAAAATATAAAAAGTACAAAAAAAGAGATTGCTGCGTCACTGAACAAAACAAAAGGTGAGAATAAGCGTTTTGATGGATTAGTAAATCAATATATTATGATTGAAAATGATGACGTTGAAATCAAGGGAGTGGGACAGAATTCTTTTTAAATTCGTCGTCCCACCCCCGCAAGGGTGACTAGAACTGAAATAAGCTTGATTTAAGCACATTTTCAGTTCAGTCAGCTACTGCGAATTTGCAAAATAGCATCATCATATTATTTATGTCCCAGGCTCTTGTTGCTTGTGAAATTATAGAAAAAGATTTACCAGATGGAAATTTGTTTAGAAAAAATTCTATCGGTGTCTACGACAATGCTAAAAGTAAATGGGTTCATAGAAATGAATTTAATGAACCAGAAATTTATGAATATCTAACCATTTTATTAAGTTTTATTAAACATTATGAAGCACCCAGTATTTATAAAATATTAGCTAGTCATTATATGTTTGAGTACATACATCCTTTTTATGATGGAAATGGAAGAGTAGGAAGATATATTTTAGCCAAATTACTTAATGATAACTTGGATTCGTTTACAGCACTCACTTTTTCATACGTCGTAAATCATAATAAAAATAAATATTATAAAGCATTTCAAGAAGCATCTGATTATTTTAATAAAGGTGAAATAACAAATTTTATTGATGATATGATGCAATTACTTATTGAAGGACAAAATAATATTATAGAAACGTTTGAAAATAATACAGACATCATTACAAGACTTACTCAGTCTCTTAATGAACAAGCATTAAATAAATATGATTTAAATGTTCTTTTTATATTACTTCAAGACAAAATATTTGGAAGTAAATACTCTAGAATTAGTATTAAAGAAGTAAAAAACATAGTTGGCTACTCAAGAAATAAAGTTAATGAAGTCATAAACTAATATGAAAACAAATTAATTAAGTTAAAAAGTAATCCTGTTGTTTACGAGGTGAAAGACAGTTACGTACAAGAATTATTGACAATGCATCACACTACAAACTAAATATATAAGCAGACAAATACGCATCATTAATAGGCAATTACGCAATAAACGCCAAATGTATCCTCAGGTGTTTACAATAAAAGTGTAATTTAAATATTAATGAAGGAGTGAAATCCAATGACAGACGTATTCGGTTTCATTAAAAAAGCGATTGACTTTATTAGTAGTATTTTAGTACATGGCGAACCTAAATAATTATTTTTACAATAATCATCACCCCGAGAGTTAGATTGAAATCTAATTTTCGGGGTGAACTTTATATAACCATATTAATTGAAAGCATGATAATTTTTATTTTTTTGAAAATATATAATTGATTCAACTTCATTGCAAATTGTTGATATAACATGATACATCCGAAGCCCCAAGATAAACGTCTAACAGATACATATACTAAATAATTGGGAATTGGAATTGTAAATCGTTCTATTAAGTCTAAAACGAAAATCTGTATTACAATAGAAGCATTAAAGTTACGAATTATAGGAGTGTTGTGTAAATGGAATGGATATTATTTGATAAAGACGGGACGTTAATTGAGTTTGACAAGAGTTGGGAGAAAATCGGCATAAGATTAGTAGATAGTCTTTTAGATGAATACCCAGTCGCCGATAAAGAAGTTGCGCATCGACAATTGGGTATTCTCGATGATGCAATTGTTCCTGATTCTGTGATGGGTTCAGGCTCACTAGATGAAATGATTAAAGCTTTCAATAACGTTGTTGGTAAAGATGTCTCAACTTGGACACGTAATACAAGTCAATCCCTTGTCGATACGCGTGTGCCAGAGAATAACTGGATTGATGGTGTATATGATATGATTCAATCATTGAGAAAAGACGGCTATAAAATTGGTATAGTTACAAGTGATTCTAGAAAAGGCGTCTTGCAGTTTTTAGAAGATACAAATTCAAAAGATGCATTTGACTTAGTGATTTCAACAGAAACACATGCTGCTGAAAAGCCCAATCCGGCAGTACTTAATCCATTGTTTGATCACTATGACGTGAAACCTAAAGATGTAGTGATTGTTGGTGATACGAATAATGATATGAAGACAAAGGTAAATGCTGAATTAGGTTTAGCAATTGGTGTACTGAGTGGCATTGCTAAAAAAGAAGAGTTAGTCGACGCTGATGTGATTATAGATACAGCGGTAAGTGTGCCCGAAGTCTTAAAACAATATAGTGAAAATAAATAAGGTTATAAAAAGGGAGCGGGACAGAATTCTTTTGAATTC
>NZ_KV838573.1:5585-10637 GCF_001838705.1 Staphylococcus sp. HMSC34C02
CATTATTATATTATTTATGTCCCAGACTGTTTTAGATATTATCGATTGTCTACGTTACGGTACGTATTAATGACATGTGCGATTTTATCAATAATTGGATCTAATGAGTCAGGATTTTCGTGAATATCATATTCATTGATATTTACACGTACTACTGGACAAGCATTAAAGTTATTAATCCAATCTTCATAGCGTTTAAATAATTTTTGCCAATATTCTGGGTCTGTATTAATTTCCATATCACGACCACGTGCTTTGATACGTTCAATGACTTCATCATAATCACATTCAAGATAAATTAATACATCAGGTTTAGGGAAGTAGGGTGTCATTACCATAGCATTGAACAACTCAGAATAGGTTTTGAAATCATCTTCATTCATAGTACCTTGTTCTTCATGCATTTTCGCGAAAATATCTACATCTTCATAAATAGAACGATCTTGTATAAAGCCACCACCATATTCAAACATACGCTTTTGTTCTTTAAAGCGCTCCGCTAAAAAGTAGATTTGTAAGTGAAAGCTCCAACGTTCAAAGTCATCATAAAATTTATCGAGATAAGGATTATGATCAACATTTTCAAAAGAGGTTTTAAAATTCAGTTTGTCGGCTAACGCTTGTGTCAATGTTGATTTACCAACACCAACTGTACCAGCAATAGTGATAATTGCATTTTGAGGTACTTTGTAATTATTCATTTTCAATTGCTCCTATCATAGGTCTTATTTTTTCTAAAATGGATTGATAATCTGAATCGTTATTGACAAAATCAATATCACTTGTATTAATTAAGACAACATTCGCACCTTCACACTTCATCGCATTATAAAATGTTAAATAATCTTCTTTTAAATTCAATAAATAGTTATCTTCGATATGATGCTCGAAACTACGGTTGCGTTTAGCGATTCTCTGTTTCAAAACATTCAAATCTGCATCTAAAAAAATAATCATGTTAGGCATTTCAAGATCTTCTGTTAAAATATCGAAAATGCGGTCAAATTTATCAAATTCATGATGACTTAAAGTGTTACGGGCAAATATTTTATTTTTATAAATATGATAATCGCTAACAACGCCTTGTGTCATTTTTGCGATATCTTTCGCTTGTTTGTATCGATTACAAAGGAAGAACATTTCAGTTTGAAAACTCCATTTAGAGATATCATCGTAAAAATCAGACAAAAATGGATTTTCATCAATTATTTCTTTTTCTTCATAGTAATTTAATGACTGACTAAGCTTATGAGCTAGGGAGGATTTACCTACACCAATAGGGCCCTCAATTGCGATAAATGGTTTGTTCATAATCACATCTCCAAATGTTAAAATAGACAATGAGTATTGTATCATAAGTGAGGTATAACACACATGGCAAATGATGAATATTACATGAAATTAGCGATTGAAGAAGCTAAAAAAGCGCAAAATATTGGAGAAGTACCTATAGGTGCAATTATTGTTAAAGATGATGAAGTTATAGCACGATCACATAATTTAAGAGAAACTGCACAGCTTCCGACTGCACATGCAGAACATATAGCGATTGAACGAGCATCTAATACCATTGGAAGTTGGCGTTTAGAAGGTTGCACCTTATATGTAACGTTGGAACCCTGTGTCATGTGTGCAGGTGCTATCGTGTTGAGCAGAATTCCTAAAGTGGTTTACGGTGCTTCTGACCCTAAAGGTGGATGTGGTGGTAGCTTGATGAATTTACTAGTAGAGTCACGCTTTAATCATAGAGCTGAAGTGGTTAGTGGTGTATGTGAACAAGAATGTGGAGATCTATTACGTAACTTCTTTCGAGAATTACGATTAAAGAAGTCTAAAACGAACAAGTAAGCGTACAAATTGTTTTATATTTGTTAAAATAATACACGTGAATGTGGTGTCAAAATTGAGGTTTAAAAACTTTCAGATGATACTTTTCAAAATAAATAGCGTTTAATTAAGATAATGAAACGAGGTAACTGTATGATTAAATTAATAGCAACAGATATGGATGGCACATTGTTAAATGCTGCACATGAAATTTCACAAGAAAATGTTGATGCGATTAAATTTGCACAATCACAAGGAATAACAGTTGCCATTGCGACAGGTCGTGCATTCTATGAAGCGAACACACCTGTAGCTGAAACAGATTTAAGTGTGCCATACATTTGTTTAAATGGTGCAGAAGTACGTGATGAATCGTTTAATATTATGAGTACCTCTAACTTAAATCATGAATTAGTGGAACGCATAAAATCCATCTTGAACCATGAAGATGTATACTATCAAATTTACACTAATAGGGGGATTTACACAGAAGATCCTACTAAAGATTTAGATATATATTTAGATATTGCTAAACAAGCAGGACAAGAAGCGGATGTTGAAAAGATTAAAAACGGCATTCAAAAACGTATAGATAATGGGACGTTGAAAGTTGTAAATAGTTATGAGGAAATTGAAAATATTCCAGGAGAACTAATTATGAAAGTCCTTGCCTTTAATCCAGATTTAGAGAAAATAAACAAGATAGGGGCAGAACTCTCAGCGATTTCAAGTTTAGCTATCTCATCTTCATCACGTGGTAACCTTGAAATTACCCATTCTGATGCTCAAAAAGGAATAGCGTTGGCATCTATTGCAGATCAATTAAATATTGATTTAAAAGACGTTATGGCATTAGGTGACAATTTAAATGATGTGTCAATGTTAGAACGTGTAGGTTATCCGGTGGCAGTAGAAAATGCAATGCCTGAAGTAAAAGCAATTGCAAAATATGTCACAGATACAAACGAAAATAGTGGTGTAGGTAAAGCCATTATGAAACTATTACAAGAAGAAAATAATTAATATTAAGAGGTGTTTAGAAGAAATGAAAGGACTTATTATTGTTGGTAGTGCAAAAGTAGGCTCACATACGAATGCGCTTGCTAAATATTTAGTGGGTCAATTTGATACACATGATTTAGATGTTGATATATTTGATTTAGCAGAAAGACCTTTAAATCAGTTAGACTTTTCAGGAACAACCCATTCAACAGAAGAAATTAAAGCAAATGCAAAAGACTTTCAAACTAAAGTTATGGAAGCAGACTTCTTAGTACTTGGCACACCTAATTATCATGGTTCTTACTCTGGCATTCTTAAAAATGCATTAGATCATATCAATATGGATTACGTTAAAATGAAACCAGTAGGGCTAATTGGCAATAGTGGTGGTATTGTTAGTTCAGAACCACTATCACATTTACGTGTCATTGTTCGCAGTTTACTAGGTATCGCGGTACCGACACAAATTGCTACACACGATTCAGATTACAGTAAACTTGAAGATGGTACATTGTATCTTGATGATGACCAATTTCAGTTGCGCGCAAAATTATTTGTAGACCAAATTGTATCATTTGTGAATAATAGTCCTTATGAACATTTAAAATAAAATTTAATTATATAGAAGTACACATATATAATAGTAGAAACTAGTTTTTAAGAACGATTTTTATCGTTCTTTTTTTATTGTTTTAAAAAGAATATTTCAGACGATTATATAGATTGCAATGCAAAAGATATTTTTTGAACTTAATTATATGTATTTATATTAGTATTTTAATTAGTTTTTTAAATTTAAGTAATTAAATAAACAGTTAAATTAGGTCGATTTACAATTCTTTTAGGGAGTGGTCTGTTTGAAAAATAAACAAAAAAAGAGATTGGATTTTCTACCGAATAAACAAAATAAATATTCAATTAGAAAATTCACAGTAGGGACAGCATCTATATTAGTAGGGACAGCTTTAATCTTTGGAAGTGCTCATGATGAAGCAAAAGCAGCTGAAAAAGATCAAGCTTCCACAACTATAGATACGAATGAAGCGCAAGATGTAAAAGCAAAAGGTCATGTACAAACATCCGCGAGTGCTACATTATCACAAGTGAAACCAGAACAAATTGATATTAGAAAATAAAATGTAGCAATAGATGCAAATAATACTTCTAATAATGATACCAAGACAGTTAATACATCAGGTTTAGATATATCATTTGAAAATACTGAGACACAATTAAATAATACTATTGATAATACAGAAAAAAGAAAAAGCATTAACAAATTTTGTAGATGAGAATACGAGTAGTTCAATTGAAGAGGCAAGTGAAAATGTTAAAAACCTTACTATTGACTATAATCAAGTTGATAATAGAGCATTACTAAGTGTGCTCATTAAGGCTGACTCTAATAAAAAAGATGCTGACAGTTATGCCGATGCGGATCTAGATAATAGTGAATTACCAGAAACAGGAAACAAAGAAGAGAAAAATGGCGTGTTATTCGGAACATTAATTGCAGGTGTAGCATCACTAGTATTAGGTAGAAAGCGAAATAAAAAGAATAACTAAGAAATAAATGTATGAAATTAACCCGTAGTGTGTAACTGCGGGTTTTTTAAATGCTAATTATGGTAATAATAAGTATGATGCTAGATTTTATAGTAAATGAATACCAAATTTAAAAGTTATTAAATAATATAAAAAAAGTATATAATTTTCTAAAGTTATTTAGCATGAACAAATTAATGTTTTTTTAAAAAATCAGATTTATATATTGTAACAATATACAAAAAGTGATAAGTTTTGTATGAGTATTGTACTCAATAAATTTGGAAAATAGGGGTGTGAGTTATTTGAAGAAAAAGCCGAATAAACGATTAGATTTCTTACCGAATAGATTAAATAAATATTCGATAAGAAAATTCACAGTGGGGACGGCATCAATTTTAGTTGGTGCAACATTAATCTTTGGTGCAGGACATGATGTAGCTAAAGCTGCTGAAACTAATCAAACTGAAAGCGGAGAAAATCAAAGTAATTCAAAAGCATCTGAAGAAGATGCTAGTAATCAATCAAACACATCTCAGAACGCAATTTCACAAGAAAATTCAACGCAAGAAACTAATACTAGTTCAGAACAATCAACTACAAATGAAAACGCTACTGAAGAAGTAAGTCAAGAACAGCCTTCTACAGAAGAGAAGGCAACTGAAGAAAGCACAACAG
>NZ_KV838574.1:0-242 GCF_001838705.1 Staphylococcus sp. HMSC34C02
TTTTTCTTTAAATCTTCTTCAGTGACTACTCTTAAATTATTATTAACAGTAGCGCCACCTTCATCATCAAATTTACCTTCTTCTAGTGCATCTTCTTTGTTTGCATCTAAATTAGTAAATTTTGATTTTTCTTCTTCTAAGAATGATTTTGGATCATTTTTCAAGCGATTAGCGTATTCTTGAGGGTTATTTCTAACCTCTTGAATTGTTTCATTAGCTTTTGAACCTAATTGACTCGCTAA
>NZ_KV838575.1:0-2202 GCF_001838705.1 Staphylococcus sp. HMSC34C02
AGTCTTTTGTGACTTCTTCTGTTGTTGGTTCATAAGTTGTTGCATCAGTTGGTTCTCCTACAACTACAGTTACATTCACTTTATCAGTTGTGTCATCCGGATATGTCACTGTCACTGGTACTTCAAATGTTCCTGGCGTATTACCATCTGGTAATGTACTTGGATCATCAACTGTGATTGTTAGTGTTCCTTTTTCTGATGGATAATCTGGAACTGTTACTGCTCCTGTTACATCATCCTCAGTTGTTGGTGTACCGTAATCTTTTGTAACTTCTTCTGTTGTTGGTTGATATACTTCATTATCTGGTTTTGCAATAGAGAATGAATCAATTGCTAATGCTGTAGTTAATGATGATGTAGAAACACCTTGTTTAAATACTGCAGATAAGAATATATTTGAACTTGTTGCATCTGCTGGTACTGTATAAGGTACTGATCCTACTGTTCCATCTTCAGCAGAAGTTACAGTAACTGGCTCTCCGATTGCTTGACCATCTTTGAACCATTGCACTTGATATTCACGATTTGGTAATAAACCGCCTGTTCTAGATTGTGCAGTATCACCTGGTCTAGCTAATTCATCTGTTGAGTTATAATTCGTGATGTCGTGCATTGGTTGTGGTGCTAAAAGTGCAAAATCTACACCTGATGTATTATATGAGCTTTGAGCACTTGGTCCAATTGGTAAAATATCATCACTAAGTCCTTCAAACATGTTAGTTTGGAAATTATTACTCCAAATAGCATAGCCTTCAACAAGCGGTGTAACATATACATAATCAGAGTTGATATGTCTGTGTTTTTGGCCAATTGTTCCATTCCAAGCCATTAAGTTATTATGTGAAACATCTTTATCAGCTACAACTTTGCCATATTCTTCATCTGAGATAGTTTTAGAAATGCTTGTACCTGAATTTTGTTTATAAGCACTAATACCATAGATACCTTTGAACGGAATGTAATAATCACCGTTAGAATCTACATTTGCTACAACAGTTTCAGCAATGTGTGAACCCACACCATTTTTCGCTTCATAATCAGCGATAATTTGTGCTTGTGCAGCTTTGAAATCATCTAATGTATAACCACTGTGTTCATTTTTCCAAGTATCAAATAATCTAGTTACTTCGTCATTTACATATGATGCAGCGACTTTTGTATTAGTTGCATTAACATCCCAAGTATCTTTACCCCAGCGTCTTGCATCAGAGCCATTAGGATCCCCGTTTTCATACCATACGTTACCGCGAATTGTACCGTAATTACCTGTATTTTCAAATTGGCCATTTGAAGTACCAGATGTTGTACGTTCATTTTCTGGTTTTAGTAACCAATCAACATTATTATGTTTTTCTTGAAGTACAACTTGTGAGTTAACAATTCTATTAACTCCTGCTGTAAAGTCCCAAGATTCATTTTTTCTAGTTAAACGATCATGATAACCATACATTTGGTCGCCATGTTTAACAACATCGTATTTAGATGGATCTGGATTTTTAACCCAAGTTCTTATAGCGAATTGGGAGTCTCCTGCTAATTTAAATTCATAAGAATTGCCATTCTCATCTGTAACTGGTTTGGATAAGTCAAATGCAAATGAACCGTCTGGATTTGTAGTAGTGTAATAAACTGGGGATACAAAACCTTTTCCGTTTACCCATTGTAAGTAAACATTAACTCCTGGTAAAGCTACTGCATCTTTTTGAGAAGAGTCTGAATGATTACCATTTCTATAAACCCATGCTTTACCACTATAAGTTTGGTTTTTAGTAGCATCACCTGGTGAGTATATAGCACTATTTTCTGCTAATTCTTGTAAATCTGACGTAGCAGCACGATCCGTTACCACTGCTCTATTACGTAATAAGTTTCTAACAGGTGTGTTAGAAGTTGTCTTCGTTTTAGAAGATGTGTTTGTTGTATTAGCAACTACAGGAGTTGAATATTGATCATTAGTTGCCGATTTTTCTTTAACTAAAGCAGCTAAAATTTCATTTTCATTAGCTTTATTAACACCTTGTTTATTTAAAACTGATAAAATTTCGTCTTCAGACACTCCTGTTTCATTTGCTACATTTTTAACTTCATTTACAGTTTCTTTTTCTGAAATTGGTTGATTTGTTGTAGTTTCTTTAGTAGCTTCTTCTGTTGAAGGTTGTTCTGTTGTGCTTTCTTTACTTGCCTTCTCTTCTGTTGAAGGTT
>NZ_KV838576.1:0-222 GCF_001838705.1 Staphylococcus sp. HMSC34C02
TACTGTCACATGATCTTGTGTGCCATCTGGATATGTCACTGTTACTGGGACATTCACTGTTCCTGGCGTATTACCGTCTGGTAATGTACTTGGATCGTCAACTGTGATTGTTGGTGTTCCTTTTTCTGATGGATAATCCGGAATTGTTACTGCTCCTGTTACATCATCCTCAGTTGTTGGTGTACCGTAATCTTTTGTGACTTCTTCTGTTGTTGGTTCATA
>NZ_KV838577.1:0-555 GCF_001838705.1 Staphylococcus sp. HMSC34C02
TATCTGATGTACTTGTGCTTGTTGAGTCACTCACACTCGTTGATGTTGATGCACTATCTGATGTACTTGCACTTGTTGAGTCACTCACGCTTGCTGATGTTGATGCACTCAATGATGTGCTTTCACTTGTTGAGTCACTCACGCTTGTTGATGCTGATGCGCTATCTGATGTGCTTGCGCTTGTTGAATCACTTACACTCGTTGATGTTGACGTACTGTCTGACGTACTTGTGCTTGTTGAGTCGCTCACACTTGTTGATGTTGACGCACTCAATGATGTGCTTGCGCTTGTTGAGTCACTTACGCTTGTTGATGTTGAGGCACTATCTGATGTGCTTGTACTTGTTGAATCACTCACACTTGTTGATGCTGACTCACTATCTGATGTACTTGCACTTGTTGAGTCGCTTTCACTTGTTGATGTTGAGGCACTATCTGATGTGCTTTCACTTAATGAGTCTGAAAGACTCGTACTTTCTGATCCACTCAATGAGGTGCTTGTGCTTGTTGAATCACTCGCACTTGTTGATGCTGACTCACTATCTGACGTACTTG
>NZ_KV838577.1:655-4722 GCF_001838705.1 Staphylococcus sp. HMSC34C02
CTATCTGATGTACTTGTGCTCGTTGAATCACTCACACTTGTCGATGTTGACGCACTATCTGATGTACTTGCACTTGTTGAGTCGCTCACGCTTGTTGATGCTGACTCACTATCTGACGTACTTGTGCTCGTTGAATCGCTCACGCTTGTTGATGTTGACTCACTATCTGACGTACTTGTGCTTGTTGAGTCACTCACGCTTGTTGATGCTGACTCACTATCTGATGTACTTGTGCTCGTTGAATCACTCATGCTCGTTGATGTTGACGCACTCAATGATGTGCTTGCGCTTAATGAGTCTGAAAGACTCACGCTTTCTGATCCACTTAATGACGTGCTCTCACTTGTTGATGTTGACTCACTTAACGATGTACTTGCACTTGTTGAGTCACTTACGCTTGTTGATGTTGATGCACTGTCTGACGTACTTGTGCTTGTTGAATCACTCACACTTGTTGATGTTGATGCACTTAATGACGTACTCGCTTTTGTCGAATCACTTAATGATGTACTCGTACTTCTTGAGTCACTTTCACTTTTGGCTACACTTTCGCTTCTTGATGCATTTTCGCTATTAACTTTGCTTGTACTTGTGCTTTTTGAGTCACTTTCACTTTTGGCTACACTTTCACTTCTTGATGCATTTTCGCTATTAACTATACTTGTGCTTGTTGAGTCACTCATACTTATTGATGTTGATTTACTAGTCGATGTACTTGTTTTTGTCGAATCACTTAATGATGTACTTGTCGATAAGCTCTTACTATTAGCAGTTGAAGTAGATGTACTTTCATTATTTGAAGTTACCACTGATGTCGATGTCGATTGACTTGGTTCAAGATTTTTAATTGTTTGATTGTCACTAAAATAATTTAGTCTATAATCATTACCATCTTGATAAGCATACGGTGATACTGTAAACGATAGGTCTCCTGATTTATTATTAATAGGTACAGTAAAAGTGGCTGTTACACTTTTACCCTGTCCAATTAATGTTCCATTTAAATTGGTACTTGACCAAGTATATCCCCCATTCACTTTATTCAACGATGGAGTTGTTGTAGTCCCCGTATAATTACCATATGAATCGGAGTATCCTTGTGTTACGTTTGTGATATTGCCATAACCAGAACCTAATGTAATTAATGGTCTTTGTGGATGAGACATAAGCGTTGCTGTCTTTTTACTCACATTCGGCGTTTCAACACTATCAGTGGCAGGATTATCGTAAGTAAGTATATATTTAAATGTTACAGAACCATTTCCATTATTAGTCACTATTAATTTATAATAAATTGGCGTGTTATTTACTGAATCTGTACCACTACCTGTATATGTGTTAGTTTGACTAGTCGCTGCTGTTGTTGCTGCAAGTGTATTTACTGCCAATCTACTAAATGTTCTTAACTTAGTTGGACTTGTGGATGAACTTGTTGAATTAGTAGTAAATAAGGCAGATCCTAAATCTTCGTTTTTATTGCTTTCTGTAGTGTGCGTTGAAGATGTCACACTTTTTTGGGCATTATTTGACGCTAGTGATGCTTCAGTACGCGTACTTCCTTTTGAGTTATTCTCATTTGAGTTACTTAATGATTCTTTATTGCTACTTGAAGAAGTTTTATTACTTTTTTCTGATGTGCTGTTAGTAGAAGTGTCTTTTGCTAAAGAATTCGTACTGCTCTTTTTTTCTTCAGACGTACTTGTCTCTTTACTTTTATCACTATTCGATGTATTTCCAGAGTTCTTTTCAATTTGTTTTTCCGAAGAAGCAGCTTCTGACTTAGGTGCTTCTTGTTCCGAAGTAGACGTTGTACTCGTGGATGAATTAGCGTTAGATGCCTCTTTATTAGAAGTCGTTTCTACTGAATTCTTATTGCTTGTACTTTCTACAGTGCTTTTACTTGTTGATTCAGTAGACTCGGAAGTTTCTGATTTAGTAATCGCAGTTGATTGTTGATTTGCTACTGTTGCACTCGTTGATGAAATTTCTGAAGTCATAGGTGTCTCAGAAGCAGCATATGCCTGATGGTCATTAAGCATCGTAAAGGTAAAGGCCCCGCCTACTAATCCAGTTGCTCTCATAGCTTGTTTTTTAATCGCTCATTATGATTTGTTTCTAAATTGCTAATTTCTTCTACATCTTTATTTAAGAATGGTAAACCCAACATTTTAAGTAGTTGAATTTCCTTAATACCCGCTTTAACCCATTGTTTTCCAGATTTATATAGTTTCACCCTTGCTTTTTCTTCACCAAAGGATCGTTTAAAATTTCTCTCTTTTTTCGACATAATACTCTCCTCTATTTTCCATTTACTTCCCCATCTACTAATTGACCACAATTAATTTGAATTTATGCTATTATATTACCCTTTACATGCAAATTGCAACAAAATTAGAGTTCATTTATATAAGGTTTTTCTATATTATATTGCGCAAAATTCAAAAGTATGCACGATTTATTCATTATTTTTATTTTCATTATTTTTGTTTCAATCAAATTATTACTTGATTAGTAAGTTTCTTTAAGATGAATCAGTTGTAATGCTTATTTATATATACTGGATTGGGATGATAATATTCATTTATTTGTATTTAAATTCATTTATTTAATCGGTATAACAATTTTGTAAGCACGACAGATCTATCGCTTTATTATTTCTTTGGTAATTAGAGCTATTTTTAAATTAAAAATAGGAAAAAACAAATTCTTCAGAACGAGTTTCTTCCTATTAAAATAGAGTTTTTGAATTTTTTAAGTTTTGATAATTATTATATTTCAAACAATACATAGTTGATTTGAAATTACTTTTTCGATGGGGTCCTTCATACAGTTGGTCAATTCAATAACAGTGTTTGTTATTTTTAACGAGGTCGCCTAGAGATGTTATGATAGACAAAACCATTAAAAAAATGGGCATACACAAATTGATTTCTATTGTGTGAAGCCCATAACGTATTATTTACTGAAGTACTACAAACCATATATATCTTCATATACTACTATATTCATTCTAAGACATCTAATTATACTTCTTTAACCATGTTATACCATTTTATACCCGCGTGTTGTGACGTTGACGCTCCTTCATTAATATAGCCGTAATGTTCATAAAAAGGCACTAATGCTTCGCGACAAGTTAGTGTTACGGCATGTCTTGAATGTTGTCTAGCCAAATTCTCAAATGCTTTTAATAATTGCCCGGCAATGCCCTGTCCTTGGCTACTTTTGCTAACAACTAATCCAAGTACACTAAGATAGCCACCATATTCAGGATTGCGCTCACTCGTTTCAAATAAGTCATCAGTTATATAACGTTGCGTAATCACAGGCCCATTAATATAGCCAAGAATTTGGCCGGCGTTTTCAGCTATGATGAATGTATCAGGTATTTTACCGATTCTCTCTTTTAATGCTTCTGATGTAGCTGCTTCATCAGATGTAAAGCCTTCATTTTCCAATTCAATCAGTGAAGACAGATCCGCTTCGGTTACTGCACGTAATTGCATCAAACATCCTCTCCTAGTTTAAAAAGTCGTATATATCGTAGCACAATAATGTGATGAATGCTTATATGACAAAACTGTCATTCAGTTGATAGAAGATATTAAGGTTGAATTTAAATTATTGTGTTAAGTTATAAATATACATATTTATGATATTTTTAATTATTAAATAATCATCTTTATGTATGAAGAATGCTATTTACTAGGGAGTGGATGAATTGATTAAAAGACGTTTTAAATATGCTTTCGGAACAACATTAGTAACATCATCACTATTACTTATGTCACATGGCCATGCTTTTGCAGCAACAAATAACATTGACCAAGCGTTCAATCACGATAATAATGGTCAACCTATAACATCTCAAGGTAGTAACAACAGTGTAGATCCTGGGTTTAACCACGATGTTGATGACAACAATGATATTGATCCTGGTTTCAACCATGATGTAACTAGCAACAATGACACTACGAAGCATCAAGCTGAAGATAATGACATGGGCTTTAATGGTTATGCAGAGCAACACGGATTAGTTAATCCAACATCTAAGACAAACGCACAAC
>NZ_KV838577.1:4822-7321 GCF_001838705.1 Staphylococcus sp. HMSC34C02
AAGATCCAGATAAACATCAAGCTGAAGATAACGACATGGGATTCAATGGTTATGCAGAGCAACACGGGTTAGTTAATCAAATATCTAAGACGAACGCACAACAAGATCCAGATAAACATCAAGCTGAAGATAACGATATGGGATTCAATGGTTATGCAGAACAACACGGGTTAGTTAATCCAACATCTAAGACAAACGCACAACAAGATCCAGGTAAACATCAAGCTGAAGATAATGACATGGGATTCAATGGTTACGCAGAAAAGCATCATTTAGTTAAACAACAAGCGCAGTCACCACAATCACAAATGAATACACAACTTAGTAAACAAGCAACTCATTCTCAACAAGAAGCGAGTCAATCTTCATTACATCACGAATTACCTATGACGGGCGAACGCACTTCAACAACACCATTTGTTTACAGTATTTTAGCTTTTATATTAGGTGTAGGTGTAATTAGCCTTAGACGTCAACTTATGAAATAAACAATAACTATATTTTTCTAATTATCTGTTACTTTTATTACTAAAGCATTTCTTTTATGCATATGATAAGTAAAGAAGCTATCGCAATAGGTGGTCTCACCTAGCGATAGCTTCTTTTTTATAATTCTAAACTAATAAGAGTTTAATGCCTCTAACGATATTTTGAATGAATAAATACACACCGACTAAACCTAGTATAACGGCAACTACCCATGAACCAAATACAACCCAACTATCCATATTTGTTGAAGCATTGCCCATTAAGCTAGCAGATATCATCAATGCGAACGGCGCTAATGCAAAGCAAATCCAAGTTAAAATATGGTTGAACAACGCTTTACGTGCGTGGGTTGATACTGGTTGGTCAGCGATGATCCACATTACAATTGGTAATAGTACTGGTGCAAAGAATACGCTTAAATAACTAATAGACGATGCAATATTTTCATTTCTGCTACCGTAATCGTCGTCATGTCTGTAGTTATATTTGTCTTTTACATCTTCCATAATCACTCACCTCAATTATATGTAAACATATTTAACTTAAGATTTTTAGGGAGAAAGCCCAAAATTACAACTCTGTAAGTTTCGGGAGCGTTCAACTCATTTGTCTATCTAACGCTATTATGATTAACGCTACCAATGTTAAATTAATTATTTAGTTCATTATGTCGCTAGCTTATTTTATTTATTGTTATAATATTAAAAAATAGACTAAGAAATAATTGTGAGGCATAACTATGGCAAATGAATTAGTAAATGAATGGTTAGAATTTACATCCATATACAATAACGTTTCAAAGCAGTTAGAACACGATTTAATGTCTCACCATCATCTTGCATTAAAAGAATTCTATGTCTTAATGTATTTAGATTGTGCAGAACATCATCAATTACCGTTGAAAGTGTTACAAACGAAAGTTGGTCTGAGTCAAAGTGCAATGTCTAGATTAGCAACAAGAATGGAATCAAAAGATTGTGGTGTGATACGACGACAAGGTTGTAGTGAGGATAAACGTGATGTTTACGCTGCTATTACAGATAAAGGACGTCATTTCTATAACGAAGTTAAAGTCACTTTTGAAAATACCTTACGTGATGTGTTCAAATCATAACACGAAACCCATGGTAGCGAGATAACACTCATATCGCGTGCATTATCTCCCCCATGGGTTTCTCTATATTATAAACTATCTTATTTTAATTGTTCTAAGGCTTCTCTAATAGTAGTATCACCTGATTGAATATAGACCACTTGTTTATCTAATTGCGTTATATCTAATGCGTTGATTAATGTTGTTGCAACATCATCTCGTGGAATTGTGTAACCATTTGGGTCTCCTTCAATTGAGAAAGAAGCATCGATTTTGCCAGTACCTTCATCATCTTGTAATGGTCCTGGACGTACGATGGTATAATTCAAGTCTGATTGTTCAATATAGTAATCAGACATATGTTTGGCAACAGCGTAAGGTCTCATCACATCAGACTCGTTATCTGGGTCTGGACTATCTGTTGCACTTAATTGCACTAATTTTTTCACGCCATTTTTACTTGCTGCATCGACCACTTTTTTAGAACCCCAAAGGTCAACAAGAAGTGTCTTATCTGCGCCAGTACTTCCGCCCGAACCTGCAGCAAAGATAACAGCATCAACATTGTCAAACGCATTTGAAATGTCACCTTCTAAATCTGCTACAACTACTTTGTCAGCACCTGTATTTTCAAGTTCTGAAACTTGCGCTTCTTTACGTACTAACGCAACTGAACTATGTTCGGTATCTTTTAATTGTGCAATCACTTTACGTCCTACCGCACCATTTGCACCTACAACTAATACATTCATTCTATATCTCCTCTCTTTTTGAAGATACACACCCACATTCATGCATGTGCATGCATTTTATTAACTACTATATGTATTACCGACTCTCTATATTTTAAACATCTCTATATAAAAAGCGTCCGGGACAAAATTAATATAATGAAGCTATTTTGCAAATTCGCAGTA
>NZ_KV838578.1:0-30751 GCF_001838705.1 Staphylococcus sp. HMSC34C02
ATTGCGGGAGGCGGATTTGAACCACCGACCTTCGGGTTATGAGCCCGACGAGCTACCGAACTGCTCCATCCCGCGCTAATATTATTTACGTCTCAAAAATCAGTACTTATTAAGTATATCATTTAACATCATTGAATGTCAATAACTTTTTAAAATAAATTTTACATTTAATTCATTGAATCTTCATATTAAAATGCGATAATTAATTAATGGTCATCGCCTTTCGAATACTTTATTAGTATATATAGTATTATTAACTTAGTCAATAACAATTCTAAAGTAATTTGTGTAAAAAAACGCTACATTTAAAATATTTTAATTTAAGATACGAATTGGATATTTAATTATTGAATGAATGGTTTAAATAAATGTGATTTTGGGTTTTAAAATCATAAAGTAGAGAGTAGCCACTCCCTACTTTCTTTAAATTTAATTATTTAAACATTTTTATTATAAATGACACTAACACTTATCTCGTCATGTAATGTTGCATTTTTTCTTGTAATTCAGTGAAGGAAACAAAACCCTCTTCTTCTAAAAAGTGCCCTCCTTCATCAACAATTTTAGTTTTGCCACCCAATTCATTAATTAGATTTTGTGTTTCTAAATATGACACATAGGCATCGTCTCTTGAAGCAAGTCCGTAAAAATGCTTCACTTTTGATTTAACGTCATCATAATCGATACTAAAATCCCCTACTTTAATGGAATCGTCAATTTTCACCGCATCTTCTTTAAACCCTGCAATACTGAAAAAGCCTTCAAAGCAGCCATCAACTGATAGGCCTTCAATATATTTTAAAGTAGCTATTGAGCCATATCCATGTGTTACAAAATAAGTATCTGTAGTCAAAATATCAATTTGTTGATGTAATTCATGAACCCAGTTGTCTATGTCATCATTTTTATTTTCATCTAAATGAAATAATTGAACATCGTAACCTTCTAATTCTAAGTTGTGTTGTAACCATGCATACCAATGGTTATGCGAATCCCCTATCTGTGAATGAACGATAACTACATTAGTCATTAACGTATGTCCTCCTTAAAATATTAAATTAGGTTAATTGATATAACAAAACACTTTTAAAGAGGTGCCCTGACCTCTAAAAAAATGTTTAAAACATTATATTTCATCCAATAATTCTTCTACGGTGTTTTTACCTTGTTGAATACAGTCTGGTAGACCAACCGCTTCAAAAGGTGCACCAGTAATTCTAAGTGCTGGATAAGTCTGTTTAACATGTTGTTGAATTTTACGAATTTGACTCATATGTCCAATATGATATTGTGGCATACTTTTAGTCAAACGATTGACAATTGTAAATTCAGGATCGCCTTTAAAGGTCATCATTTTATTTAAATCGCGACGTGCGATTGTTGCTATTTCTTCATCTGTGTGATCTTCAACGACAGTATCACCTGGTTTACCTACATACGCTCTAATCAATACTTTACCTTTAGGCGTAGTGAAAGGCCATTTTTTAGTAGTCCAAGTACATGCTGTAATATCCGTCTTACTCGTTCTAGCAATAACAAAACCTGTACCATTATATGTGTTTTCAATATCCTTTTCATCGAATGCAAATACCACTGTTGCAACTGAAGTAGAATCCATTTGATTAAAGTATTTAAATGCTTCGTCATGATTAAACCATTTCATAAATGTTTGATGCGGCGTTGTAATTAAAACCCCATCAAATTGTTCACTACCTTGATCAGTCACAATCTCATAATTATCTTTATTAATATGGATATCATTGACAGGTGATTGATATCGAATCGTAACGCCTTTACTTTCTATATTCTTAGCTAACGCTTCAATAAATGAACTTAAACCATGTCGAAACTGCTTAAACTGGCCTTTAGGTGCGCCAGGGTATAATTGACGTTGCTTAATACGCTGAGCCTTTTCATGTTGCATACCTTTAATTAAACTGCCATGTGTTTCTTCTTGTTCTTTGAAATTAGGAAATGTACTCATCAAACTTAATCGATCGATATCCGTACCATATATCCCCCCCATAAGAGGCTCTATTAAATTCTCAAGTATTTCATTTCCTAATCGTCTTCTAAAGAATTCCCCAACAGATATATCATCATCAATTTGTATAGGTGGTATAACTAAATCAAGTCCGGCTCTTAGCTTACCTAATGGCGATATGAGTTTCGTTTTGAGAAACGGTTTAATATCAGTCGGAATTCCCATGATTGACCCACCTGGTATGGGATACAATTTATTTTTAGCGAAAATATAAGATTGGCCTGTCTCATTCGTAATCAAATCATCTCCAAGACCAATATCTTTAGCTATGTCAGTCATAATCGTTTTACGTCCAAGATATGATTCAGGACCAAGTTCAATTGTATAACCTTCATTACGATACGTTTGTATCTTTCCACCAGGTCGATTAGTTGCTTCAAAAATGGTTACATCTACATCTGGTTTATAATGTTTTAAATAATATGCACTTGCAAGTCCAGTTATACCTGCACCAATGATTGCCACTTTTTTACTCACAATGAGTCCCTTCCTTTATTAAAAAACTGTTTTGATTTCATCCACTATTGCATGGATAAATAATGGATCCGTATTAGGCATTTTTGGACGATAATAATTTGCACCTATCTCATCACATACGACTTTACATTCATAGTCATTATCATACAATACTTCCAAATGTTCACATACAAATCCTACTGGTGTATAAATAAAATGTTTATAGTGATGGTCATTGTACAATGCTCTAGTTAAATCTTGCACGTCCGGTCCTAACCAAGGTGTTCCAGTATTCCCCTCGGATTGCCAGCCTTGAGCAACGTGTTTAATATTCGAAGCTACTTGTAATCGGTTCATTGTATCCTTTAATTCATTAGGATATGGATCATTATTTTTCTCAATTAAACCTTTAGGCAAACTGTGTGCAGAAACAACCAAGATGGTCTCATCGTGTTCATCTTGTGGGATTTGTGCTAACGTTTCATTAATTTTATTTGTCCAATACTCGATGAATTTAGGTTGGTGATAATAATGTTCAACATGGTGTAGCTTAATGCCATACTTATCTGCTTCCTCTTTAGCACGTTTATTATATGAACCAACTGAGAAGCTAGAGTAATGTGGTGCCAACACTACAGTTACTGCTTCTTCAATACCGTCATTGTGCATTTTTTCAACAGCTTCTTCAATATATGGAGAAATATGTTTCAATCCTAAATACAATTGAAATTCAACATCTTCATATGATTCATTTAACGCATGCTTCAATGCTTCAGCTTGTCGATCAGTTGTGCCAGCTAAAGGAGAAAGTCCTCCTATAAATTCATAACGATCTTTTAGATCTTGTAACTCTTCTTCAGTTGGTCTCTTACCATGTCTTATATCTGTGTAATATGGTTCAATATCGCTTTCTTTATATGGTGTCCCATATGCCATAACTAATAAGCCTATTGTCTTAGTCATTAAATAAAACCTTCCTTAATCTTTTTTGAATTCTATGTGTTATTTACTTGTATAATCATGAACAAATTGGGTTACACGTTTTAATATTTCTGGTTTAACTTCAGGGAAAACACCATGTCCTAAATTAAAAATGTGTTTCCCTCTCTCCATACCTTCGTCGAGAATAGCACGGATTCTCTTTTCTAATACATCCCAAGGCGCAAGTAAAAGTGATGGATCTAAATTACCTTGTAGCGTTTTATTGACGCCCATATTTGTCGCTGTCGTAATAGAGGTACGCCAATCTAACCCTAATACATCGATTGATAAGTCATTCCATTCATTAATAAGATGACTTGCTCCTACCCCAAACATAATGATAGGTACATCAAATTGCGCTTTTATGCCATTGATTAACTTATGCATAGACGGTTTAATGTAATAATGATAATCCTCGATATTTAATGCGCCTACCCATGAATCAAAGATTTGAATAAGTTCTGCACCTGCTTCAATTTGAGCTACTACGTAATCAATTGAAACTTGTACAAGATGGTCCATTAAGGCAAACCAAGTTGCTTCATCCCCATACATCATTGCTTTCGTAAAATTATAATTTTTTGAAGGACCACCCTCAATCATATAAGATGCCAACGTAAATGGTGCACCTGTAAAGCCAATTAGAGGTACGTTCAACTTCTCCTGTGTTAGCAATTGAATCGTTTCAAGTACATATGGTACATCTCTTTTGGGATCAATTTGCGTAAGTTTTTCAACATCAGATACAGATTTAATTGGATTGCTGATGACTGGCCCAATGCCTGATTTGATGTCAACATCCACACCAATTGGTTTCAAAGGTGTCATGATATCTTTATATAAAACCGCTGCGTCAGTATTATAATTATCTACTGGTAATTGCGTTACATAAGCACATAATTCAGGTTGGTGAGTAATGTCAAACAATGCGTATTTTTCTTTTAATTTTCGATATTCTGGTTGTGATCGGCCGGCTTGGCGCATAAACCATACAGGTGTATGAGATGTTTTTTCACCTTTTATTGTTTGTAAAATTGTCTTATTTTTATTATGCACCTTATAGTCCTCCTAAATTAAAATCATTCTTATCTATAATATCATATGCTAATATAATTATCGTTTATGCACACTTAAATGTCATAAAAAAGACAAAGCATAAATGTACATTTCAATTCATTAAATTTTAATAATTTATTAATCTTAATTATAGTATATTTAAGCATTTAAAAATATCCCTCAAACAGACTAATTCGTTTTCAAAATTTTTTAAATATTGCATTCATTTAGTATAGCTAGACTTCTGATTTAATCGTATAATATAAGCAACAAAGGAGGTATGAGTCATGAACATATATACAACATATGGGACTTATGGTTACTTAAATCAAATTAGAACTAAAAATACTGATAGAAATCTGTTTTTATTTTCGACAGATGATTCTTCAGTCATTATTGAAGAAACAGATGACAAATCTATTTTAAAACATCCGACGGTTTATACGACGGTTAAAGCAATTAACGATTTAGATCAAACACATTTTTATTCGGCAATATTTATTCCATCATCTGATGATCACGTACATCAGTTAGAAAAACGTATTGCAAATTTAGAATTGAATTTTGATAACGTTGCTGAGTTTAAGAGCTATCGCTTTTTAAAACCTGTACAAGGAACCACTTATAAGGTTTATTTTGGCTTCGCTAACCGACAAACATACGAAGACTTTAAAGAAACTGACACGTTTAAGGACTATTTTTCAAAAGATGCCTTAAGACATTATTTCGGTTCGAGCAGTCAACATTCAAGTTATTTCGAAAGATATTTATACCCAATTAAAGATTAGTAAATCAAAAAGTTGCCTTTTAACTAGTAACATTTGAATATGTGCTAGTTAAAGGCAACTTTTATTAATCTTTGAGCAGTGATTCTTGATATTGTAATTTTTTAATTGTACTTCTAATCGTTAACCACCCTACTATAAAGAAGATAAGTGCAAAAAAGAAATACTGCGGATAAATACTAATAAATGTAATTGAAAAAATAAGCCCTATGATTAACATTAGTCGATATAAAAACTTTTCGTACCCTTTTATCACTTCAACATCTGACACTGGCCAAACTTGAGGCCATAATCCATAGGCTTGTTGTGTATAAAATTGGGACATTTGTAATAATGTTATATACATGAATAAACATCCAATAATCGCAGAAACGATTGGGAAAGATAACCAAATCATTAATACTAATGCAATCATAATTAAACGCAGAATAATACTAAATGCATCTCTTCCACGAACAAAACTTCGAGTAAAAAGGTAAAGATACATATTTTTCGAATTAAATTTACGACCTTTAGGTGTTGGTAATAAAACATCTAAATATCTACGTCGAACTGCTGTTTCTTTTAAGTGCTTAACATCTGTGAACATATTTACAAATTTATAGTAATTCGTATGATGTCTTTCTTCTATGCTAATCATTCGCTCCCAAGGATATAAATTTGAATGGTTAACTTTAGGAAGTAGAAACGTTGCACTTAATAAAATAAGTGTAAAGACGATTCCCCAATACATTTGATAGCCTAGGACTAAATCAAAGGTTACTAAATTAAATAGAAATAGAATGATACTGATGCTCCAACTTGATTTTCTGATTTGATACCATTGCCATCTCAATTTCAACCCTAGCCAAGGATGGATTAAAGTTAAAATACTAAAAATAATATAAGGTGTTAGTACATGATCATCTAATTTAGAAAATAGTGGGAACAAGATAATGAGTAATACGACTTGAATAGCAATTCTATTAAAATAACTATATCGTAAACTCAACTTCATATAGTCCTTCATGTGTGTTTCAAACGGAAGTAAAAATATTCTATCTGCATCTTTCAAAAATGTTCGTATCGGAAAGATAGATGTCAAGGCTAACAATACGCTCGCACACAATGCATAATCAATATCGTTAGGAATATGTTGTAACCATTGACCATATCCTAATATAAACGCTCCTAATAAAATTAAAAGAAACACTGAAAAATGACCATTGAAAATAAACTTATTATAATAGCTTTTTTCTTTTCGAATTGCATCTAATCTCGTTCTAAATAAAGACGTAGCTGATTTATCCATCTGCTTGACCACCTTGTGTGACATGTATATAGATGTCATCAAGTGTGCGACCATGTAAACCAGTTTGTTCGCGAAGTTCCTCTAAATCTCCGAATGCAACCACTTTCCCTTTATCTAAAATGATAAAGCGATCACAATATCGTTCTGCAGTTGCTAAAATATGAGTACTCATCAAAACCGTACGCCCTTCGTTTTTCTTTTCAACCATCAAATCTAACATTGATTGAATCCCTAGTGGATCGAGACCTAAAAATGGTTCATCTATAATATATAATTCCGGATTCACTATAAAAGCACAGATTATCATTACCTTTTGCTTCATTCCTTTAGAGAAGTGGCTTGGGAATACTTTCAACTCATTCTCTAATCGAAAGGTTTTAAGTAATGGACGTGCACGTTTCATTGCTTCTTCTTCACTTATTTGATAAGCCATTGCTGTCATGGCGATATGCTCTTCCAATGTTAATTCTTCATATATGATGGGTGACTCAGGAATATAAGATAACTTCTTGCGATACACTTCGATATCATCGGTAATCTCAGTATTTGAGATAGAAAGTTTACCTTCTGTTGGCGTTAGTAAGCCTAACATATGTTTAATGGTTGTACTCTTACCTGCACCATTTAATCCAATTAAACCAACAATTTCTCCTGCTTTTAATTCAAAATTTATATCTTCAATAACAGGACGTTTTCCGTAACCTCCTGTCAAATGTTCAACTTTGACTGTCATATGGCACCTCCATGACTATCATTGTACCAAAATTAGCTTTTAACTACTAAAATTACAATTACTTCATTAACGAAATTTTTAATGAGTAATGCTATAATAAGCTATAAATACGTAAAAGGAGTGCATTCAAATGGCTGAAACAGTATTTAGTAAAATTTTATCTGGAGAAATTCCAAGCTTCAAAGTTTATGAAGATGAATTTGTTTATGCATTTTTAGATATTTCTCAAGTAACTAAAGGACATACCTTACTTATTCCTAAAAAAGCATCACCTAATATCTTTGAAACAGATGAAGAGACAATGGCAAATATTGGTGCAGCCTTACCTAAAGTCGCTAACGCAATTAAAAAAGCCTTCAACCCTGATGGTTTAAATATCATTCAAAACAATGGTGAATTTGCAGATCAATCTGTATTCCACATTCATTTTCATTTCCTACCACGTTACGAAAATGATATCGACGGCTTCGGCTATCATTGGGAAACGCATGAAAATGAAATCAATGATGAACAAAAACAAGCTATCGCTAATCAAATCAAAGCTCAATTTGAATAATTCTGCATATTGAATGTCATTTTAGGGTAATATACAATTAAAATTAGCTTGTCGACATATGTTTGATATAGAAATAGAAATTGTTATGATTTCACTATTCTATTATTATCCGATAACGACATAACAAGTGAGGAGAATAAAACATGAAAGTATCACGCGTATTATTTGGTATTACTGTGGGAGTGGCATCTGGAATCGCTGTTTCTTGGTTAAACCGTGATGATCAAAGTGTAAAAAACAACACAATTGATGCGAAAGAACCTACTGGATCTCGTTCTGAACTAGAACGTGAGATAGCATCACTTAAACGTAATTTTTATAATATTATAGATTATGCGAAACAAGTTAAGAATGATGGTGTCTCTTATGGTAGTGACATTGGTGATGAATTTAAAACACTCATTGGTGATTTTAAATCTGATATTAATCCAAACATTGAAAAACTACAATCTCACATTGAGAACTTACAAAACCGTGGCGAAGAAATAAGTAATACTTTTTCTAAAGATAATAAATAATTTACGAAATTAGAGTGGTGTGATATTCATTTTGAATTAACACCACTCCTTTTATATTTATAGCAAATTGGACTTGACTGTTTACATTGATAGTTAGATAATACGTAGCGTATATAATTAAGACCTATTAAGAGGTGTCCTTATGTTCCTATGTAAACGTCAAATTGACATTCATGCACGGTTTGGTGTGCCAAGAATCGCATTTTTAAGTTTTACGATTACTATCATCGCGTTTTTAATAAGTTATGAAATCATGTACTATTTTGTAAATACACCTTTATCAGATCGCCATTTTGTGATTTTATTAGTATTTGCTGTATTGATGTACCCTATTCATAAATCAATCCACCTGCTCTTTTTCTTGCCTTATATGAATTCATTTAGAATTCATAAATTAAATAAGAAGCGGTGGTTACCTTATTTCAACACTTATGTAAGCACGCCAGTCCATAAACTATATTTTTGTATTAACTTGATTTTACCTTTCGTATTAATCACTTTCATTTTAATTGTATTAACGATGCATTTCCCACAATATGGCCACTATTTTATGTTTTTATTGGCTTTAAATTTTGGCATATCTGTAATGGATTTTTTATATCTTAAAATTATTATTTTTTCAAATGAAGGTCATTTTATCGAGGAACATCAAACAGGTATTAATATTTTAAATAAAGTGCCCTACCAATCATTTCATTAAAACAAACCATATCGAACTTAAAGCATGTCGCATGTTTCAGGTTCGATATTTTTTAATGCTTAAGTCCGATTAAATCTCGTACTTTAGCAGTATCTCGCCTATTTCTAATTGGTGATGCTTTCATAATATGTTATAGTAACTTTGTTATTAATGTAAAAGGAGCTATCAACCATGAAAATTATGAATAAATTAATTGTTCCAGTAACTGCAAGTGCTTTACTTTTAGGTGCTTGTGGATCAAATGCAACAGATTCTGAAAGTAATACATTAATCTCTTCCAAAGCTGGAGATGTAAAAGTGAAAGATGTAATGAATAAAATTGGTGATGAACAAATTGCAAGTACATCATTTAGCATTGCATTAAATAAAATTTTAGAAGATAAATACAAGGATAAAGTCGATACAAAAGATATCGAGGATGAAATAAAAAAAGAGCAAAAACAGTATGGTGGTAAAGATCAATTTGAAAGCATGCTTAAACAACAAGGTATGACTTTAAATGATTATAAAGAGCAGAAAAAACTTGCTGCTTACCAAAAACAATTACTTGCTGATAAAGTTAAAGTGTCTGATAAAGAAATCAAAGATAACACTAAAAAAGCTTCTCACATTTTAATTAAAGTGAAATCAAATAGTGATGATAAAGAAGGTTTATCAGATAAAAAAGCAAAAGAAAAAGCTGAGAAAATCCAAAAAGAAGTTGAAAAAAATCCAGAAAAATTCGGAGAAATTGCTAAAAAAGAATCTATGGACGCTTCAAGTTCCAAGAAAAATGGTTCTTTAGGTTATGTTGTCAAAGGACAAATGGTAAGCAAATTTGAAAAAGCTTTATTCAAATTAAAAGAAGGTCAAGTTTCAGATGTAGTTAAAACCGACTACGGTTACCATATTATTAAAGCTGATAAAGAAAACGACTTTGATAAACAAAAATCTAAATTGAAAGCTAAACTAATAGAACAAAAAGTACAAAAAGATCCAGAAATTTTAACTGATGCTTATAAAGATTTATTAAAAGAATATGATGTTGATTATAAAGATAGTGATATTAAAAAAGCAGTAGAAAACACTATCCTAAATCCTGATAAACTTAAACAACAACAATCATCTTCAGATAGTTCTTCATCAGCATCAAGCTTATCTTCATAATTTTCAAAGATACTAATTAGAAAAGAAAGCGCAAGTTAGACCACATCATGAAGTCTAGCTTGCGCCCTTTTTTATTTAGTCATAACAATTTATAAAATAAGCGCTTTTACTTTCCATCGTAAATTGACTTTACATAATGGATAAAGTAAAAACGCTTTTTTATTAATCTAATTTTTCTGGATTGTAAAACTGTCGATTTTCCATACCAAAAATACGTTCGGTAAATTGACCTTTATCTGTTTTCTTAAATGCTTTTTCAAACATATTCATCTTCGCGTCAATATTATCAATAAAGAATAATATTTCTGCTTCTTTTAAGTGTGGTAACTTAGGTGAACCAAATTCCATTTTACCATGATGGGCTAAAATCATATGTCGAAGTAACATGACTTCTTCACCATCAATGCCTAGTTCTTTAGCTGCGTCCGCAACTTCATCACTCGCTATCGAAATATGACCTAGTAAATTACCTTCAACCGTATACGTTGTTGCTACAGGTCCACTTAGTTCCCTTACTTTACCTAAATCATGTAAAATAATTGAACTATATAATAAGCTACGATTTAACAATGGATAAATATCACATAATGATTTAGCTATTTCTAACATGGTTAGTACGTGATAACTCAATCCGCTTGCAAAATTGTGATGATGTGAGCTTGCCGCTGGATACGTAAAGAATTTATCTTGGTACTTTTTCAATAAATGACGTGTGATACGCTGTAAGTTAGCATTTTCAATATCTAAAATATAGTGTGAAATGTTCTCTTGGATTTCGTCAGGTGTCAAAGGTGCACCATCTACAAAATCTTGTGTCTTTAAGCCATCTTCAGGTTTCGCTAATCTAAACTGATTGACTTTCATTTGTTTACGACCTCGATAGTTAATGACATCGCCTTTAACCCAAACAATCGTCTCTGGTTTAAGTATTTGCATATCTTCTTTACTCACTGTCCATAATTTGGCTTCAATGTCACCACTTTTATCTTGTAAGAATAATGTCATATAATCTTTTCCTTGAGCAGTAACACCTTGTGTAGCTCTATGGATTAAGAAGAAATTATCAACCGAATCTCCTGGATTTAGCTTTTCTACATTTCTCATCGTTTTCCGCCTTCCTCTACTTTATTTAATATGAGCATCTCTTTAGAAGGAATTGCAGTATCTTTCATACAAGTGAAGTACAATACTTGATAGTCTTTAGCTAATTCTCTTAAATAGTTTAACATCATTGATTTTCTTTGTTTATCAAAATGAACAAATGCATCGTCAATAATAATTGGGAATGGATAATATGGTCTTAATATCTTAATCAAACTAATTCTAAGTGCAATATATAATAATTCTTTCGTTGATTGACTTAGTTCAAGTGGGTGATACATTTGACCATTATGATGTTTAACCATTATTGTGTCATTTTCGTAGGTAATCAAATTATAATTACCTTGTGTGAGTGACGTGAAAATATTAACAGCTTCATTGATCACTTGTGGTAAACGTTTGTCCTTGATTTGCTTAATATGTTCATTAATAAGTGCTTCTAGATAACTTAAACTTGCCCAATCTTTAGCTAAATCATTCATTCTATTTTTTAAGTTATAGTATTCGTGTCTTAACTTAGATAATGTTTTGTCTGTTTCCATATAATTAATTTGAGCAGTCAAGTCACTGACTTCTGTTTGTTTATCCAAATATTGGTCATTATAGTCATCTACTTGTTTCGCAAGCGTAGCGTCTTCTTCTTCTAATTGTGCAGTTGTCTTTTCACTTAAATCTGAACTATCTTCATATGAGAAATCTTGGTTCTCAAGATATAATGTTAAATCATTAAATCTAGCTAATTGTTGATGATAAAGTTGATATTGCTCATACGATTGATAGTATGCCTCTTCACTTGAAACATCGATATAGTTAAATAATGTATCAATTGTATGCTCATTTTCTTCAAGTTGTTCTTTCAATTGTTTTAATTCATTACTTAATAACTCGATTTGATTTTTAAGTTGTTCTTTTTTCTCTCTTTTACTTTCATAATTAGAAATCCAATTTTTTAAATCCGTAAATAATGAAGCTTTATTGAATGGACTAATTTCATGTTCAGTATATTCATTCGCAGTTTGATAAAATTGATCCAATTTTTGATTTACTTCTTGATATTGATGCTTTAATTTATTGCGATAACTATCATTTGATTTCAGTTGATTCATTGTTTTGAAACTATCAAGCAATAGATCATCTGTCATGTTATTCGACAATTTCAAATTGGCTTTAACTTCATCTAATTGATGCTTAAGCGTATTGATTTGTTCTTCTGTGTTTTGTAGTAAACTTTCTTGATGATTTAATTTATTTGCTAAGACGCTCTTATTATTACTTGCGTTACTCCAACGCTCGCGAAGTTGAAATTGTTGATCTAAATCGAAGTTTAAATCATATTCAGATTCTAAATGATTAATTTGTTGTTCCAAATCATTTATTTCTTCACTAATTGATTCACTATAATCAATTTCCTTCGTTCTTACTAAGAAAATACCAATAATAAATACGACTGTTAAAATCGCAAAGATAATACCAAATATAAGGTTCTGCGTTACAAATGAGAAAATGGTTAAACCTAATCCGATAACTGAAAGCACTATAAAACTTAGTCTTAACCACCAATTTCTTTGTTGTTTTCTTTCTTTATCGGAATTAAATGTATCTTTGAGTTTGTTATACAGGTTTTCTTTTTCGTGTAGTTCTAGTTTTTGTTGATTATATTGTTTTTTCTTATCTAAAGCGTCTTCAGAGACTAATTCTTTTTCTAAATGATCAATTTCTTGTGTCAGTGCATTTTGCTCGATTTGATTTTCATCAATGGATCTTTCGATTTGTTGTTTCAATACGTTTTGTTCATTACGCGCTTTAATTGTTTCGCTAACATAGTTTTTCTTGGCATCTGATGTGTCAGTATCGTGATGAACTTCTTGCCAACCAATGCTGGATTTCAAATCTGCTTCTTGACGTTCATAATCATCAATTTCTTGTTCGAGTGCAGAAGATTTCAGTTCAGCCTGTTGAATTTCATTTTCGTCACGTGTTAAATCATAAATATGTTTCGCAGTAGTTTCATTTGAAACTGCAATTGCATTATATTCATGCTCTAATTGCTTTAATTTCTCTTCACGCAAGCTTATATCTCTAGTTAAAGATTGTTTGTAATTTGAAGCTGTTTCATAGCGTTCAATCCCCTTCTCAGGAAAACGCAATGGCTCGATATTTAATCTCTGTTCTAGATCTTTCCATTCTTGGGCTTGCTCATGTATAGCGAGTTGCTTCTGTTTACTTTCATGCATTTTAGATAATTGGTTTAAATTTGCTTTTAAATGTTGCAAATGACGTTGTGACTTATCTCTATCATCTACTAAACGATGATACTCATCCACCTTCGCCTCTTCTTCTCTAATTTGCGCTTCTAACTGTTTCAATTCCTCTAGTTGTTGATTTAGTATTGGATTTTTACCCGCTTTTTTATACAACGTTGTTTTCTTTTGACTAACCATTTTATTCATCATCGTAAATTCTGATGAACCGAGTGCGCCAGCTTCAAGTAAATAACTTTGTAATTGATCTTCATCTAAATTACGGTGAATATCTTGTAATCCAAGCACATTGAATGAGAAGATACCTTGATACGTTTTTTTAGAGATATAGTTTAATTTTTTCTTGAGCCATGCTTCATCACGAATTAAGCCATTTTCTAAATAAATTTTCACATCACCTGAAACGCTACCTTTAACCCGCTCAACAACAATTTCTGATTGGTCATCTAGAATAAGCGTCAGTTTACCCCCATACTGATTTCCCATACGAGGTTCTAATCGAGGCTCTTTCTCTTTTTTAGAAGGGAAGCCAAATAAAATGGAATGGATGAAAGCTTGAATCGTTGATTTACCCGCTTCATTCTCTCCAAAAATCTCAGTAAATTCACGATTAAATTCAATCTTACGATGTACAAATTGTCCATAACCATAGATTTCTAAAGATTTAATGATCATCACTTTCACCTCTCATATCTGCTTTTAAAATATTTTCAGCACGATTAACCAGTTCAACCTTATCAAAATCAGTATAGTCTTCTAGATATTTAGAAGCTCTAGGATTTAAATACAATTCTGTCATTGCTGTTTCAAATACTTTATTATCTTTAATTAAATCAGCTGAAAATTCCCTGACAAGAGGTGTTTCATCCATTTGGATATAATTAAATGTTAGCGATTCTATCATTACAAAATGGTGTTCATTCTCTTCGTAATCGTCAATCATTTCCTTAATCTGACTAATATCATGAGAAGATAATGGTTTATCACTATCTAAATTAACGGTTAATCTATAAAATGCTTTTCCATTAGAACGAACGCTTTCTTTGAATGATTGAATTGCTTCATAAATCCCTTGTTTAGAAACTTTATCTGTGTTGATTGTTGCTTCTTCAAATCGAATTTGCTGCGTTGGAATAAATGTTGCATTTAATCTTAAATGATCACCCTCAACTAATAAACATCCTTTAGGCCCTTGTTCCCCAAAGTGACGTCCTTGAATGTTACCCGGATAATGTATTGGGGGCATGTCGCTTAATTCTTTTCTTTCATGAATATGACCTAACGCCCAATAATGATATAATTTCTGATTTAAATCTTCCAAAATAAATTCAGTGTATCGATCTTTAGTTGACGATTTACTGTATGTACCATGCAGCATGCCAATATGGATTCCTTTTTTACCTTGACTTGATGGAAATTCATCAATCTTATTCTCATAACTTGTATCGTGTTGATAACTAAAACCATGGATAAAAATGGTTTCTCCATCTTTAGTAATAGCTTGATAAGTTTCTAATCTATTAGAGAATACTGAAACATTATTCGGCCAATCGTTCGTAATTTTTTCAGTTAATGGGTCATGATTACCATGACTTACATACACAAAAATTTGCTCTTTTTCTAATCGTTTAAATTGTTCTTTCAAAAATACTTCAGCACGCAATGTGCGATTCTCACTATCAAATAAGTCTCCAACGATGAGAACAAAATCAACTTCTTCTTTCAATGCAGTATCGACAATCTTCTTAAAGCTTTCATACGCACTGTTTTGAACATCTTCAAAAATGGATGGCGCCAAATGACTTTTAGATTTAAAGGGGCTGTCGAGATGCAAATCCGCACAGTGAATAAATTTTATCATTGATATTAGCTCCTTAATAGCATGTTCATATATCTTTATGTATTCCTATATTTTACCATAACTTGATTACTTGGGTCGAAGAACTTATGTATTAAAAAAAGGGAGCAGGACAGAATTCTTTTGAATTCGTCGTCCCACCCCCGCAAGGATGACTAGAACTGAGAAAAGCTTGATTTAAGCGCCTTTTCAGTTCAGTCAGCTACTGCGAATTTGCTAAGTAGCATCATTATATTATTTATGTCCCAGACTGCTCAAATACTAACAATTAGTCAGCATAAATTTCATCTAAAGGTTTAACAATAATTTGGTTAATTTCTTGGAATACTTGGCTCATTTTTTGCTCAGCTTGCATTAATTCAGAAATATTTTCATCTTTTTCAATAGCTTGAGCTTGTTCTTGAGCTTTTGCTAAATCTTCTTCAGGAATTTCTTCACCTTGCATTTGTTTTTGTTGGAAACTTAATTGTGTTTCGCGGAATTCATCAAATAATTTTTTTGATTCTTCGTTATCTTTAACTTTAGAAAAAGCGTCTTTAATAGCTTTATACTCATCGCTATCTCTTAATGCTTGTTCTAGTTGATTTGCATAATCATATAAATTTACTGCCATATCTGTTTGCACTCCTTAGTGTAAAGTAATTTTTGACAACTCTTAATAACCATAACATATTATTTATAATTAGACAAAAATTGCGACTAAACCTTGGAAAAATCCAATGATACCACCTAAAATAAAACCTAATGACATAATCAGTTTTAACTCTTTATTCGCAATTTCAATGATTAATTTTTCAATGTAATCTAAATCGAATGTATTAATTTGATCTTCAACCATTTGGCGTAAATTAATTTTAGTCATAATGGTTGAAAGGTGATTGGATGCCTGTTTAATAATTAAATCAGTCATTGTACTTGCTACCCCAGCTTGAAGATGATCAATTAACGTTGGTGCCAAATTCTTTAATGGCATATCCACTTTTTGATTTAATTGTAAATTCGTAGTAATTAAGTGCACGACTGACTCAGTAATATGAGTGAATTGCTCTTCCTTTACAACTTGGCCTAAAGGCTGAGATTTAAGTGTTTCATATTCATCTCGAATCACTTTATCAATAATCACTTTAGCTTTTGGATGTCTGGTCAAACGTATTAATTCATGTTGAATTCGATCAGCAATACTTTCTTTTGTCATAAACATTTGTAATAACCCGACGATTTTACCTTTTTCAGTGAAGAAGGTATCTAACATGTCATAAATATCTCTCGCACCTTTATCTGATGAAAGATAATGACGTGCACGTTCTCTAATTAAATCACCCGCTTGTTCTAACTTCTCATCTGCCATGCTGATCACTTCTGCCGGCAATATTTCATTAATTGAGGTATCTTGTTTATCATAATAATATGAATTTAATTTATTTAATACTACGCGATTCATCTTATTATTAATTAGATCATCTATATCAAAATTAAATTGATGTGCAAACTTTCGAATAGTTGCATCATCTTTTCTTAAATTGGATAGTTGCTTACTAACTAAATCATTGATTGCATCACGCGTTTGAGGTTCGTTTAACTTATGCTTAATAACAGACTCCGTAATTAAATGTTCCTCTATCACTTGCCCTATTTTAGTAGCAATCTCTTCTCTTCTTTTTGGGATCAACCCTGGTGTAAAGGGTACACGCATTTTAAATAGATAGTATGGTTTAAAGGGATGAAATAACATCCTAATCGCAATAACGTTTGTTACGCCACCAATAACAGCCCCTACTACCACCATGAATAGGATAACTAAAAAAGCCTGCATCTTAATTTCTCCTTAAAATTATTGTTACAATATGATGATTATATCACTTTGTAATTGATGATTCCTTTAATTTACACTTCATTTAAATAGATTATGGTGTTACAAAAAGAAAATTAAAAACGAGCCATGATATCAATATCACAGGCTCGCCTTAAAATTAGCAATCAGAACAAACTTAAGTTAAATTTGGACTTGCTGGTTATTTTAGATTTATAAATAAAATATTACTCGGAAGTGATTAAATCGATGAAGATTCTTCTATCACTTTCATACTGAATAATAATAATTTAACTATAATTAAACGTGCATTAATTCTTCTTTCGCATTTCTATTGAAGTATGTTTCAGCTTCTCTTAATTTTGAAGTACCAAAGATGGGTTGTTTTTCAGAATTTAACACTCTATAGATATTACTTACTTTATTACTTTGTAAAATGAAGCCGTTACGCGTTTCAATTGTATTCCAATAAATATCACTTGTTGTTGAATGATTTGGATATGCACAATGATTACGAGAAATAGTTTGTACAATTTCCAAAGGATCGCAACCGAATGTATTATTTAGTACATCTGAATCTCTAAATAATGCACAAATTGATACACATGTCGTCCAGTTCGGTAACACACGTTCTTTCTCAATTTGAACTAATGTTTTTTTTGAAAGGCCAATTGTTTGAGCCATTGTATCTTGCGTATAGCCCGCTTCAATACGAACCATTTTAAATTTTGTTTGAATTAAATCTGTGAAACTCTGTCTATCCATATTTTATTCTCTACCTTTCTAATAGGGGTTAATTTATCCGGACACAAGAAATTGCAATAATACACATTTCTTGAAACACAAATTACATCTTAATATATTTTCAATAAAATGAAAAGAGGAATTTTTGTTTTTGTAGACAATTTTATTAATGCCAAAATTATCAAAATAATTAAATTAATCGATTTTCGAACTTATTTGTCATATTTAACCACATTTATATGGCATATGATTTTATACAAGTCGATTTTCAATTGCATAAATTGCTGCTTGAGTACGATCAGTCACATTTAATTTGTTAAAAATATGACTCACATGTGTTTTGATTGTTTTTTCTGACACGAACAAAGTATTTGCGATTTCTTTATTTGTTTTACCTTTAACCATTTCTGCTAATACTTCTATTTCGCGTTTAGACAGCTTATTCGTGTTATGTGGTTTTGATGAAACTGTATCTAACACACTTTGAGCATCTGGATGAATAATACGTTTGTCATTCAATACGTCATGTATTGTTTCTATCAATTTTTGAGGTTCAACATCTTTCATTTCATATCCATCAGCTCCCTTATTAATTGCCGATATAACATGTTCATCATCCACATAACTCGTTAATACCAACACTTTAATATCTGGATAGTGTTGTTTCACATACTCTGTCACCTCAATACCATTCATTTCAGGCATAACCAAATCTAGTAGTATAATATCTGGTATATCATGTTCATTTAAATAATTAATTAGAGATTGACCATCTGCTAAACTAGCTAATACTTCTAAATCATTTACAGTTGACAATAGAAACTCAAGTCCTTGTCTTACAATATGATGGTCGTCAATTAGTATGACTGTTGCCACAATGATGACTCCTTTCACCTATTTATAAAGGGATACTGAATCGTAATGTTGTTCCTTTATTTAGCTTTGAATCTATTTTAAACTGCCCGTTTAATGCATAAATACGTTGATTTATATTTCTTAAACCTTGTGATGATTTATTGATTTCTTTATTCATGTCGAAACCAACACCATCATCTTCTACAGAAATCATCAACCGTTCTTTTTCTTGTTTTAAAATAATATGTATTGCATTGGTTTGAGCATGCTTTTTAGTATTGTTAATACATTCTTGTAAAATTCTATAAACGTGTTCTTCTATGATGTTAGATAAGTCAATCAATCCATCAACATCGATAGTTACATTTATATTTAGAATTTGGGCATATTGCTTTAACGCGTGTACTAACCCATGCTCAAGCCCTACTGGTTTGAGTTGCCAAATTAATGAACGCATTTCATTAACAGCACTTTGACTTGTTTCTTCAATCGTCTTAAAGGCTTTTTTTGCCATTTCATCAGTTGTTATATCATGTGCTGCATGGGCTGTTAATTTTAAAGAAAATAATAGTTGGTTAACTGAATCATGTAAATCTCTTGCTAAACGATTTCGCTCATTTATTCTAGCCGCCTCTTTTTCTTGATCCGTTAAATATATACGTTTAATGGCAGAACCTATTTGTAAAGCTACAGATTCTAATAAAGCTAAATCCTCTTCACTATAATGTGTTGTATAAGGTGATGCAACATTAAGTAACCCATATTGTTCCGTTCCAGACCGTAATGGCACTGTTGCATGATGGGTGACACCTTCTGTTTCTGCTTTATATGTTTGATTCGCTATATTTATTCTAGAACAGTTAATAATATTAGATGCTGTTGTTAAACGACCATGATGATATGCAGTTACGCACCAACAAGACCCTTCTTTCATATAACGACAATGATTTCTTTTTAATGAACCTGGAAGATCGACATCAGCTACGATTTCATGTTCTCCATCATCATCTATAAAGAATATCCATCCAGTCGTAAAGTTGCTTCCTTTGATTAAATAATTTAGAGCGCCATGCATCATATCATATAATTCCGTTTCTTCATTGAGATATTCTGCTATCTCTTTTAATAATGCTAAACGTGTCGGTTTTTCCATCAAATCGCTCCAATTACTCAAATTTGCATTAGTATTATTATACAGTGAGATTTAAATTTTTAAAAACATAAAAATATTTAAGTTACATATCGTTCTACGTAATGGTGATTTTCATATAAATATGTTTAAGTACATCAATAGCAACTGAAGATATGATATGATTAATGCGAATGCTATAGGAGGAAATTATGAAGTTTAAAATACCTGAGAATTATAATCAAAATACATTGAGAGAAATCTTTCAATCATTGAAATTACCTAAAAAAGATTTACACCAATTAAATATGTCAAAAGAAATAACGATTAATCATCAGCCCGCTAAATTAACAGACAAAGTGGTTACTGGTGATGACGTTTTTATCCCTACTCCTGAAGAAAAAAGTAATTATTTACCTAGTTATCGTTATGCACAAATTAGTTATGAAGATGATGATTTAGCTATTGTAATGAAACCTAAAGGTGTTAAGACACACCCAAATGATTTAAAAGAAAGTAATACGCTAATGAATCACGTTATTTACACCCTAGATAGTGATTATGTAGAACCTATCCATCGCTTAGACCAAGAAACAGTTGGTTTACTTATTGTGGCGAAGAACCCTTTAATGAAAAAAATTCTAGATCGTATGTTAGAAGAAAATGAAATTACTAGAATATATAAGGCGAATGTTAAATCTTTGTTACCTATTAAACCTCAAACGATTGATAGTCCTATAGGTAAAGATAAATTCCATCCTAATAAACGTCGCATTTCAAACACTGGTCAACGCGCAATTACACATATTCTATCTTCTAAAATGATAAAAGAAGGCGTATGCCAATTAGATATTAAATTAGATACTGGTCGTACGCATCAAATTCGAGTTCATTTAGCCGAAATTGGTCACCCTGTAATTGGAGATCCTTTATATGGCGATTCAACATTACGTCAGTTAGAACTTAATAGTCATAAAATTGAATTTAAACATCCATTAACTCAAGCACTCATCTCCGTTAGCCTAGATGATGAATAAAAAAATCACTTGTCTTATATATTTTGGTGCAAAGACGATGTGATACTTACAATTTCATTTTATATGTGCTAAACTGTTTGTGTCGGATGACATTAAATAGCATCTCCTCGTGTTGAATATTTGGTTGGCTGACCAATATATATTCTAGCACGTAGAGATGCATTTTTTTAGATAACGGTGAAACTTTTTCTGGGGAGTGGGACAAAAATAATATAATGAAGCTATTTAGCAAATTCGCAGTAGCTGACTGAACTGAGAAGACGCTTAAATCGAGCTTTTCTCAGTTCTAGTCATCCTTGCGGGCGGGGCCCCAACAAAGAGAATTTCATCAAGAAATTCTACAAGCTAAGCAAGCTGGGAGTGGACGACGAATTTAAAAGAATTCTGTCCCACTCCCTTCTTTATACAATGAGAGTAACTGTCAATATCAGTCGACAGTTACTCCCTTATTTATTTTATGCGTTTTAATTAATGTGGATCTACCATATCTTCAGGTTTAATCCATTCTTTAAATTGTTCTTCTGTAACATGTCCAGATTGGATAGCAGATTCTTTTAAAGTTAATCCTTCTTTATGTGCTTTTTTAGCAATTTGAGCAGCTTTTTCATAACCAATATGAGGGTTTAAAGCAGTTACTAACATTAATGATTGATTTAAATAATTATTAATGTTTTCTTCAATTGGTTCAATGCCTATCGCACAGTTATCATTGAATGTTTGCATACCATCTGCAAGTAAGTAAATTGATTGTAATGTGTTATGAAGTATTACTGGTTTAAAGACATTTAATTCAAAATTACCTTGTGAACTTGCAATACCAACTGTAGTGTCATTACCCATAACTTGAACTGCAACCATTGTAAGCATTTCGCATTGTGTTGGATTTACTTTACCAGGCATAATTGATGATCCTGGTTCATTTTCAGGAATTGAAATTTCTGCAAGTCCCGCTCTCGGACCAGACGCTAACCATCTAATATCATTTGCGATTTTCATCAAGTCTGCTGCTAACGCTTTTAACGTACCATGTAATTGAACAACTTCATCATGAGATGTCAATGCATGGAATTTATTGTCAGATGATACAAAGTTATATCCAGTATTATCTGAGATAAATTTAGCAACCTTATTACCAAATTCTGGATGCGCATTAATACCTGTACCAACAGCAGTTCCACCGATAGCTAAGCTTAAGATATGTTTTTTTGATTCTGCTAGTAATTCTTCACATTTATCTAACATATAACGCCAGCCACTGATTTCTTGTCCTAATTTAATTGGTGTCGCATCTTGTAAATGTGTTCTACCAATCTTAATAATTGATTGATACTTATCCTCTTTTTCTTTAAAAGTATCACGAAGATGTTTTAAAGCGGGTTCAAGTTTAGTTTCAACTTCATGATATAACGCAACATGCATTGCTGTTGGGAATGTATCATTTGAACTTTGAGATTTATTCACATCATCATTAGGATGAATTGATTCGTCAATACCTTGTTCTTTTAAATATTTATTTGCTACAAAGCTAACAACTTCATTAACGTTCATATTACTTTGAGTACCGCTTCCTGTTTGCCAAACAACAAGTGGGAAATGTTCATCTAATTCCCCTTTTAAGATTAAATCACAAGCGTAAACGATGGCATCTTTTTTAGCATCACTTAATTTTCCTAATTCATGATTGGCTAATGCTGCACCTCTTTTTAATTGGGCAAATCCATAAACCACTTCAATTGGCATACGTTCTTTACCCACTGGAAAGTTTCGTTTACTTCTCTCCGTTTGAGCACCCCAATATTTATCTCCAGGTACTTCAATTTCTCCGAATGTATCGTGTTCAATTCTTACTGACATGCGAAAATCTCCCCTTATACAATTATTTAACCATAGTATAGCATTATTTAAATTAAAGGGGCAACGCATTATTAAAGCGGTTTCAACAAATTAAATTCAAGCTCAAATTAAAAAATAACGGTTAGAATATGGATGCATTATTCTAATCGTTATTTTTGATACACTATTCAATTGTTCTTCACCGAAGTAACCTTATTCATGCTTGTTATAATCATATTTAACTTTAACTGCTTTAATAACTGCTAAAGCGCTTAAAATATATAACACCACACTAATGATCAATGTAAAAGGACTTAATTGAATTAGAAAGCCTATAAATCCCGTGAGTTGTGCATAAAAATCATTTAAAGAATACATTAAAATACCAGTTATTAAAATACAACATAGCACACTTATGAATACACCTGTTTGATTACTTTTGATGAAAGGTTGCGCACTTATATTTTCAATTAAACCGTTGGATAAGTTTAATTGCAATTTAATAATTTTAAACAATATTGGTAGATAAAGTGCACCAAATGCGATTGGGAATCCTTTAATTGAAAGTAAACTAATCAAAATAGTGGCAATCGTTAGTGGAAGCCAATATTTATGTAACATTTTACGCTCTCCTTATATTTAATGATTGAAGTATATTTTACCATATTTCATAATCCATTAAATTGTATTCAGCCGTTAAACTCGTAAAAATTTACATTTACTTAGTACGCTTGTTTCATAAAAAATAAACTCGAGACATCTTTAAAGGTCTCAAGTTTATATTAATCAAAAGTATTCGTTTTAAAGCTATCATCTATTCATGCGATTGATTTAATTTGTCCTCATCATTTTCTTCAGAAATTTGTTCCATCTCTTTGCCTAAGGTTTTTAAATCATCTAAATCTTGCACCATCGCATTTTCTTCTTCACGATAATTTAGTTCCGAATCTTTATTTTCAGCCATTTGTCAAACCTCACTTTTAAATTTAAGCAAATCTAGCAGTGAAATATGCTTTAACATCTTCAGGTAAACCTTCAGCAGCCGCTCTATCTAACACGACTGTTACCATTCTATGTGCTTTAAGATCAGAAGGTTCAAAGCTTGATTTACCATTTTCTTCATAAAGTTTTTTAACAACCTCACGTTTATTTGCACCAGTCACAACTAATACAACTTCACGTGATTTTAATAAACCTTGTCTTACGTTTACATTTAAACTACCCGCTTCATCAATAGATGTAACTTGTAGAATTAATTTTCCTTTATTTTCTTTCGTCTTAATTTTATCATCAATTAAAGACGCCGCATCATCATCAAAATTAATTGGATAAATTTGGCTAGCAGGTACGCCTAACGCCTCATAAAATGAACGATTATCATCATAATCCAAAATATTTATTTGACTAAAATCGACTGCATGATGATCAACATCTTTCTTTAGTTCATCTAATACTGGTGCCGCATCTTTAGTTAAATGAATGCCAGCAATCGTTGTAGGATTGTTATTAAATTGCTTTCTAATGATATCTGCTGTGTATTCAGCTACGTGTTCTACATCATTAAATACTTTAAAGTTCATTGCCATTGTCTTTACACTCCTCTTAGTTCATCAATGTCTTATAAATAACGTATTATTTATTAGAATACCCTTGTAGACATTAAATCAAACTATTTTAAAAATGTTATATTAAATCACTAATAAATATAACATTTTTTAATAAAAAGATGCATTGAATTTCAACTTTCGGATTAACGTTTACGATAAACCAGGAAAGTTTTGTTGTCGTAGCGCTTCATAGATTAACAATGCTGCTGTATTAGATAAATTCAATGATCTAATATTCTCACTCATAGGAATTCTTAATGCTGTATCCGCGTATTTCTCTTTAACCCAATCAGGTAATCCAGTTGTTTCCCTACCAAATATAAAATAATAATCTGTATTCTCCTTAGCGAAATTAAAATCGCTATAAGTTTGTTTACCAAATTTAGTTAATAAATAATATTCGCCATTTGTAATATCAAAGAAGTCTTCAATACTTTCATGATAGGTAATATTAACGTGTTCCCAATAATCAAGACCAGCTCGCTTTAACATTTTATCATCCGTACTAAATCCTAATGGTTTAATCAAATGTAAATGTGTATTTGTCCCTGCACAAGTACGAGCGATATTACCTGTATTAGCAGGAATTTCTGGTTGAAATAAAACAATATGATTTGTCATTTAAAGTTTCCTCATTTCTAATCCTTTTATCATTTCATTTTGAACTTCTTCAAGTTCATGTTCATAGTATTCATCTATGAATTCACGTGCTTCTTCTCCTAGAATTTGACCGATTGCCCAGTACGCAGTTCCCCTAATCATTGGCCTTGGATCATTTAATGCTACTTCTTTAAGTTCAGGTATAGCGGCAACTTCATTAAAGTGTGCTAATGCAATAATAGCGTTACGTTGAATTGGTTTTTTTCCACGCCAAGCACCTGCTAAATGACCATAAGTTTGTTTGAATTCTTTATTGCTCATTTGTAATAATGGTACTAATCGTGGTTTCAATATCTCAGGTTCTAGTATAATATCATCATGTGTCGTGTTTATTCCTTTATTTTTAGGACAAACTTGTTGACATGTATCACATCCATATAAACGATTACCTATTTTATATCTATATTCATCTTGTAGGTATCCTTTCGTTTGTGTTAAAAAGCTAATACACTTTTGAGCGTTTAATTGACCATTTCCAACAAGTGCGCCCGTAGGACACCTATCAACACATATCGTACAATCACCACAGCTATCAAGAATTGGATCATCTGGCTCAAATGGTATACTCACTAACATTTCTCCTAAGTAAGTCCAGGTACCTAAATCGGGGTTAATGATAAATCCATTTCGACCTGCAAATCCAAGTCCAGCTCGCTCTGCAACTGCCCTATCGGATAACACGCCAGTATCAACCATACTCTGTATTTCTACTTCGGGCACTTTAGATTGTATAAAATCCGCAAGCTTATCTAAACGCTTTCGCATAATTGAGTGATAATCTTGTCCCCAAGAAGCGCGTGCAAACATCCCTCGACGATCACCTCTAACACTTTTAGGTGCACCTTTAAGTTTATTTGGATATCCAACAGCTATTGCTATAATTGAACGTGCAGTAGGCAAACTTAATTTTGGCTCAGTTCGTAATGCAATATCTGATTCTTCAAATCCTGAAGCATAGCCTTTTGCGTGATAATCTTCTAATTTCTTTTTAAGTTCATCAAATGGATCAGCTGTAGTAAAACCAATGCTATCTATGCCTATTGAATATGCATAATCGATAATTTCTTCTTTAAGCCAATTATAATCCAATACATTTGCCTCCTTAAAAATGATACATATGACATTTTAACACAATCCTCTTAAAGAAATCGTTAATTATTTATGGACTATTTAAGTATCTTTACATTTTAATAGGAGTCTGAAACGTATATGTCTCAGACTCCTTAATCAGTCATTATTATTTCTATAGTACTCTAGATAAAAAGTTTTGTGTTCTTTTATGCTTCGGTGACTGAAATAGTTGTTGAGGTGAACCTTCTTCTACAACGTATCCATCAGCCATAAAAATCACTTTATCACTTACATCTCTCGCAAATCCCATTTCATGAGTCACAACAACCATTGTCATACCTTCTTTAGCTAAATCTTTCATGACATTGAGCACATCGTATACAACTTCCGGATCCAATGCAGATGTAGGTTCATCAAATAATATGATATCTGGATGCATAGCCAATGCCCTAGCTATCGCAACTCTTTGCTTTTGCCCGCCGGATAATTGTGAAGGATAAACATCAGCTTTATCTTCAAGTCCCACTTTTTTTAGTAATGCAAGTGCCTCTTGTTTCAATTGATTTAAATCGTTCATATTTAGTAACTTAGGTGCCAAAACGATGTTATCCAAGACTGTTTTATGTGGAAATAAATTAAAATTTTGGAATACCATTCCCATTTTTTGACGTAATTTATTTAAATTATTATTCTGATGAGTCAGTTCAGTTCCCTCAAAAATAACCTTTCCACTAGTTGGTGTCTCTAACAAATTTATACATCTTAGCAGCGTGCTTTTACCACTTCCAGATGGTCCGATGATGGCTAAAACTTCACCTTTATTTATTTCCAAATTAATATCTTTAAGTACTTCAATTTTATCAAATTTTTTAGTTAAATTTTCTATTTTAATCACTTGCTTTCATTCTCCCTTCAATTAAACTCATAACGCTTGATAATGAGAAAGTTAATATAAAGTACATACATGCAGCTATGATTAATGGTGTGAAAGGATCAAATGATATACCTTGTACAACTTGAGCGTTGAACATAATTTCACCAACACCAATTGTAGATATAATAGATGACTCTTTTATTAAAGTAACAAATTCGTTTCCTAAAGCTGGTAATATATTTTTAAATGCTTGAGGTAATACAATATGAATCATTGTTTTTGAATAATTTAAACCTAAGCATTGCGCAGCTTCAGTTTGACCTTTATCAACTGCATTAATTCCAGCTCTTATTATTTCTGCAATATAGGCAGAAGAGTTTATGACTAATGCAATCGTTCCACAAATAAGTGCAGAAATATCTAACCCTAAGAGTGCAGTTGTTCCAAAAAAGACTATAAAAACTTGCACTAACATTGGTGTTCCTCTCAAAAATGCGATGTAAATTGACGCTGGCCATGAAAGAATTTTAAATTTACTAAGTTTTGCAAGTGCAATAAATGATCCAATAATCGCTCCACAAACTACACCGATTAAAGAAATAAGTACAGTATTTTGCAATCCTTTAACGAAGAAAGTGCCATACTTTTGAATAAAACTACCATCGTCAACCATTTGTTCTGAAGCTATATTCATATATTTATTGATTAAATTTTGGTCTTTAACATTTTTGATTGACTCATTTAGATGTTGTAATAAAATAGGTGAGTCTTTAGGTAAAGCAATGACTGTAGTTTTTTTCTCCTCATTAAATGAAACATTGGCAATTTTTAAATCTTTATTTTGCTTAGCGTAGGCTTCAGCTACTGGCTTTTCAATAACTAATCCATCAATTTTTTTACTTTTCAAAGCTAAAATTGCATCTGGTAAACGATTGAGTGAACTTAATTGTGCATTTTCTATTTCTTGCTGCGCAATTTTTTCTTGCTCACTGCCCTTTTGAGCGCCTATTTTTTTATTTTTAAAATCATTTAACGTATGGAATACATCACTATTATTTTCTCTAATTAACATTACATTACCTATTTCCATGTATGGTTCTGAAAAATCTACTTCTTTTTTCCTTTCAGGTGTAGACGTCATACCAGATATAATAATGTCTATTTTCCCAGTTTTTAAAGCGCCAAGTAAACTATCAAATTGCATATTAACAATTTTTAATTTTAAATGATTATCTTTTGCAATTTTTTTAGCTAATTCAATATCTACACCCACATATTCTGTCTTACCATTTTTTGTTTTTTCAAATTCCAGTGGTGCATAATCGGCTGATAGTCCTACTCTTAATTCACCTCTTTCTTTAATTTTATTCCAAGTTGCATCTTCATCAGCTAATACCATTGGTTGTATGTATATCAATGTCAAACTAATTAAGATTGCTATAGTTAGTACTTTAGTAATTATTTTCATAAGCAACCTCCTTTAATTAATTCATTATTATACATATAAATGTATTAATATACAATAGTGTATTTAAAAAAAGGAGTTAGACAGAATTCTTTTTAAATTCATTGTCCAACTCCCAGCTTGCTTAGCTTGTAAAATGTATTTATAAAATTTTTTATTGACCACACGCAAGCATGACTATACTGAAAAACACATCTTTAGTGTCTTAACAGTTCAGTCACCTACTGCGAATTTGTATAATAACTTCAATATTATATATTCCTGGCTCGTAAGTAAGCTTTATTGCTTAGGTATTTCAAATTTATAAATACCATCATGATAACTAGGAATTAATTTTTTGCATATTTCATGAATAATAAATGCACTCACAAATGGAATTATCAAGTAACCAAAAATAAGTAAAATAATATTCATTGTTGCATCACCAGGCATTCTATTAAAGGCATTGATTGGTCCAACTAAACCTGTGTACCCAAATCCAGCCGATAATGGTGTACCTTTAATTCCAATGGCGTATGCTAATACTCCTGATACGATACCATTTAAAGTTAGTGGAACCGCAATGATTAAATGCTTTAAATATACAGGTATCATCATTTTTGCAGCACCAATGAGTAATACAATATTAACACCCATTGAATTAACTCGTATTGATCCAAATATGAAAGTAACACAAGCAGCTACAATTCCCATATTGGCTGCACCACTTCCTAAACCAGTTAAGCTTATAGCTGTGGCAATAGCAACTAATGAAATCGGTGTAACCATCAATAATGAGAACGTTACACTTATCAAAATTGACATGATGAGTGGATTCAAAGCTGTAAATGAATTTACCATATGACCAAGACCTTTAGTTATGGTTTGTACATAAGGTAATGTTAAAAGTCCAATTAAACCACTTGCAACAGGAATTAAGACTGGTAATATAATCATTTCAAGTGATCCTAATTTCCCTTGCAAAAACATATATAATGCACACGCTATAATGACAACTAAAATAATATTAATAATATCACCGATGCCCTTTAATGCAATACCTTTAGAAGTGAATTGTACCGCTCCAGATCCAAGCATAGCAGCTACACCAACCATACAAGACCCTGCACCATTAAACTTAAATTGATGTGCTGCTAAAACACCGATAATAAATGCCATAAATGATTGAATAATAATCACTAAATGAAATACTAATTGAAGTAATGGATGATTATCCATAAATAATTTTAAAAATTCTCCCAACAATGCATTTGGTAATAAAGCAATGACAACTCCAGCCCCTACAGCATTGAGAATATTACTAAAAAAATACTTTAAACTTATGCGTTGTTTACTCATAGTAGCCTCCGTTTTTAAACATTAGCTTTATATTAGTACAATCTACCCTGTTTAACAATATGAACAAATAAGTTTTAATCAAAAATTAATGTTGAGACTATCAATACAAACAATAAAAAAAGTTATTTAAAAATAATTATCAAATAAAGTTTTAAATTGTTTTATCATATCCTAAAATTTGAGCAATTTTCTATTGATAAAACAATGCAAGATTATGGCCATTTTCTAAAAGCAACTTAGGAAAAATAATAAGAAAGCTCTTAAAATCATTAATGAGTTGTGACATAATTTGTGACATAAATTTTTAATTTAGTCCCCTCTCGTGACATAGATATGACATAAAAATAGTGTCTAAAAGCATAAAAAAAAGAGTGAAAACATTGATTTAACAACATTTTCACTCTAAAAATTCCTAAAAGAATTTAAAAATATACCGGCGGTCGGGGTCGAACCGACACTCCAATACAGGAACGGGATTTTGAGTCCCGCGCGTCTGCCAATTCCGCCACGCCGGCTCAATTTTTGATAAATAAAAAACTTCCATTTGGAAGCAAAAACTTGGAGCGGAAGATAGGATTTGCACCTATATCTCGTTCCGGGAAGGAACGTATTCTAAAAGTTGAAATACTCCCGCATTATTAAAATATGGAGCGGAAGATAGGATTTGCACCTATATCTCATTCCGGGAAGGAATGTGTTCTAAGAGTTGAACTACTCCCGCATCGTGCATGGAGGCGGCAACCGGATTTGAACCGGTGATAAAGGTTTTGCAGACCTCTGCCTTACCACTTGGCTATGCCGCCAATAACTGGGCTAGCTGGATTCGAACCAGCGCGTGACGG
>NZ_KV838579.1:0-1560 GCF_001838705.1 Staphylococcus sp. HMSC34C02
CAGGTGTGACCTCCTTGCCATTGTCACCAGACAAGAGAATGATTATACATTCAAAACTAGATAGTAAGTAAATGATTTTGCTTCGCAAAACTTTGAAATAAATTGATTAAGTCTTCGATCGATTAGTATTCGTCAGCTCCACGTGTCGCCACGCTTCCACCTCGAACCTATTAACCTCATCATCTTTGAGGGATCTTATAACCGAAGTTGGGAAATCTCATCTTGAGGGGGGCTTCATGCTTAGATGCTTTCAGCACTTATCCCGTCCATACATAGCTACCCAGCTATGCCGTTGGCACGACAACTGGTACACCAGAGGTATGTCCATCCCGGTCCTCTCGTACTAAGGACAGCTCCTCTCAAATTTCCTACGCCCACGACGGATAGGGACCGAACTGTCTCACGACGTTCTGAACCCAGCTCGCGTACCGCTTTAATGGGCGAACAGCCCAACCCTTGGGACCGACTACAGCCCCAGGATGCGATGAGCCGACATCGAGGTGCCAAACCTCCCCGTCGATGTGAACTCTTGGGGGAGATAAGCCTGTTATCCCCGGGGTAGCTTTTATCCGTTGAGCGATGGCCCTTCCATGCGGAACCACCGGATCACTAAGTCCGTCTTTCGACCCTGCTCGACTTGTAGGTCTCGCAGTCAAGCTCCCTTATGCCTTTACACTCTATGAATGATTTCCAACCATTCTGAGGGAACCTTTGAGCGCCTCCGTTACCTTTTAGGAGGCGACCGCCCCAGTCAAACTGCCCGCCTGACACTGTCTCCCACCACGATAAGTGGTGCGGGTTAGAAAGCCAACACAGCTAGGGTAGTATCCCACCAGCGCCTCCACGTAAGCTAGCGCTCACGTTTCAAAGGCTCCTACCTATCCTGTACAAGCTGTGCCGAATTTCAATATCAGGCTACAGTAAAGCTCCACGGGGTCTTTCCGTCCTGTCGCGGGTAACCTGCATCTTCACAGGTACTATGATTTCACCGAGTCTCTCGTTGAGACAGTGCCCAAATCGTTACGCCTTTCGTGCGGGTCGGAACTTACCCGACAAGGAATTTCGCTACCTTAGGACCGTTATAGTTACGGCCGCCGTTTACTGGGGCTTCGATTCGTAGCTTCGCAGAAGCTAACCACTCCTCTTAACCTTCCAGCACCGGGCAGGCGTCAGCCCCTATACATCACCTTACGGTTTAGCAGAGACCTGTGTTTTTGATAAACAGTCGCTTGGGCCTATTCACTGCGGCTCTTCTGGGCTTGCACCCTAAAGAGCACCCCTTCTCCCGAAGTTACGGGGTCATTTTGCCGAGTTCCTTAACGAGAGTTCGCTCGCTCACCTTAGAATTCTCATCTTGACTACCTGTGTCGGTTTGCGGTACGGGCACCTATTATCTATCTAGAGGCTTTTCTCGGCAGTGTGAAATCAACGACTCGAGGAAACAATTTCCTCTCCCCATCACAGCTCAATCTTAAGAGTGCCGGATTTGCCTAACACTCAATCTCACTGCTTAGACGTACAATCCAATCGTACGCTTCGCCTATCCTACTGCGTCCCCCC
>NZ_KV838580.1:0-14843 GCF_001838705.1 Staphylococcus sp. HMSC34C02
ACGACGAATTCAAAAGAATTCTGTCCCGCTCCCTCATTAATAATCAACGCAAGCGTCTCGTTAAAATACTTTGTATTTATATGTTTTTATTGAATTAAATTATGTTGGAATGCATAAATTACAGCTTGCGTTCTATCTTGCACTTCTAATTTACTCAATATATTACTTACATGTGTTTTTACAGTTTTAATTGTGATATGAGAAGCACTTGCAATTTCTTGGTTAGAATAGCCTTTAGCAATTAATAATAAAATTTCCATTTCTCGTTCAGTCAACATTTCATATAGCTCTGCACGTTTTTTCATTCTATTACGCATTTTAACTAAAACTTCAGGTTCGAATACAGATTCTCCATTATACGTTTTACGTACTGCATCTGCAATATCGCTCGCACTGGTTGTTTTTAAAATATAACTATCTACACCAGCATCTAAGGCTCTGTATACCTCTTTATCTTCAATAAAACTTGTTAACATAACGACTTTAATATGAGGTAAATCTTTTTTTATTTGAGTAGTAGCTTCTACCCCATCCATGTCATCCATTAATAAATCCATGAGAATTAAATCTGGTTTAAGTTCATGCGCTTTCGCAATTGCATCTTTACCTGACGCCCCTTCTCCAACTATTTCAATGTCAGATTGTGTTGATAAATAACTTGATATCCCAATTCTAACCATTTCATGGTCATCCACGAACAAAACTTTAATTGCCATAATTATCATCCTCCTTATTTAATGGTGCCTTTACTTCTATTCTTGTTCCAGAATCTGGCAATGATACGATATGGAATGTCGCACCGATTTCTAATGCACGTTCTCTCATATTTTTCAATCCATAGCTTTGTTCTAATTTCTCATCAACATTAAAACCTTTACCATTGTCTTGAATTCGAAGTAATAAATAATCTTGTTGGTTAAATAATTCAACCGTCACTTTTGTACCGTTAGAATGTCTCAATGTATTAGAAATCGCTTCTTGCGTTATTCTAAACAAATGATCTTCTATGCCTTTAGGCACCTTGAAATCTTGTATATCGTGAATCACTTTCATAGGCACTTTCTTCTGTAGATCGATGACTAAGTCTTTAATACCTTCACCTAAAGATTTATCTTTTAAGCCTAAAGGTCTTAAATGAAGTAGCAGTGCACGCATTTCTAATTGTGATTCTTGAACCATTTTCTCTAAGACTGGAATCTGTTGGTCAAGTGGTGCCTCTAATTTTGTTTCTTTGATTGCAGATAACATCATACTTGCAGCGAAAAGTTGTTGACTAACGGAGTCATGTAACTCTCGAGCTAACCTTTGACGTTCATCTTCAATGATTTTTTTAACTTTAACGTCATTCATATTGTAATTTTCATTAGTTAAATTTTGTGTTTTCATTCGTAGACGATGTAGTTCTTGGTTTAAAGGAACTAATGTTTGATAGATATCAATCGTTTCATTGTAAAGCTCAATATTTTGATCGTTAATACCTACCGTTTCACCTTCTATAGCATGTTCAATTTGTGATTTAATCCACGTATTTTGTTGATTAATTTTGTATGCGAGAATTGAACCTACGATGATACAAAGTAAAATGATAACTAAATTTAAAAATAAGAATACAGGTATACCAAAAATTTGTGTATAAAACATACCTTGAAAATAGATAATATTAACAAATACTTTATCTATAAATAAGAACGCGGTTAACATGCTATAGACGAGTATAAGCATTGAACCGATAGCTCTTAAATAGTGATTCATCGATAAATCACCTCAACATCTCCGATAAATGTTGAAACATAAATATTGACGTTATAATTTTCTTCTTTGGGCTTCTCTTCAACCTGGATATGGTTATTCTCAACTTTATAAGATTGGCCATTTAAGTATGCATTTCCATATAAAGCAGCCATGTGCAAGTTAATATTATAATTCAATGGTACCACTAACTGAATTTTCCCTAAAATATGTCTTACAACAATTGTATTATTTTCTTTAATATTCGCAGCTTTGGTCATATCAATGTGAATATCCCCAACACCATGTTGAATTTGCACATCTTCCCATTTATACACATACACTGGCGTACGTTGCTCACCAAACCATTTTTGCTTTATAAACTGAGGAGATGTTACTTCATCCTCTGAAGCAATTACTTTCAATGGTTTAAATTTAAAAATAAGATATCTTATAATAACAATAACCAGAAAGACAAATAAAATAATAATAGTATATTTATTTGAAAGTAAAGTAAACGCTATAAGCAAGGCGCCAATCCAAAACGCTAAGAGCCCCCTTACTTTATGAAAGTAAAGGTAGCCTACATAAACTAATATACATCCTAAAAGTAATACGAATAGATAACCTATTTTTTCAAAAAAGATGTAATAAAAATTTGCAATAATCATTAAAGCGGTAAATATAATTAATAATTCTGTCGAAATATATTTTCGAGTCAATGTGTCGCCTCCTATCCCTCTTAATTAAGCTACTATACTCATTTGTTCAATTATGTCACATTCGCCTTGAGTTGTAATTTTTTCTTTAGAACAGCGATGAATATCTGCTTCAATTCTTGCACAATACGCTTCGAATAGATCCAGTTGTTTTTTAAGGCTTTCAATTTCATAATTATTAATTTCCTGAGCATGTTTAATGTTATAAGTGTTAGTTATATCAATATATTTATTTTCTAATGTTGCAGATAAACTGTCAATCAACTTATTCATTTGCGTTTTCTTAGCTTTTAAATATTCAATATAATTTTCAATGTTTTTTAATTTTTCATCTAAACTAATTTGATAATCACTAATGTTTCGTTTAATAATCACTTTAAGAAAATGTTTTAAATATAAGTCCATATAATTCATAGAACCACCTCGTCCTTAATTAAGCTTAATTATAGTTCAAAGTGGTATAAACGCCCATAGGCTATGGGACCATCTTGTTCTCATACTTTAGTACGATGTTGCTTCATTTCATTATAAACTTAATTTTATATTTACCATTTTTAAGTGTATGATTAAGTATATTTATTCTAGAAAGAAGGTAACATCAATGACTCAAGCACATCATCATCTGAATTGGCTCCCCTACATTCTTATCGTTATTTTTCTGCACATTTTAGGTTTCAGTTTCCTTTGGTTAGCAAATTCTAACCATCTACTTCTAGGTATGGGTATCCTCGCATATACACTGGGATTGCGCCATGCATTTGATGCCGATCACATTGCTGCGATAGACAATACTGTACGTAAATTATTACAGCAACAACGTAGTCCTGTCGGCGTAGGCTTTTATTTCTCAATTGGACATTCAACAGTCGTCTTTCTTATGTCTGTTTTCTTAGGTATTTCTGTAAAATGGGCAAAAGACGTGTTGCCACATTTTCAAGAAATTGGTGGTATGATTGGTACAATTGTTTCAGGAAGTTTTTTAATTCTAATTGGTATTTTGAATCTAATCATATTAGTATCCTTAATTACGCTTTTCTTAAAATTAAGAAATGAACTTATAAATGATAATAAATTAAATGATTTATTAGAGGCACGTGGATTGATTTCTCGTTTAGTTGGCCCCTACTTTAAACTCATAAATCGTAGTTGGCATGTCTTGCCCCTTGGTTTTTTATTTGGCTTAGGATTTGATACTGCAAGTGAAATTTCTTTACTTGCGTTATCTTCTGGTGCGTCTCAGCAAGCAATTTCATTTATAGGTATCTTATCCTTGCCTATACTATTTGCTGCAGGCATGAGTTTACTTGATACGTTAGATGGTATATTGATGACCTCTGCCTATAATTGGGCGTTTTTCAATCCTATTCGGAAAATTTATTACAACATTACAATTACTGCCATCTCAGTTATCGCTGCATTGTTAATCGGTACTACAGAGTTGCTTCAAATCATAGCAGAAAAATACCAATTAAGTGGTGCTTTCTGGACATTCATCGCAAATATTCAGTTTGATTATTTTGGTTATATTATGGTCATTTTGTTCTTAACAAGTTGGCTCATTTCTTATTTAATATGGAAATTTGGCAAAGTTGAACAACAATGGACCAAGTAAACATGTTTCAATGGGAGTGGGACAGAATTCTTTTAAATTCGTCGTCCCACCCCCGCAAGGATGACTAGAACTGAGAAAAGCTTGATTTAAGCGCCTTTTCAGTTCAGTCAACTACTGCGAATTTGCTAAATAGCATTATTATATTATTTATGCCCCAGACTCTGTTTAAATTACCTGCGACAAGTGAAGGTCGCATAGTTAACATATCTTTAATTGGTAGTCACATTATCCATCTCTTAATGAACGATACAGTCACATACAAGCGGATGAATACACACGTTTATACCAGTCATTGATAAGTGGCATTAAATCGCACTTAAGAAAATAAATAAACCCGTTTGCATTTTAAAAGCAAAGTAAATATAAAAAAGACAATTTCTATAGTGAATGCACTCATAAAGTTAGATTTTAAGATTAACTATTAAGGTGCGTATCAAAACTCACTAGAAATTGTCTTTTTACTTATCTATTCACGTTTAGCCAATTAAAGATTTACTTCTAAAATTAGTCTATTTTAGTCGTTAATAATGGACCATCTTTAGTAACGATAACCGTATGTTCAATTTGGGCTACATAACTTTTATCTCTTGTTTCAAATGCCCATTCATTCTTACCTTCTGTTACGAATGTTGCTTTAGAAGAAATAAACGGTTCTACTGCGATTACAACCCCTTCTTTAAGCAACGTTTTATCTTTAGGGTCATAATAATTCATTACATGATTAGGTGCTTCGTGTAAAGATTGACCTACGCCGTGTCCTGTTAAATTCTTGATGACAGTTAAATCATTTTGACGTGCAGTTGCATGCACAGCTTTACCAATATTACTTAATTTAGTTCCTGGTTTAACCTTTGCCATCGCATTTTCAAATGCCATTAATGCAACGTCACATACTTTTTGTTTAAGTGGATCACTTGCTTCACCCACAACAAATGAAATACCAGTATCTGCGTAATAGCCATTTTTTAACGCTGATACATCAATATTAACTAAATCGCCTTCACGAATGATTCGTTTCCCTGGAATTCCATGTGCAACTTCTTCATTTACACTAATACATGTTTGTCCAGGGAAATTCTCATCATGAATAGGTGCTGAAATAGCGCCATGTTCTTCAAATAAATCTTTAGCAATATTGTCTAATTCTTTAGTTGTGATGCCAGGTTTAGTAGCTTCTTGCATCGTATCCCTAACCTTAGCACAAATGTAACCTATTTCTTTTAAGGCTTGTAATTCTTCTTCTGTTTTTACAATCATAATATCCCGTTCCTTTTTAATTGTGATTACATCTTATTATACCAAAAAAATTTTGATATACTAAACATACAAAAAATGAAGTGAAAATAATTTACTTATTAAAGAAACATATTAATGTTATTTTCGTACAACGAGAGGATTTATCATATGGATAAATGGTACAAAAGAATTATTGGTGCTAGAACCATTAAAACTGGTTTAGCCACTTTTTTAACATCTCTATTTTGTTTGATGCTTAATTTAACTCCTATCTTTGCGATATTAACAGCTATTGTAACAATCGAACCTACAGCCAAAGCATCATTAAAAAAAGGGTACAGAAGATTGCCAGCCACAGTCATTGGCGCATTATTCGCTGTTATTTTTACATTTATTTTTGGAGATCAATCAGCATTAACCTATACATTTAGTGCACTGTTCACGATTTTAGCTTGTACAAAATTAAATTTACAAGTTGGTACGACCGTTGCGGTATTAACATCAGTTGCTATGATACCTGGTATACACGATGCCTATTTCTTTAACTTCTTCTCAAGATTATTAACAGCGTTGATTGGTTTGGTCACAGCGGGATTAGTTAATTTTGTCGTTCTTCCTCCCAAATATTACCAACAAATTGAGGATAATCTAACACAATCAGAATATAAAATGTATGAGTTATTTTCATCAAGATGTAATGAATTATTATTAGGAAAATTTGATTCAGATGCTAGTAATGATTTATTAAATAAGCTAATGGGTGTGATTAACAAATCTGAGACATTAACTGGATATCAAAAAGATGAATTACGCTACCATAAGAACAAGGAAGATGAGTGGAAACGGTTGAAACAGATTTCGAACCGTTCATATATTGACCGATTACTTGCGACCCACCTGTCAAATATCATTTATTTACCTAAGCATATTCATTTAGTATTTACGCCTGAGGAAAAAATGGCAATTATTAAAATCAGTCATAGTGTCAATAATATAGTCAATAGCGATCATTTCGAACCACATCGTTCATCTGCATCAACACTTAAGTCTTCTGTTAAGCGATTAGAAGAGTTTGATCAAAATCAAATAAAAAGTCATATCATTTATGAAATACTTTTAATTTATAAATTATTAGATAGTAGATACAATGACAAATAAATAAGAGTCTGGGACAAAAATAATATAGTGAAGCTATTTTGCAAATTTGCAGTAGCTGACTGAACTGAGAAGGCGCTTAATTCGAGCTTTTCTCAGTTCTAGTCATCCTTGCGGGGGTGGGACAACGAATTTAAAAAGAATTCTGTCCCACTCCCTTTACTAAATAATAGTCAACTATTATTTATTCTTAGATGAACGTTCAATAATAACACGCTTAGCTGCTTCTTCTTCAGTGTTATCTAGTTGTTTAGGTTCAAACGGTATACCTTTACGTTCACAGGCTTTTTCTAATAAATAATCCGTGATTTCATGATTTTTAGGTAAAATAGGTCCATGTAAATAGGTACCTAGTAAGTTTTTATAGTGGATACCTTCTTGTTTATCCTCATCATTATTTCCATATCCTACTGTAACGTGTCCTAACGTGCCGTAATGATGATGTGTACGTCCACCATGATTCTCAAAGCCAACTATTGTACCAAATGTATCACTCTCAATGACGATATCGCCAGTTAATCGTTCAGTACGTGATTCAGTATAAAAATCTAATATACCTAATCCTTCAAGTTCAGTGCCATCAGGAGTAATATATTTTGTTCCTAAGAATTGGTAGCCGCCACAAATTGTCAATCCTGGCATACCATCTTCAATTGCATCTTTAAGTGTGGTCTTCATTTTGCTTAATTCTTTAGTCGCAATACTTTGTTCTCTATCACTTCCACCACCAATAAAGAAGATGTCACAGTTATCAAGCGTCACACCTTCAGTTTGGTTAACCTCAACAACATTTAATTGAATATTACGTTTCTTTGCTCTTTGTTTGAGTGCAATAATATTTCCAATATCACTATATAAATTTAATTTGTCTGACATAAAATGATAAACGGTTAATTCATTCATATTTATTGCCCTCCTGTAAATGAACGATTAAGTTGTTCTAACATCGGAGATAATGACGTGTAGTTAGGAATTGCGACTGTAAATCCTTCATAGTTCATAGTCAATGCTGTTGCTTTATAGATATCCTTTTCAAGGATGATAGGCACAGTCACTTCAGCCAATTTCAGACGTAGTTGCAATTCTTCAGCTCGAGTTCCTGTTACTATAATCGTTTCTATATTTTGTTCGCTTAATTTCTCAAAATCAGCGTCATAAATCCATGACGTATCGCGACCATCTGCCGCGTTATCATTCAAACTAATAACATACACTTTCTTACCTTCTAATTGTTCGCCCACAGATAAACTTGCATTCATGCCAGCGGGATTCTTAGCAAGGTTAATCATTGCTTCTTTATGATTGAGTTTGAAATACTGCATACGTCCATTATCTGATGTGTATGATTCAAACCCTGTTCGAATCGAATCATCATTAAGACCTAATTCTCTTAATACTGTATATGCCGCTAACGCATTATAAGCATTAAAGTCACCGGCAATTTTCATATTAAACGTAGTATCACCAATATTTAATCCTAAGAATGGAGATGCAGAGAATGATGTCACTTCGTATTTCGGTAATTCTCGTTTGAATCCACATGAACAATGGTAATGACCAATTTGGTTATAATGAATGTAATCATATACTAATAGTTTGCCACAATTAGGACAATATTTACTCTCATTCATTGTACTTTGCTCAAATTCATGTGCATGTGCTTTCATGCCATAATAAACAATCGAATCACTAGCGATTTTGAGTCGACTAACAAACGGATCATCTGCATTAAGTAACAATTTGATTCCCTTATTACTAATAGACTTAGCAATATTATTTACCATTATATCGATTTCACCAAAGCGATCCATTTGATCACGGAAGAAATTTGTAAAAATCATCATTGATGGTGTCACTTCTTTTAATACACGTGGTATTGATCCTTCATCAATTTCAATGACAGCTACTTTAGTATCTTTAGTGCTTTGCATGATAAAAGCAGATGTAATACCTGCCGCCATATTCGCACCTTCATTATTATGTATGATATCAATGTGATTTGCTTTTAAAGTATGTCCTATAAGATTAGATGTAGTCGTTTTACCGTTCGTTCCGCTAATAAAAACGATATCATCAACTTTTGCAGCTAATTTTCTTAATATATTTTGATCCACTTTGCGGGCAACTTGTCCAGGTAAGTCAGTACCTTTTTTCCCGGCAGCGATACTAGCCTTACGTGCCAATTTCGCTAAGTGCGTTGCAGTCCATTGTCTCATGTGCTTCCTCCTCATATAAATCACTTGAATAATTATAACACGTAACGGGTATAACAAAAAACATTCTCAATTAAAAATAACAAGTTACATCCTAGATTATAATAATTATTATTTACTAATGAGAATAGATTTGTTATACTCTTTATGAACAAAGACAAAATAAATGACAAATTTTTAATAGAGGTGACTTAATTATGTTAAGTAAAGACTTGTTAGAAGCACTTAATGATCAAATGAACCATGAATATTTCGCAGCGCATGCTTATATGGCAATGGCAGCTTATTGTGATGACGCTTCATATGAAGGTTTCGCTAATTTCTACATTCAACAAGCTAAAGAAGAACGTTTCCACGGTAAAAAAATCTATGATTACATTAATGACCGTGGTGAACACGCTGAATTCAAATCAATTCCAGCACCTAAAACTGAATTCAAATCAATCCTTGAAACATTTAAAGATGGATTAGCACAAGAACAAGACGTAACACGTCGTTTCTATAATTTATCTGAAATTGCTCAAAAAGATAAAGACTATGCTACTATCTCATTCTTAAACTGGTTCTTAGATGAACAAGTGGAAGAAGAAGCAACTTTTGAAACACACATTGATTATTTAAATCGTATTGGCGACGACTGCAATACTTTATATTTATATGAAAAAGAATTAGCAGCACGTTCATTTAATGAAGAATAATGCTTTCCTTATTAAATTCAGACACGATATAGATAAGACTATATCTAAAAATAATCGATAGTTGGCTGTTACTGGAAAGGCATTTAACTCAAGCTTTTTCAGTTCTAGTCAATCTTGCATGCGGGCCCTAGCAAAGACAATTTCACTAAGAAATTCTACAAGCTAAGCAAGCTGGGAGTCGGGGCCCCAGCAAAGAGAATTTCATTAAGAAAATTCTACAAGCTAAGCAAGCTGGGAGTGAACACGAATTTTAAAAGAATTCTGTCCACTCCCTTTTTTAGTTGTGCAACATTCTGGAAATGTTTTTATACTACTACTAAAATGAAAACATCTATACATGAAAGGATGGTGTAAATATGGATAATGCTTTTATTGCATTAGACTTTGAAACAGCAAATGGTAAACGTACAAGTATCTGTTCTGTTGGTATGGTTAAAGTTGTCAATAATGAGATTGTTGAATCCTTTTACACTTTAGTCAATCCATTTGATTATTTCTCAAAGACGAATATAAATGTTCATGGTATTACACCTGAGGATGTCAATAATGCGCCCAGTTTTGACTATGTATATCCCTATATGATGCAATTTATTGATAACTTACCTGTTGTTGCACATAATGCTGCCTTTGATATGAATGTACTTCACCAAAGTTTAAAGCAATTAAATATTGAAACTCCGTCAATGATTTACTTTTGTTCGTATCAACTTGCTAAACGTACGATTGATGCATATCGCTATGGTCTTAAACATTTAATGAATCATTATCAATTAGACTTTCACGGTCATCATGATGCGCTCAATGATGCCAAAGCATGTGCAATGATTACATTTAGATTATTAAAGCATTATGATAATTTGCAAAGTATGCTCCAAATTTATGGTAAAAATTTAAAAGATAAAGGCTAACGCATGATGTGAAATGTATTTTGATAAGCAAAGTACATTTTATCGGCATTGACCTTTATCTTTAAATAAAATCATAGATTGTCATATTTTTATATGTTGATTGTTCTAAATTCCCTACTGTGACACCAATTAATCTTATTGGAATATCGGGATCCTTTAATTCGTTATATAAATCATAGGCAACATTGTATATATCAATATCACTATTAACCGGCTCTCTTAAGCTCCTTTGTTTTGAAAATGTTTCATACTGATATGTTTTTAATTTAACTGTTACAGTGCTACCTGATTTTTGCAATTTAGTTAAACGTTCTGCTGTTTTTCCAGATAGTTCCCATATCTTCTGCAATATGACTTCATCATCATTGACATCAGTTGAAAACGTGCGTTCAGTTCCCACGGATTTACGCACTCTTTTCGCTTTCACTTCACTATGATCAATACCTCTGGCTTTCTGATATAAGCCACGACCTCTTTTTCCAAACCAACGTATTAAGTCAAATTCTGTTTTGTCATATAAATCTTTCCCTGTGTAGATATCATGATGATGCATTACTTTTTTCGAGGCTTTGCCCACACCTGGAAAGTCGCCAATATCTAAATTCATTAAAATATCATTTACATTATTATAATCAATAACCATCATGCCATTCGGTTTGTTCATTCCACTTGCTAATTTTGCTAAGAATTTATTATACGAAACACCTGCAGATGATGTTAAACCCGTTTGTTCAAAAATATCACGACGAATAAAACTTGCAATTTTTGATGCCGGTAAGTCAGATCTGACTAAATGTGTAATATCTAAATATGCTTCGTCGAGTGACATTGGCTCAACGATATCTGTGTAACTTTTAAATATAGACATAATAATAGCAGAAGCTTCTCTATAGGCATCAAACCTTGCGCTGACATAATAACCATTGGGGCATAATTTATGGGCTTGAGACATTGGCATTGCAGAATGAACACCATATTTTCGCGCTTCATATGATGCAGTAGAAACCACGCCGCGTGTACTCGCCTTCCCACCAACAATCACTGGTTTCCCTTTTAATTTAGGATTATCTCGCATTTCTACTTGCGCAAAAAAGTAATCCATATCTATATGTATAATTCTTCTTTCAGCCATTGTCTCACCTCTTTAAAAAATAAGCCTCAACGTAATTATAATGTGAAATCTTTCAAAACTCATGAAATGTGCACATATATAATCATATTGAGACTTATGATTTATTCAAACTCATTATTAACTTGTATAGGACGCTGATAATACATAATTAATCCTTCATCGGATGGATGAATGTACTCAAATTTATTCGTAAACGTAATACCTACTAGATATAAATCTATTAGACAATACCCGAAATGAATACTTAACATGATGATAATTGAAGAGTACGTATAATAACTAAATATCAACATTAATAGACCAGTAATGATGACCATTGGAGCTAACATAATTGTGCAAAATTGCCATTTGTTAAAACATTTTTTTGAAATATGTACTAATAGAAATCCTTTTTTATATTTTAATTTAGGCTGTTCACCCTTTGAAAAAATAAAAAACGAAAGTCTGTGAATCAATTCATGTAATCCTAAAATAACGACAAAACCTAAAAATCCATAGAGTAAATTAGCTAAAAAAGTTTGCTCATGAATAGTTGTAAACATAAACGCCCACTTGTATGTAAACAATATCATAAATAAAACCACGACCAATTGGGTTGTAATAAACTTAGGTAAATTGATTCGACTAGGCGAAAAATCAAATTTTTGCACAAAAATGACCTCCAATCTTTCTTAATTTCAACCATAGTATACACAGTCTATATCGAGAAAAAAACCTTTTCTATAAGATTTAATGCGCTGTAATCATTTCTTAATATTCGTATTATGAAATATCACGTATCATTTTCTTTCAAACAATGCTACTGTTTCTACATGTGTTGTTTGTGGGAACATGTCGACCGGTGTAATTTCTTTCAACTCATATTGTGTGTCTAAAATTTGTGCATCCCTTTGTTGTGTTGAAGGGTTACACGAAATATACACAATACGTTTAGGATTAAGTTTCAGTAAAGTTTGTAAGAAGGTTTCATCACAGCCTTTACGCGGTGGGTCTACCATTACAACATCCGGTCTGATACCTTGTTGTTTCCATTTTATAATGACCTCTTCAGCTTTACCACAGACAAAAGTTGTATTTTCAAATCCATTTAAAGTCGCATTTTGCTGTGCATCCTTAATCGCAGATGGCACAACTTCAACACCATACACATGTTTAGCTACTGGTGCCATGTATAGACCTATCGTACCAATACCACAGTATGTATCGAGTACTGTTTCTTCTCCTGTTAACTGCGCATACTCTATTGCTTTTTGATATAATTTCTCAGTTTGAGATGAATTAATTTGGTAAAATGATTGATCACTAATCTTAAATGTTGTATCGCTAAGTTGATCTACAATTTTGTCTTTACCATATAGTGTTATCGATTGTTGACCCATAATAACATTAGAATGGCTGTTATTAATGTTTTGCTTAATACTCGTAATGTTAGGAAATGTTTGTTTTAACTTTTCCACTAGAATTGAAGCGTCTCTAAAATGTTTTCCATTGGTTACAAAGATAACCATCATTTCATCGGTATAATAGCCTGTGCGAATAACTAGATGTCTTAACAATCCACTTTTAGTACGTTCATTATAGATACTGATATGATATTCTTTAATCCATTGTTTAACGTGATTCATAATATCTTGATGTATACCATCTTGGATTAAACAACTATCCATATCAATAATATCGTGACTTCGTTGTCGATAATATCCCATGACTGCTTGTCCATTTTTATCGGTACCAATAGGTAGCTGTGATTTGTTTCTATAATGCCATGGATTATCCATTCCAACAGTTTTATGAATGGTTGTATCGGTAAATTGTGCTTTTCTATGGAAGAGATTAATCACTTGTGATTGTTTCATTGCCAATTGTGCTTCATAAGTCATATGTTGTAATTGACAACCACCGCACTTCCAATAATATTTGCATGGTGGTTCAACGCGATGCTCACTCGGTTTCACAACTTGAAGTAGTTTGCCTATCGCAAAATTTTTCTTTACTTTGATAATTTTGTATTCTATTTCTTCTCCAATTAACGCATTTGGCACAAAAATTGGGTAACGATCGATTTTGATAACACCATGCCCTTCGTGCGTTAAATCAACAACATTACCATGGTTAATTGCATTTTTACTTATTGTTTCCATTATTTCACCCCACATAAAAAGAGGTTGGAGTAGTTTAACCTAGGTTTGTTTTTCATACCCAAGCCATTAAAACTATTGCTCAACCTCTTCAACTGTATAAATTACTCTGATATTTCATTATTTCTTATAATCTCTTCATTTGATGGTTTTTCTTCAATGATACCATCTTCAACTTGCTGATCTTCAGTTAACTCCTCGTTGTATATATCCTTTGGTGTGCATACTTCGATATGACGCTTTAAATTCAAGAAATTGGCTGGTAATTTACCGCCATATTCTCCATCTACATTCAATTGCATTTCTGTAAATGATGAAATATTAATAGATGTTGCCTTTTCATAGATGACTTTTGGATGTTTAATGTGTTCTCCACGAGACGCTAATGTCATAATATGTCCTAATTCAGCCAAGTTAGCCTTTTCAACAATAATCAATGTAAAATGACCATCGTCTAATTTCGCGTCTGGAACTAATTTCTCAAATCCCGCCATAGAGTTTGTAAGTCCTAATAAGAATAATAATGCTTCACCTTGAAAGACTTGATTATCGTATTCTATTCTTAAATCTACCGCTTTCATTTGAGGTAACATTTCAAAACCTTTGATGTAATACGCGAAAGGACCCACGATAGACTTTAAGCGACTTGGCGTTTCATAGGACACTTGCGTTAATTGTCCGCCGGCTGCTAAATTGATAAAGTAGCGGTTATTCATCTTACCAATATCAACTTTCGTTGTATGATTATCAATGATGACATCAACCGCCCCCATAATATCGCTTGGTAGATGTAAGGCTCTACCGAAATCATTCACCGTCCCCATAGGAATAATGCCTAATTTTGGGCGATTAGGTTGCTCCGCGATACCATTTACCACTTCATTAAGCGTGCCATCTCCACCAGCAGCTATGATAATATCATAATCTCTTTTAAGTGCACGTTCCGCTTCAAGTGTTGCGTCTCCTTCACGCTCTGTTGCATAAGCACTTGTTTCGTAACCGGCACGTTCTAATTTTATTAAAACATCTGGTAAAGTTCTTTTGAAGAGTTCCTTTCCAGAAGTTGGATTATAAATGATTCTTGCACGTTTTCTCATAAATTATCCCTCATCTTTTTATACATATTCTTATATTAAATGATTTATAAGAGAGTTGGAAGTATTTAAATCAATAAACTTTAAAATACATCCTATATATTATCAGTCATATAGTGATTGTAAATCTTATATTACACCGGGTGCTAGCGCTTAAAATGTACCAAAATTAAAAAGGAGCGGGACAGAATTCTTTTGAATTCGTCGTCC
>NZ_KV838580.1:14943-41692 GCF_001838705.1 Staphylococcus sp. HMSC34C02
TGCGAATTTGCAAAATAGCATTATTATATTATTTTTTCCCAGACTGTTAATTAATCATTGAATGACATACAAATGCATCATTTAATTAGCGTTTATCTAATTCTTGTTTTAAAATTTGGTTTACTTTTTGAGGGTTAGCTTGGCCTTTAGATGCTTTCATAATTTGACCAACTAAGAAGCCCATCGCTTTGCCTTTACCATTTTTATAATCTTCAACTGATTGTGGATTATTGTCTAACGCCTCTGTAACAAATTGAGTTAAAGTAGCCTCATCAGAGATTTGTACTAAACCTTTGTCTTCCATAATTTGTTTAGCATCTCCACCATTTTCAGCTAACTCTGGGAAAACTTTTTTAGCGATTTTACTACTCATTGTACCGTCTTCAATAAGTTTAATCATACCAGCAAGGTTTTCTGGCGTTAATTGAGTATCTTGTAACTCAACTTGATTTTTATTTAAATATTCATTAACGCCACCCATTAACCAGTTAGATGTTAATTTAACATCGGCACCTTGGTCTATAGCACCTTCAAAGAAATCTGACATTTCTTTAGTAAGTGTTAAGACGTGGGCATCGTATTCTGGTAATCCTAAATCATTAACGTATTTCGCTTTACGTTCGTCTGGTAATTCAGGAATTGTTTCACGTACGCGTGCTTTCCATTCATCATCAACGTATAAAGGTACGATATCAGGTTCAGGGAAGTAACGATAGTCATCTGAACCTTCTTTAACACGCATTAAGATTGTTTTGCCAGTTGATTCATCGAAACGTCGTGTCTCTTGTCCAATAGTACCACCGTTTAATAATTCTTCCTCTTGGCGTTTTTCTTCATATTCTAAACCTTTTCTTACATAGTTAAATGAGTTAAGGTTTTTCAATTCAGTTTTAGTACCGAATTCTTTTTGTCCATAAGGACGTAATGAAATGTTGGCATCACAACGTAATGACCCTTCTTCCATTTTACAGTCAGATACGCCAGTGTATTGGATGATTGAACGTAATTTTTCTAGATAAGCATATGCTTCTTTTGGAGATCTGATATCCGGTTCAGAAACAATTTCGATTAATGGTGTACCTTGACGGTTTAAGTCAACTAATGAATAACCATCTTTATGTGTTGATTTACCAGCATCTTCTTCCATGTGAAGACGTGTGATTCCAATACGTTTTGTTTCACCATCTACCTCGATATCAATATATCCATTTTCACCGATAGGTTGATCAAATTGAGAAATTTGATATGCCTTTGGATTGTCTGGATAGAAATAGTTTTTACGGTCAAATTTAGAATTTGTCGCAATGTCCATATTTAAAGCCATTGATGCACGCATAGCCCAGTCTACAGCACGTCTATTAACGACTGGTAATACACCAGGATATGCTAAGTCAATAACATTTGTATTTGAGTTAGGTTCAGCTCCAAAATGTGCTGGTGATGGAGAGAACATTTTTGAGTCTGTTTTTAGCTCAACGTGAACTTCAAGTCCGATAACTGTTTCAAAATGCATTATTTCCACTCCTTATAATTTTTCATATGCGTCATGTAAGTTGAATTGTGTTTCATATTGATATGCCACACGATATAACGTCTTTTCATCAAAAGGTTTACCGATAAATTGTAAGCCGATTGGTCTACCGTTTGATTGCCCACAAGGAACAGAAATACCTGGTAAACCAGCTAAGTTAACAGGTGTAGTTAATAAGTCATTAGCATACATAGTTAAAGGATCATCAATTTCATCACCTAAGTTAAATGCAGTCGTTGGTGCTGTTGGTCCTACAACTACGTCATAGTTTTCAAATACTTTATCAAAGTCATTTTTAATCAATGTTCTAACTTTTTGTGATTTTTTATAGTATGCATCATAATATCCAGAACTTAACGCGAAAGTACCTAAGAAGATACGGCGTTTAACTTCAGCGCCAAAACCTTCAGATCTAGACATTTTATATAATTCTTCTAATGTTTGAGCTTCTTTAGAATGGTAACCATAACGAATACCATCAAAGCGAGCTAAGTTTGCTGATGCTTCAGATGACGCAATAACATAATATGATGGAATACCATATTTAGTATTTGGAAGTGAAACTTCTTCAACTTCTGCACCTAAAGATTTAAGTGTCTCAACTGCATTCTTAACAGCTTCTTTAACATCTTCATTGATACCTTCACCTAAATACTCTTTTGGTAACGCTACTCTTAAACCTTTAATATCTTTACCAATATCTGATGTGAAGTCAACGTCTTCAACTGGTGCACTTGTAGAGTCATTTCTATCAACGCCAGAAATCGTTTCTAACACGATAGCGTTATCTTTAACATTACGTGTAATTGGTCCTATTTGATCTAGTGATGATGCAAATGCAACTAATCCGAAACGTGAAACGCGTCCATAAGTTGGTTTCATTCCTACGACACCACAATATGCTGCTGGTTGACGAATTGAGCCACCAGTATCTGACCCTAAACTAAACGGTACTAATCCCGCTGCAACTGCTGCTGCAGAACCACCAGATGAACCACCTGGTACAGCTTTATGATCGAATGGATTAACTGTTTGTTTAAAGTATGATGTTTCTGTAGAACCACCCATAGCAAACTCATCCATGTTAAGTTTACCGATTAAAATGGCATTTTCATCATGTAATTTATTCATTACAGTTGATTCATAAATAGGAACAAATCCTTCTAACATTTTACTTGCACATGTTGTTTCCACGTCTTTAGTAATAATGTTGTCTTTGATTCCCATTGGAATACCAAACAATTTACCTTCCATTTGGCCTTTTGCTTGTAATTCATCTAATTCTTTAGCTTTTTTAATTGCATTATCTTTATCTAATGCTAAAAATGATTTAATTGTAGGATCCGTTTCTTCAATTGCATCATAGATGTCTTTGACAACTTCTGAAGGCTTAATCTCATTGTTTTTAATCATTTCTGATAATTTTTCAACTGATTCATAACGAATACTCATCTTAAGCTTCCTCCTCATTCATGATAGCTGGTACTTTAAATTGACCATTTTCTGTCTCTTTAGCATTTTTTAATGCAAGTTCTTGAGGAATGCCCTCGATTGCTTCATCATCACGTAACACATTTTGTAAATCTAATACGTGATACGTTGGTTCAATACCTTCTGTATCTGCTGTATCATTTTGCTTAGCAAAATCTAAGATACTTTCAAGTGTATTAGCCATTTCTTCAGTTTCTTCTTCAGAAATTTGAAGTCTTGCTAAATGTGCTATATGTTCAACCTCTTCGCGTGTAACTTTAGTCATTTATTAAAAGCCTCCTTATTACTCATTCATCATAAAATTGTATCAAATTTTCACCTAAAAATCTAAATATTTATTGAATCAACACAACGGTAAAGCATTGTGAATGGTTAATTGATAGAAAAACAAGATCTTTTTGCACCACAATTAATGTAACTCAATTATAATTTTTGACATATATGTGGTCTATAATTTGCATTTAAGGACATTAAACATTTAAATATACACATCATGGACAATATGATTGCTAATTTCCGTTTTTTAAAAACCCTTTATTATTAAGTGTTTAAAGTGTTTTTCTTTTTAAAAATAAAAATTAACACTTCTCTAAACCATTCATCACATTGTATAATATTACATGTAACTAAATTAATTAAAAAGGTTGCATACATATGTATTTAAAATTTATCAAAGTTTATTAAACATCTATGTATCTACTTCGTTAAAATCAAAGGGGGTATTTCTATATGCTTATTTTAGGAGCAAGCTTGCCTAGTCAAGTGAATACCAATTGGCAAACATACATAATGATTGCGATTTATTTTATTATTTTGCTTATTATTGGTTATTACGGCTACAAACAAGCTACGGGTAACTTAAGTGAATATATGCTTGGTGGTCGAAATATCGGACCATATATTACAGCATTGTCTGCCGGTGCATCAGACATGAGCGGTTGGATGATTATGGGGCTTCCAGGTTCAGTCTATAGCACAGGCCTATCAGCAATTTGGATAACGATCGGACTTACATTAGGTGCCTATGTCAACTATCTTATTGTGGCACCAAGATTGAGAGTGTATACAGAAGTGGCAGGCGATGCAATCACCCTTCCTGATTTCTTCAAAAATCGACTTAATGATAAAGAAAATATTATTAAAATTATTTCTGGTTTAATCATTGTAGTATTCTTCACATTATATACTCACTCTGGCTTTGTATCTGGTGGTAAGCTGTTTGAAAGTGCATTTGGATTAAACTATCACTTTGGATTACTACTCGTTGCTGTCATCGTGATTGCCTATACTTTCTTCGGAGGTTACTTGGCTGTATCGATTACCGATTTCTTCCAAGGCGTCATTATGTTAATCGCGATGGTTATGGTTCCTATCGTTGCTATATTGCAACTTAATGGTTGGGATACTTTTTCTCGAGTAGCTGAAATGAAACCAACGAATATGGACTTATTTAGAGGTACGACTACACTTGGTATTATTTCTCTATTTGCTTGGGGTCTAGGTTATTTTGGTCAACCTCACATCATTGTAAGATTTATGTCTATAAAGTCACATAAAATGTTACCTAAAGCACGTCGATTAGGTATTAGTTGGATGACTGTTGGCCTACTAGGTGCTGTAGGCGTTGGTTTAACTGGTATTGCGTTTATACCAGACAATCACGTTAAAATGGATGATCCTGAAACGTTATTCATCATTATGAGTCAAATTTTATTTCACCCGTTAGTAGGTGGTTTCTTATTAGCCGCCATTCTTGCAGCAATTATGAGCACGATTTCATCACAATTATTGGTTACTTCAAGTTCCTTAACAGAAGACTTCTATAAATTAATTCGTGGTGAAGAACGCGCAAAATCACATCAAAAAGAATTCGTATTGGTTGGTAGACTTTCTGTATTAGCCGTTGCCATTGTTGCTATCGCAATTGCATGGTCTCCTAATGACACGATTCTGAATTTGGTTGGTAATGCTTGGGCAGGCTTTGGCGCATCTTTCAGTCCATTAGTATTATTCTCACTTTACTGGAAGAAGTTAACTCGAGCTGGTGCGATTAGTGGTATGGTAGCTGGTGCGCTCGTGGTCATTATATGGATTGTATGGATTAAACCTCTAGCTGGTATCAATGAAATTTTTGGCATGTATGAAATCATTCCAGGTTTCTTAGTTAGTGTTATTGTTACCTATGTTGTTAGTTTGTTAACGCAACATCCTGGTGACTTTGTTGAACGAGACATTGAAAAAGTTAAATCAATTGTTCGTGAAAAGTAGCATGATTATATTAAAAACTACGGATAGCCTATCATTTAGGTATTATCCGTAGTTTTTTAATTAATTATTATAAATATGAACTTGAGGTTCTTTATCCTCTTTAGATTTACTAATTAGAGCTCTTGGCGTATTGCCATCTTTAATGCGAATTTCATAACTATCGATATTATCAAAGTATTTCTGCGCTTGTTCTGTAACATACTGCGTAATACCAATCGTCTCAGCTTGACCATAGTAATCAATCGGTAAGTCTATTGTTAATTGAGTTGGTTTCTTACCTTCAAATTTCACTTTACCTACTGCTTGCGTAAAATTAGTAAAGTAAGATTGTAGATTATTATTGAATTGCTTGAAATTATTATTTAAATTCTCATTATACTTTTCAGCTGTTGATGAAGGTAAGAGTGCTGAAACTTGATCAATTTTATTCCATTTATTAATTTTAGTTTGGTCATCATCCACTGTAGTATTGGCGATGAATTCACCTGGAGTAATTGAATTTTGATCTGATTGTTTATAAATCGCAAAATGAATAGGAATATCTTTAAGGTCATCATTGGCTCTTAATCTCGTTAAGATTTCGGAAGCCATTTGTTTACCTTGTTTTTCAATTTCCTTATCATCAAGTTCCTTACTATAAGTCTCTCCATCTTTTTCTTTTTGATAGTAATAGACACTATTCATGGCTAAACCAATTGTCATACCTTTTATATTTTTACCTTTAGTATCACCACTATCATAGAAATCTTGTTCAAGTATGTTAGATAAATACGCAGGTGATTGTTCTGCGATTTTTTCCGGATCATCCTCACCTTTATGTGATGGATTCAAACCTAAATTTTCACTCGCATTGTTTGATTCCTTCTCTTTATCACTCATCTTATCTATTTCTTTTTTAGTGTATTTAGGATTTAAGTAACTATTAATCGTATCTTTATCTAAATATTGACCATCTTGATATAGATAGTCGTCAGTTGGAAAGACATCTTTACTTAATTTCAATAAACCACTTTCAAAATCATCACCATTGTAGCTATTTGCCATATTATCTTGTAATACGCCACGCGCCTTGCTTTCTTTAAATGGCAGAATCGTACGGTAATTATCACCTTGTACATTTTTATCTGTTGCTATTGTCTTAACATTATTTGAGTCTGATTTTGATTCTTGCTTATTTACAGATTGATTATTTTTATTATCATTGTCATTGCCACATGCCGCTAACAGCACAAGCGACGTTAAAATTAAAAATAGGGTCCGCTTCATTGCCGTTCTCCTCTAACTTGATATTTCATTTTGTTTTGCCACAAATTGTTCTTCTGTCCAAATTTCAGTACCAAACTTTTCAGCCTTAGTTAATTTAGAACCAGCATCTTCACCCGCAATTACTAAATCCGTATTTTTTGTCACACTACTTGTAACTTTCGCACCTTGTAATTCTAACCAAGCGGATGCTTCTTTACGTGTTAACTGTTGTAATTTCCCTGTTAAAACGATGATTTTATCTTTAAAATCAGGGTGACCTTCTATGTCAGACGTCTTAATTCCATTATAAACCATATTGACATCTTTGTTTTTTAATTTTTCAATCAGTGCTTTTATATCTTCATTTTCTAAGTAAGTCACTACTGATTGTGCTAATTTATCACCAATGTCATGTATACTAATAAGTTCCTCTTCGGTCACTTCAAATAAACGATCCATTGTTTCATATTTCTCAGCTAAAACTTGACTCGCTTTTACACCCAGATGGCGAATACCTAAACCAAATAGCAAATGCTCTAATGAATTGGCTTTAGCATCATCAATAGCTTTAAGTAAATTGTCTACTTTTTTAGAACCCATGCGCTCTAGTGGTAATAAATCATCTTCAGTTAAGTAGAAAATGTCAGCCACATCTTTAATCACTTCATGATGATAGAGTTGCTGGATTATTTTTGTGCCTAAACCATCTATATTCATTGCCTGACGTGATACAAAGTGAATTAACCCTTCAACTAGTTGTGCTTGACACTTTGGATTAATACAACGCAATGCAACTTCACCCTCGATTCTTACCAATTCATGACCACAACTTGGACAATGCGTAGGCATAGAATAAGGTAACGTACCTTCTGGACGACGCTCCGTGATACTTCTTACAACTTCTGGAATGATGTCACCAGCTTTTTTAACTACGACGCTATCCCCAATTCTAATATCACGTTCACGTATTAAATCTTCATTATGTAATGATGCTCTAGAAACTGTTGTTCCAGCAACTCGTACTGGATTGAGAATTGCCGTTGGGGTCACAACGCCTGTTCTACCAATACTTAACTCAATATCTTGTAGCGTTGTAACGACTTCTTCAGCTGGGAACTTATATGCAATAGCCCATCTTGGAGATTTCTGTGTGTATCCCATTTCATCTTGTTGCTCTATGTCATTTACTTTTATTACAATACCATCAATATCATAAGGTAGTTGTTCACGTTGATTTGTCCATTTCTCAATGTATGCTAATACACCTTCAATATCATCAACACGTGCACGTTCATGATTTGTCTTAAATCCTAAGCGATCTAACTCATCTAACGCACCACTTTGAGTGGTTGCTTTAAAATCTGTAAAATCATTAACACTGTATAAAAATACGCTCAATTTACGTTTAGCAGCTAATTTCGGATCGAGTTGTCTTAATGAACCTGCTGCAGCATTACGTGGATTCGCAAATGGTTGTTCATCATTTTTTTCTTTTTCTTCATTGAGTCTTATGAAAGAACTACGTGGCATATAAGCTTCACCACGCACTTCAAAACTAAGTGGCTCATTAATTTTCAATGGAATCGCATGTATGGTACGTAAATTTTCAGTGATGTCTTCCCCCGTCGTTCCATCGCCTCGTGTCAAACCTTGAACGAAACGACCATCCACATATTTGAGTGATACAGCTAGACCATCTATTTTCAATTCACACATATATTCAACTTTACCAACTTGTTCACGAATACGTTGATCAAATCGACGCAACTCTTGCTCATTGAAAGCATTACCTAAACTTAACATTGGTGTATCATGGTTCACTTTCTCGAACGATGATTGCACCTCTCCACCTACACGAACGGTAGGTGAATCAGGTGATTTTAATTCAGGGTGTGCTTCTTCAATATCAATTAATTCACGTAATAATTTATCGTATTCACTATCAGGTACAGAAGGATTATCTTGTACATAGTATTCATAGCCATATTGATTTAATAAATCATGTAACGCTTTCACACGATTTTGGATATTGTCCATACATTAATCCTCCTTTTTCTCGATTGGTGCAAATTGTGCTAAGAGACGTTTAGGCCCCTCTGATTTAAATATAATGTCCAATTCAACAGAACCATTTTTCTCATTGACATTGCTTACCATGCCTTCGCCCCATGCTTTATGAGTCACTTTATCTCCGACATTCCAGTCAGAAGCTGAAACTTGTTTTTTTGATGATGTAGTGCGTTTGCTAAATCCGCGTTTAGGTTGTTTTGATGTTTTAGGCGTAATCGTTTGACGTTGTTGCTTAGCTGGCGTTTCTAATAAATCTTCAGGAATTTCACGTAAGAATCTTGAAGGCATATTAGATTGTGAACGACCATACAACATACGAGATGTCGCATGCGTAATATATAATACTTCTTCAGCTCTAGTTATGGCTACATAACAAATACGACGTTCTTCCTCCATTTCATGGTCATCATCACTCTTAATTGCACGAATATGAGGAAATAGTGATTCTTCCATTCCCATTAAGAATACGACTGGGAATTCTAACCCTTTCGCTGAGTGCATTGTCATAAGTGTTACGCCATTTTCAATTTGCGCTTCATCAATATCCGCCACTAATGATAAATCTGTTAAAAAGTTAATAAGTGATTGTTCTTCTAAAGGAGTATTCTCTTCATAATCTTTTGGTACGGACATAAACTCATCGATATTCTCTAATCTACTACGTGACTCTATCGTTTGTTCACGTTCAAGCATGTCTCTATATCCTGATTTATCTAAGATTTCAACAACAATTTCACTTACTTCTAGAAATTCCTGTTCTTTGATTAAGTTTTGAATCAGTTCATAAAACTTAATACATTCTTGCGTTACCTTTTTCGAAAGACCAATAAAGTCTACTTCTGCCAAAGCATCAAACATACTAATATTATTATCCATCGCATAGCGTTGAATTTTCTCAACAGATGAAGGGCCAATGCCGCGTTTAGGCACATTAATGACACGTTGTAAGCTGATATCGTCATTACTATTGGCAACTATTCTTAAATAACTTAGTAAGTCTTTGATTTCTTTACGGTCATAGAACTTTTGACCACCAACCATCGTGTAAGGAAGATTAGATTTCATAAACGTTTCCTCTAAGACACGTGATTGCGCATTTGTTCGATAAAGTATTGCCATATCACTATAATCTTTTCCAGCTTTACGGTGCTTCATAATTTCTCTAACTACATATTCAGCTTCATCACGTTCTGTCATTGCTTCATAGTATTTGATTTTTTCGCCACCTGTATTTGCTGTCCACAACCCTTTTGGTTTTCTCTCTGAATTATGTTTGATGACCTCATTGGCTGCAGTTAAAATCGTCTTAGTCGAACGATAATTTTGTTCTAAAAATATTGTTTTAGCATTAGGATAATCTTCTTCAAATGATAAGATATTTTGAATATCTGCACCTCTCCAGCCATAAATAGACTGATCTGAGTCACCAACTACACAAAGATTTTTGAATTTACTAGCTAATAACTTCACTAAAGTATATTGCGCTTTGTTCGTATCTTGGTATTCGTCTACATGAATGTATTGGAATTTGTTCTGATAGTATTCAAGTGCATCTGGAATACGCTCAAATAGCTGAATTGTCTTCATAATCAAATCATCAAAATCAAGTGCTTCATTACGCGTCAATTGACGTTGATACCCACTATAAACCGTAGCAACCATTTGTGAATGGAAGTCATTCGCCTCATTAATTGCATCTTCAGGTGTTTTGAGTTCATTCTTCAAATTACTAATTGCACCAATAAACATTCTTGGTTCAAAACGTTTACTGTCGATATTTTCATTTTTAAGGACATCTTTAATGACAGATTTTTGATCGGTTGGATCAATAATTGTAAAATTACGTTCAATGCCTATTCTATCTGCATCACGTCGCAATATTCTTACGCACATAGAGTGGAAGGTAGACATCCAAATCACTTGTGCCTCTTCACCTACTAATTGTTCAACACGTTCTTTCATTTCTTTAGCGGCTTTATTAGTAAAAGTAATCGCTAATATATTGTAAGGAGAAACGTCTTTTTCATCTAATAAATAGGCGATACGATGCGTTAACACTCTCGTTTTACCTGAACCAGCGCCGGCCATAATTAACAATGGACCTTCTGTCGTTCTTACCGCTTCACTTTGCTCTTTATTCATATGATCAACTAATGAATTCATTTATTAGACTCCTTTTTTATTTTTACTGTTTTTATCGCTTTTTTAATGTCTTCATAAATAATATTACCTACTACAATAGTGTCTGCATGTTGTGACATTTCTCTAGCTTGTTCAATAGACGTAATACCACCGCCATACACCAATTGCGTATTCGTTAATAAACGTGATGCAGCTTCAACCGTCGCAACATCACCATATTTCCCACTATATTCAATGTACATCATTGGCAATTTATACATCTCATTTACCATTTGTGCATATGCCTCTACATCTTCAATATCTAAATTCGTATTAGCCTGTGTTAGTTGTGCTACTTTACTATCTGGATTAAGCACGAGATAACCTTCTAACACGACTTCGTCAAAATTAACCATAAAACCGAATTGCTTCAAGGCTTGATGCATTATCCCGTTATGATATGTCGTATCCTGACTATTTAACACTGTAGGTACAAAATAAAAATCAAAGCCCGGAATAATACTTTCAATATTAGATATTTCAAGAACTAATGGTAATGGATATCTTCTTACTCTACTCATCAAATGAATGACATTATCTTCAGTAACATTATCTGTGCCACCAATCATGATAGCATCTGTATTTGACATACATAGTGTATCTAAATCGTTATCACTAATTTCTTTTGCAGGATCTAATTTGAACACATGTTGCCACGCTTTAATGTCATACATAATCCCTTAACTCCTTTTTTTAACATACACCAAATTATATCATTTTTAGGGTGCCAATTCTAAATAGAATCATTGGAAATTATACAGTTTATAAGGAAAACAAATTATAATTATTTGCAGTTACACTTGTGAAAAAAATTAATTTTAAACCTATATTTATAAACAGTTATCCCTTCGCATTGAACGTACAGATAAAATGCTCCCTCCAAAATATTCAAATGAATGACCATTTCGAAGGGAGCAATTCACGTTATAACTTAGCGTTTAACGTTATGATATATTATTTTTTCGTTTCTATATTTAGTCGTTCCAAAATCATCGTATACGCATCATTACCCCATTGTAATGAACGCTTTACTCTGGAAATTGTTGCTGTTGAGGCACCAGATTCCTTTTCGATAGTAGCATAGGTATAACCCTGTTTAATCATCTTAGCAACTTGTAGTCTTTGAGATAACGATTGAAGTTCATTAACAGTGCATAAATCATCAAAGAATTGATAACATTCTTCTCTATTTTCAAGTGTAAGAATTGCATCAAAAAGTTCATCTAACGCTTGACCTCGTAATTTCTCTATTTGCATCTCAAACAACCCCTATAATCCGTTTTCAATATACTCTCATTTTAACGCATTAAATAGTTAAAGTGTAGTATTTTAAATGAAAACAGTCACTTATTATTCTAATCCTGCACGTTTGAAAATAGTATCAACTTGATTTAAATGGTGTTCAGGGTTGAAACATTCATCTAATTCTTCTTTAGAAAGTACATTTGTGATCGTTTCATCTTTCTCTAATAATTGACGGAAAGGTGTTTTCGTTTCCCAAGATTCCATCGCTTTAGGTTGTACTTTATCATAAGCTTCTTCACGAACCATGCCTTTATTGATTAATGCTAATAGTACACGTTGTGAGAAGATTAATCCGAATGTTTTATCGATGTTATTTCTCATATTATCTTCAAACACAGTCAATCTATCTACAATGTTTGTAAAACGATTTAATGCATAATTCAACGCAATTGTAACATCTGGCAACATGATACGTTCAGCTGAAGAGTGAGAGATATCACGTTCATGCCACAGTGGCACATTCTCGTATGCAGTTGTAATATACCCTCTGATTACTCTAGAAATACCTGTGATATTTTCTGAACCAATAGGATTACGTTTATGAGGCATCGCTGATGAACCTTTTTGGCCCTTTGCAAATGCTTCTTCAACTTCTCGTGTTTCAGTTTTTTGTAAATTACGAATTTCAACAGCAAATTTTTCAAGTGATGTAGCTATTAAAGCTAACGTAGCGATATAGTATGCATGACGATCACGTTGTAATGTTTGTGTTGAAACTGGTGCTGTATCAATACCTAAGTGCTCACATACATAGTGTTCTATTTCAGGTGGAATATTAGCAAATGTACCAACTGCACCACTCATTTTACCCACTTCAATTTCTTTCCGAACTTCTTTGAATCGTTTTAAATTTCGTTTCATTTCAGTGTACCACAATGCCATTTTCACACCGAACGTCGTTGGTTCAGCGTGTACACCGTGAGTACGCCCCATCATCAATGTATATTTATATTTTTTCGCTTTTTGTTCTAAAACATCTATGAAACGCTCAATATCTTTTTCTATAATTTCGTTAGCTTGTTTAATTACATAGCTTAGTGCTGTATCAACGACATCTGTTGAAGTTAAACCATAGTGTACCCATTTACGTTCTTCACCTAAAGTTTCTGAAACTTGTCTTGTAAAAGCAACAACATCGTGACGTGTTTCTTGTTCAATTTCTTGTGCGCGTTGCACATCAACTTTAGCGTTCTGTCTTATCTTTTGTACATCTTCTTTAGGGATGTGGCCTAATTCACTCCAAGCTTCACAAGCTAAGATTTCAACCTCTAACCAAGCTTCGTATCTGTTTTGATCAGTCCAAATATTTGCCATTTCTTCTCTTGAATAACGATCAATCATTTCTAATCTCCTATTCTATGTATAAAATTTATAATTCAAAACTGTACATTAAACGTAAATTATCTAAAATAGTTCGTCTTTAAGACTTCAATTTTAGTTTAACAGATTATATATCAAATGTATAAATCTTTTTTTACAAACTTAGTATAATAGATTTCTTTTAAATAATACACTCATCCATTAACAATAGAATTATAAAAAGAGTGAAAAGAAGTTTTGAATACCCTTCTTTTCACTCTTAATCAAGCTATATTTCATTAATTTTTAATATTAAAGCTTCTTACCAACAAATTGAATATCTTGTCTTAGAACAACGATATTACCCTCTTCATCTTCAGTATATATTGGTTTTTCGATTCGTTTAACTGGCATATACCCTTCTTCACGCATACGTGATAGACATTCTGAGATGGTTTCATTGTCATTTACTTTGAATTTCATCATGTTCCACAACACTTTCAATTTCTTCAACTTCATATGCTTTAACTTTTCGAGTACGAACACCTTTCGTCCAGAAGCCACCATGAATCGCTCTAGGTTCATACGCTATGATGAATGCTTTCGCATCTAAATTGCGCACTGTTTCCATTAATTTACGTTCATAACGTCTTGGCGTTAATATTTGCATTACCATTCGACTACCATCACGACCGTGTGCTGCGTAGTGTGTAACACCATAACCTAAATTTCTCAATTCATTTGGTAAATCAATCTCATACTCCGATGATGTCACGTTTACTACTGTATAACCTAAAGCGAGTTTTTCTTCAATTTTCATACCAACTAAAATCCCTATAGAGAAACCAAACGCATAAGCAAAAATATTTTGAATTTGGTCTAAACTAGACATCACCATACCAAGACCAACTACATATACTAATACTTCAAGGAAGCTGACTGCCGCCGCCATATAACGATACCCTTTTAACGTTAATATCGTACGCATAGTTAAAAATGTGACGTAAAAAACGTTGATAACGAATATCGCTAATACCATTGACCATGGATTTGAAGTTATCACTGACATACTAATCCCCTTTTCTTACATGGATATCTAAAATCGAAATAATTTTATCAGTGAATGTTTATTTTGTCACTAGAAAATGTTTTTTAATTTTTAGGCCAAGTGTAACGTGTATATGCTAATTCACGTTTATGGGCATTTTTGATATAGTGATTTTCAATCGTATCACGTGCTTCGCTTGACACGTGCTTGCCTTCTAAATAATCATCTATTTCATCATACGTAACACCCAATGCTTCTTCATCAGGTAGTTGAGGTTTATCATCCTCTAAATCTGCTGTAGGGATTTTTTCGTATAAATGTTTTGGTGCATCTAAATATTTCAATAATTGTCTTCCCTGTCTTTTATTCAGACCGAAGATTGGCGCAATATCGGCAGCACCATCACCATACTTCGTATAGAATCCGGTAATATTTTCAGCTGAATGATCAGTTCCTATGACGATGCCACTTCGATTCGATGCAATTGAAAATTGAACTTTCATACGTTCACGGGCTTTTTCATTACCACGTTGAAAATCTGTTAATGTAATGCCGGCTTCGCTTAACGATTGCACACTTTGATCAACTGCTGGTTTAATGTTAACGGTTATGATTTCATCAGGATGAATAAAATCTAGCGCGTCTTCGACCTCTTCAGCATCTTTTTGAACACCATAAGGTAATTTCACAGCGATAAATTGACACGCTCGCCCTTCTTTACGTAATTCCTCAACCGCTATCTGTGCCAATTTACCAGTCAACGTTGAATCTTGACCACCGGAAATACCTAATACTAAAGATTTAATAAATGAATGTGATTGTACATAATTTTTTATGAATTGTATAATGTCACGCGTCTCTTGTTCACTATCAATCGTTGGTTTCACTTTCATTTCTTTGACTACGATATCTTGTAAATTAGTCATTGTCCTCCTCCATTTCTTTCACGTGTTCTGCAACTTCGAATATACGTTTATGTTTGTTATCCCAACAAGCAGTACTTAAATCAACCGGATATTCTTGAGGATTTAAATAGCGTTTATTTTCATCCCACAATTTAGATAGCGCATGCTTAGAATAGTCTTGTGCTTCTTTTTCACTCGGTAATTGATAAACCAATTTACCATTTTCAAAAATTGAGTGATGTAAATCGATCGCCTCAAAGTGTTTAATATGTTTCATTTTGTATGTGTGAACTGGATGGAACATTTTTAAAGGCTTCTCTGTATTAGGATTTTCATGTTCTAGCGTAATATAGTCGCCTTCAGCTTTACCTGTTTTTGTATTAATGATGCGATAAACCTTTTTCTTACCTGGTGTAGTTACTTTCTCAGCATTGTTAGAAAGTTTGATTCGATCAATATATTGACCGTTATCATCTTCAACTGCTACAAGCTTATACACTGCACCTAAAGCGGGTTGATCATAACCGGTAATCAATTTAGTGCCTACACCCCATGAATCAACTTTAGCACCTTGAGATTTTAAACTCATAATTGTTTGTTCATCTAAGTCATTAGATGCAATAATTTTAGCATCTTTGAATCCCGCTTCATCTAACATTCTACGTGCTTCTTTAGATAAATAAGCAATATCACCAGAATCTAAACGTATCCCAATGAAATTAATTTTATCCCCTAATTCCTTAGCCACTTTAATTGCGGTAGGCACACCGGATTTCAATGTATGGAACGTATCTACTAAGAAAACGCAATTTTTATGACGTTCTGCATAGATTTTAAACGCCTTATACTCATCACCATATGTCTGAACGAGTGCATGTGCATGCGTACCAGAAACAGGTATACCAAATAATTTACCTGATCGCACATTACTCGTAGAATCAAAACCGCCAATATAGGCAGCACGTGCCCCCCATAGTGCTGCATCCATTTCTTGTGCACGTCGTGTTCCGAATTCCATTAAAGTATCATCAGGTGCAACTTGACGGATTCGACTTGCTTTAGTTGAAATTAACGTATGGAAGTTAATTATGTTTAATAATACTGTTTCTATAAGTTGTGCTTGAATTAATGGTGCTTCTACTCGAAGTAATGGCTCATTACCGAAGCACAATTCACCTTCTTGCATTGAACGTATATTACCAGTGAACTTTAAGTTCTTTAGATAATTCAAGAAATCATCTTTATAACCAATCGACTGTAAATACGCAATATCAGAATCACTAAAATGAAAATGTTCTATAAATTGAATTACTCTTTTTAATCCATTAAATACTGCATAGCCACTCTCAAAAGGCATATTTCTAAAATACAAGTCAAATACTGCATTTCGTTCGTGAATACCATCATTCCAATAGCTTTCTGCCATATTAATTTGATACAAGTCATTATGTAACATTAAACTGTCATCTTCGTATCGATACACCATAATCTCTCCTAACGATGTTTTAGTACATTTTATCATAATTCATTAGAAGTGCGTATTCACATCTTATTGATACTTTTAAAATAAAAAATATATCAATTAGACAAATTCGTGACAATATATGTAATTGAATGAGTTAATTGATTGTCTAGATTATAATATGAACCGAGGTGGTCTTATGTTATTAGAAGAAGCGAGACGTTTTATCGAAACGATGTATCACGAACTTAATTACAATGCATCGCAACGGGATAATAGATTAAAAGAAATAGAAGAAGAGATCCAACATACAGGCACATATACACATACGTTTGACGAATTAGCGTATGGTGCAAAACTTGCTTGGCGTAATTCTAATCGTTGTATTGGGCGCTTATTCTGGGATTCTCTCTATGTAGAAGATGCAAGAAATGTTGACAATGAGCATGATTTTATTAATGCTATCAACCATCATCTAAAATATGCAACGAATGATGGTAAAATCAAACCTTATATAACGATTTTTTCACCTGATCAAGCACCACGTATATTTAATAATCAACTTATTAGGTATGCAGGCTATGAACATTGTGGTGATCCATCTGAACGAGAAGTAACACAATTGGCCGAACATTTAGGATGGAAAGGTGCAGGCACAGACTTTGATGTACTACCACTCATATACCAGTTACCTAATGATTCAATTAAACTATATGAGTTACCCCATGAATTAGTAAAAGAAGTTAATATAGAACATGATCAGTACCCAAAATTGAAACAACTAAATTTAAAATGGTACGGTGTTCCTATTATTTCGAATATGGATTTAAAAATTGGTGGTATCACGTATCCAACTGCTCCATTTAATGGGTGGTATATGGTAACTGAAATTGCAGTGCGCAATTTCACAGACCCTTACCGCTATAATTTACTTGAAAGTGTTGCAGAAGCGTTTGAATTTGATACACTTAAGAATAATTCTTTTAATAAAGATCGAACGCTAGTTGAATTAAATTATGCAGTGTATCATTCATTCAAATCTCAAGGTGTCTCAATTGTAGATCATCTAACTGCATCTAAACAATTTCAATTATTTGAAGAAAAAGAACACGCTCATCATCGTGATGTTACAGGAAAATGGTCATGGTTAGCACCACCACTTTCACCAACCCTTACTTCAAACTATCATCATGGTTATAATAATGAAATCAAGGATCCTAATTTTCACTATAAGACATCACAGTCAATTAAGTGTCCGTTCCACTAGTGTTCAATCATTCGAGGTGATGAACAAAGATGCGTTTATATTATTTAGGCCCTAAAGGGACTTTTTCATACTTAGCAGCTAAAACTTATTTATCAGAGGAAGAGGTTACATATTCTCCTAAATCCAATCTCTATGAGGTAATTAAAGCAGTTAACAGTCATAGCAATGCTGTGGGTATCGTCCCTATTGAAAATTCAATTGAAGGAACAATTAATATTGTTGCAGATGCGCTTGCGCAAGAAGACATTTATGCTCATGGTGAAATTCATTTAGATATAAATTTTGGCCTATACGCGCTTAAAGGCACTTCACTGGAGGACATTGAAAAGGTATATTCTATCGCACCTGCGATTAGTCAGACGAGCCAATATATACACCGACATCATTTCTTATATGATTATGTCGACAGTACAATACAAAGTTTGGAGAAAATCGATACACATGTTGCTGCTATTGCGCCACTAGGTAGTGGCGAAGCGTATGGTTTCGAACCAATTGATGCACACATTCAAGACTATCCGCATAATGTTACGCGTTTTTTAGTTGTTAAAAGTGATGAACACTATAGTGAAACAGCTACTAGCACGTTGTTATTAATCACACCGAAACATGACAAAGCTGGCCTGTTAGCTAGTATACTCAATACTTTTGCATTATTTGATATTAATTTGTCATGGATAGAATCTAGACCACTTAAGACACAACTAGGTATGTATCGTTTCTTTGTTCAAACCGATATAGGTAAAAGTGAAGAACTTGATAAAGTTATTTCAATTTTAGAAACATTGGACTTCAGCGTTAAAATTATAGGCGCATTCAATCGCCAATAGAAATTAGGCGTGAGCCTGGGACATAAATAATATGATGATGCTATTTTGCAAATTCGCAGTAGCTGACTGAACTGAAAATGCACTTAAATCAAGCTTTTCTCAGTTCTAGTCACCCTTGCGGGCGGGGCCCCAACAAAGAGAATTTCATCAAGAAATTCTACAAGCTAAGCAAGCTGGGAGTGGGACGACGAATTTAAAAGAATTCTGTCCCACTCCCACTCCCATTTTGTCCTACTTGCAAACTGTTTTATTCTATATTTATTTTCCTAATTGTGATGTCCTCATCCTGATTTAAAGTCAGGTCAGCTATATCCTCTAAATGTATCGTTTGTGATGCATCATCAAACGAATTCCCTGCAATAAATACTTTCTGATGTTTTACATCATTATAACTTCTAATATGAATGGCATCTTTTTTCATTTTCCCACTAAAATGATTACTAATTACACTGAAGTTTTCACCTGCTTGAGATGGCATAACTAAGCCTGTGTTAGGGTCAGCAGCATTCTTTCCATCTTTCACACCTAAAAATCGAATACCACCTTTACAATTTTTGAATTCATTGCGTGATATAATCATGTTTTTAGCTTTAAGAGGTGTTAATGCATAATCTTCCATTCCATCAAAACAATTATCTTTAATATGCACATTGTCATAGAATTTATTATATCTACTTGCGTGCGAGCCAATCGCTCTATTCCATGGGCGCATGTGTTGGTCTTCAGAATCACCGAAATAACAATTCTCGATAACAACGTTTTTAGTAATGGTTCCATCTGTCGTGCCAAATTTAGGGAATGCACCTGGGACTTGTATATCCAATTGAATCGCTTCTGAAAATGAGCGGTCGCCATCAAAATCATTAAATCCCTTAAAATGACAGTTCTTGATATATAAGCCATTAATACCACAGGCATCTAAAGCATGTCCACCTACGACATTTAATACCGTAACACCAATCAGTTGAATGTCTTCCGTATGTCCAATTGACATTGCAGTATTATTATACGGAAATTGACCACCATTCATATCAAATGTTCCACCTTTAATATAAATCTGACCATTTCCTTGATATCCTTTATAAAAGCCAAAGCGATGTCCGTTTTTTAAAAGGGCATCCTTACCACATCTTAGCAACGTGGTATCATCTTCAAGTAATAGTGTCGTTGCACCGTAAATAATGAGTGCTTTCGAAATATGATACGTACCACTCGGTATAAACACAGTGTGTTCACCATATCTTGCTTTATTCAATGCGCGCTGTATTGCTTTCGTGTCTTTGCGTTTATTATGTCCTTTTAGTCCATAATCTTGAGCATTAATTAACATATCGTATCCCCTATCTCAACTTTCCAATCTTTAAATCTATAGGCTATGTACCATTTTAGAATGGGATTAGCTATAATATATGTAATGATTAATGAGGTAATCATTTAATCGTTTCTATATAATTATACAATTTTTAAATACCTCAAACATTTATTCGAGAGGATGATAGCTCATGACTAAAAAAGCACTTATCGTTGTAGATTATTCTTATGATTTTATTGCAGATGATGGCCGCTTAACATGTGGTAAACCCGGTCAAGATATCGAAACGTTTATCCTAAACCGTCTTGAAACGTTTCAGTCACATGACCAAGATATTTTCTTTATGATGGATTTACACTATGAAAATGATCCTTTCCACCCTGAGACGCAGTTATTCCCTCCTCATAATATTGAGGGCACATCAGGGCGCGACCTGTATGGTAAGGTTAAATCATTTTATGATAATTTTAAAGAATGCGAGAATGTTCATTATCTAGATAAACGTCGCTATGATTCTTTCTACGGTACGCCTTTAGATAGCCTATTACGTGAAAGAAATATCACAGATATTGAAATTGTAGGTGTATGTACAGATATTTGCATTCTCCATACTGCCGTATCAGCATATAATTTAGGATATCACATCACTATTCCTAAAGATGGTGTTGCTTCTTTCAATGAAAATGGTCATGTGTGGGCTTTGGGACATTTTGTAAACTCATTAGGCGCAGAGGTAGATGTTCCTAAATAAAACATGATAAAATAAGATGAAAAATCAAATGATAAGGGTGGATAATAACAATGGCAAAAACTTATATTTTTGGACATCAAAATCCAGATACAGATGCAATCGCATCAGCTATAATCATGGCTGATTTTGAACAATTAACTGGTAACTCTGAAGCGACGCCATATCGCTTAGGAGATATTAATCCTGAAACTCAATATGCTTTAGATCACTTTGAAGTTAAAGCACCAGAATTATTAAGTGATAACCTAGATGGTCAAGAGGTTATCTTAGTCGATCATAACGAATTCCAACAAAGTGCTGAAACAATTTCTGATGCTGAGATCAAACACGTTGTAGACCATCACAGAATCGCAAACTTTGAAACTGCTTCACCACTTTGGTATCGAGCAGAACCAGTTGGTTGTACAGCTACAATTCTTTATAAAATGTATAAAGAACGTGGATTTGAAATTAAACCACACATTGCTGGATTAATGATTTCAGCAATCATTTCTGATAGCTTATTATTTAAATCACCTACTTGTACAGATGAAGATGTAAATGCTGCTAAAGATTTAAAAGACATTGCAAATGTTGATTTAGATGAATATGGCTTAGATATGTTAAAAGCTGGTGCATCTACAACGGATAAATCTGCTGAAGAATTATTAGATATGGACGCTAAATCATTCAATATGGGTGACTATGTTACACGTATTGCACAAGTTAACACGGTTGACATTGACGAAGTCTTAGATCGCAAAGAAGATCTTGAAAAAGCAATGTTAGAAACAAGTGCAAATGAAAAATACGACTTATTTGTATTAGTCGTAACTGATATTATTAATAGTGACTCTAAAATTTTAGTCGTAGGTGCTGAAAAAGACAAAGTTGGCGAAGCATTTAAAGTTCAACTAGACGATGGCATGGCATTCTTATCAGGCGTTGTCTCTCGTAAAAAACAAGTGGTACCTCAAATTACAGAAGCTTTAACTAAATAAGACATTTAGGTATTTAATTAACCGCCTATATATGTAAGGCTAGGACATTATTAATTAAACAATACTACTTTGCAAATGCGCAGTAGCTAACTGAACCGAGAGGGCGTATGCTTTTCTCGGTTTTAGTTATCTTTGCGGGCTAGACCCCAACAAAGCGCATTTCATCAAGAAATTCAACAAGCAAAGCAAGCTAGGAGCGGGCGACGAATTTAAAAAAATTCAGTCCCGCTTCATTTTTATTGAAATAAATTTAGGGTATAGATATGATGAATAACATCATACATTTTAATAAAGTTTTTTAATTTAAAAAGGATTCATTAGGAGGTATCATATATTGCCGACCATCGAGCAACAATTCGAAGAGAGTAAAGCTTTTTTTAAAACACATAAAACAAAAGATTTGAAATTTCGAAAGCATCAGTTAAAACAGTTAAGTAAAAGCATTAAAAATCATGAAAATGATTTACTTGATGCGCTTAAAACAGATTTAGGAAAAAGTCCTGTTGAAGCCTATGCTACAGAAATTGGATTTACTTTAAAAAGTATTAAAACAGCACGTAAAGAATTGAAAAATTGGGCTAAAACAAAACAAGTTGACACCCCTCTATTTATGTTTCCTGCAAAAAGTTATATTAAGCAGGAACCTTATGGCACAGTATTAATCATTGGTCCATTTAACTATCCAGTTCAATTGGTATTTGAACCCTTAATTGGCGCTATCGCAGCTGGAAATACAGCGCTTGTTAAGCCATCTGAATTAACACCTCATGTTGCCACAGTCATTCGTCAAATTATTGAAGACGTGTTTACACCAGATTATATAGCTGTTGTTGAAGGAGGTATTTCTGAGACACAAACATTAATTCAACTACCTTTCGACTATATCTTCTTTACAGGTAGTGATAAAGTTGGTCAAATTGTATATGAAGCTGCTAGTAAAAATTTAGTCCCTGTTACGCTTGAATTAGGTGGAAAGTCTCCTGTTATTGTAGATGACACAGCTAATATCAAAGTTGCAAGTGATCGTATTAGTTTTGGTAAATTTACAAATGCTGGTCAAACATGTGTAGCACCAGACTATATATTAGTAAATAAGAAAGTTAAAGACGAATTGATTGAGGCGCTTAAACAAAGTATTCAGGAATTTTATGGTCACACGATTGAGGAAAGCCCTGACTTCGGTCGCATCGTCAATGATAAACATTTTAATCGCTTAAATGAATTACTTCACGTACATCAACAACATATTATTTTCGGTGGCCATACAAATGCATCAACGCGCTATATAGAACCAACTTTATTAGATGGCATCACACCTAACTCTAAAATTATGCAGGAAGAAATTTTTGGTCCACTCTTGCCTATCATTACTTACGATGATTTCAATGAAGCAATCGATATTGTGCAAAGTAAAGCTAAACCATTGAGTCTCTATTTATTTAGTGAAGATGAGAATAGTACACACCGTGTGTTAAATGAATTATCATTCGGCGGTGGCGCAATCAATGATACATTAATGCATTTAGCAAATCCTAAACTACCATTTGGTGGTGTAGGCATGTCTGGTATCGGTCAATATCACGGTAAATATACTTTTGAAACTTTTAGCCACAGTAAGTCATATATCTTTAAATCTACACGATTAGATTCAAGTGTAATGTATCCACCCTATAAAGGTAAATTTAAATATATTAGAACCTTTTTTAAAAATTTATAAATTCATTCGAAAAGAAGGGAGCGGGACAGAATTCTTTTGAATTCGTCGTCCGACTCCCAACTTGCTTTGCTTGTAAAATCACTTTCGTGATTTCTTTGTGTTGGGGCCCCGACTCCCAAGTTGCTTGACTTGTAGAATTTCTTAGCGAAATTCTCTTTGTTGGGGCCCCGCCCACCTCCGCAAGGATGACTAGAACTGAGAAAAGCTTGATTTAAGCGTCTTCTCAGTTCAGTCAGCTACTGCGAAATTGCTAAGTAGCATCGTTATATTATTTATGTCCCAGACTGGCTATTTATATAGTTTATTAAATAAAGCTAACATGTACACCCTCAGGTGCATTGTATTGATTATCTGTTGGCGTTAATTTACCTGTATGTGTATCTCTATTGAATACGGTAATGTCATAATTTCCTTCTTGATGGGCACATACTAAGTAGTCATCTGATTCAGTTATATTAAAATCTCTAGGAAATTGGTCCCCACTTTTAACAATTTCTACTGGGTTTAGTCCAGCACCATCATCTGTAATCGTGAAAACAGCAATACTATCATGACCGCGATTACTAATATATAGCGATTGTTGATCATGAGATAATCGGACAGCAGCTAGTTTAGTATCTTCATTAAAATCTTCTGGAATCGTTAAATGACGTTCTATTTCTTTAAATTCGCCATCCTCATACTTAGCAACACTTACATAATTAGATAATTCATGAACAATATATGCATATTCGCCATTCTTATGAAAAGCAATGTGTCTAGGACCATCTTGATCTTTAAATTGAGACACTTTATACTCTTTTAAGCCTTCACTACTATATTCATACGTGACAACACGATCAGTACCTAAATCCGTAGCTACAACGTATTTACCGTCAGGTGTTTCATTTAAATAATGGACATGTGAATGCTCTTGGCGTTCGTGACTACCAAGTGGATAGTCGTGGTGCAATTCTTGAATTAACTTCACAATTTCACCTGTCTCTTTATTTAATTGATATATTCTAGCGATACCAGCGCCGTACACCGCTTCAAACAAGAAATTATGATCTGTGGATACTGAAATATAACAGCCTGTACCCGCTTCAGAAGCTAAGCATTTATTGATTAATGTTAGTGCACCTGAATGATCTTTTTTAAATGCTGCTACTCCACAATGTGTCCCCTCTTTCGTAATGGCATATAAATAATCGTCGGTTTGTGCAAGGTAGGTTGATGCTTCAATTTCATAACCCGTATTAACAGCACTAATGTGACCATTATCTTCATTTAATTCGAATAAATAAATCCCTTTACCCTCTTTTTTCGTATATGAACCGATATAACCCTTAGTTGTCATCAGTATACCTCCTAAGTTCTAGTTACCTTTATTTTATTAAAAGAAGGGGCACTATGACAATTATTCTTAATCGCTCTAAACCATTAATTAAAAAGAAAAACCAGTAACCTCAACATTGAAGTTACTGGTACTGTTACGCAAATTACGCGTTATTACTTTCAATATCTGAAACGATTTCTTTCGTTTTTCTTTCGATATCTTCAAAGTCTTTTTTGAAGATGTAAGCAAATGCTACAACACCTACACCAACGACTACTGATGTAATAACTACTAAGCTTAATAAGAATTTGAATAAACCTTTAATTAAATCCCACATGTATGTTTCACCTCTAAATAGAAATAAGTATGTTTACAATATTATATATTATCATACTTACTGTTATCATTAAATAGATACCTTTTTTGTCTTATAATAATCATTAAAAAATGAATTTCAAAAACTTCATAAGTTTTCAATTGTACATTAGTTTAATACATCCACCATGCTTTTACTTTGTTATATACTTTTAAATAAGCGTCCTGAAACATAGTACCCCTCCTTGTTTTTTAAATTTTTCTTGCTATCATGTTCAGTATAATAATAATTATATTAGTTTTCAATTAATGCTATTTTACAATATTTAGAATTTTCAGGAGGCCTTCTCATGCAACAAGTGAATTCAGATATCATGACGTTTAGAGGATCACATTTTGATTTAGGGGTTAAAACAGCTCAATGGCTTAAACAAACGCCTTTACTAGAAAATCGTGAGCGTGAATGGAAAAAACGTATGCCTCGTTTTGATATAGATGTTAATGAAACTTATTCAGTTTTTCAAACATATGCACCCCAAATTTGGGAAGAAATTATGGGAATGCAAGAAGTACTGAATCTACCTACAAAACAAATGATATTAAATTTTGCACATTATCGTTTCACAGATTTAAAAGAAAGTGGATGTACTGTATTTCAAGGTAAGGATTTTATGGTCCGTAATTATGATTATCATCCTGCCACATATGATGGAAGATACTTATTATTCCAACCTAATGACGGAGGACTAGCGCAAATTGGGCCTACGTCTAGAGTGACAGGTCGCATGGATGGTATGAATGAAGCTGGTTTGACGATGGGCTATAACTTTATGCATCGTAAACACCCTGCTAATGGCTTTGTATGTTATATGATTGGACGCCTTGTTTTAGAATATTGCAGAGATGTAGATGAAGCTGTTAAATTCTTAAACGAACTTCCACATAGAAGCTCATTTAGTTATATTTTAATGGATAAAAAGCTTAATCATGCCATCGTTGAAGTGACACCACGTTCATTTGATGTTAGATATGATAAAGTATGTACAAATCATTTCGAAGTCTTAACACACGAGAATCGAAATTACACGAAAGAATCACGTGAACGATTAGAACGTACTATTTCTCAAACTTCACAATCCCTAGATAAACATACAGCCTTTAAATTATTTAATGATCCAAAGTTCGAAATTTACAGCAAATTATTTAGAAGTTGGTCAGGTACAATACATACTTCAATGTATGAACCACAAAACTTAACCGCTTGGATGACGTTAGGTGAAAATCAAGTCCCGACTTCAATTAATTTTCAATCATGGCTTGATGGACATGAACTGGAGATTCAGCAATTTAAAGGTCAAATTGATACCGATTTAACTTTCGCAAATTATTAAAAAAGAGGCTGGGAGATAAATAATTTAACGAAGCTATTTTGCAAATTCGCAGTAGCTGACTGA